>DATMIG010000234.1:0-1671 GCA_035554335.1 Burkholderiales bacterium
TGGGCGATGATGGGCCAGAAGGCAGCGTGCGCCGCGCCGCGCGCCGCGCCTTGCGCGTGCGCGCCTTGCACGCGCTCGTGGATTTCGGTCGTCGCCTTGACCAGCAGGAAGCCGCCGCCGCCGATCAGGATCAGGTCGCGCCACGAGATTTCGAAGCGCCAGAACTGGAAGATCGGCGCGGTCAGCGACATCACCCACGTGATGCTGGCCAGCAGCCCGAGCCGCATCACCAGCGCGAGCGACAGCCCAACGATGCGAGCGCGGTCGCGCTGCGCGGGCGGCAGCTTGTCGGCCAGGATGGCGAGGAAGATGAGGTTGTCGACGCCGAGCACCACCTCGAGCGCGACGAGCGTCGCCAGCCCGACCCACGCGGCCGGATCGCTGATCCACTCCACGTCCTAGAGCTCGCCTTCGCGGAAGTAGCGGTTGGCCATCACCTGGCAGCGCTTTACGAAGCGGTGCTCGTCGGGGCCGTAGTCGGCGACGGCGTTGTGGATCGTGCCGATGTCTTCCCACACCAGCACGTCGCCCTCTTCCCACTGCGAGGTGTGGATGTACTTGTCCTGCAGTTGGTGCCGGAAGAGGAAGTCGAGCATCTCGTCGCTCTCCTTCTGCGGCAGCTCGTTGATGCGCACCGCATAGCCGGGATTCGCATAGAGCACTTTCTTCCCGGTCAGCGGATGGCGCAGGAAGACGGGGTGCGACACCGGCGGCTTCGCGCGGCGCTGCTCGTCGGTGAGCGGCGGACGCTTGCTGCCCTTCTCCCGCCGCATCATCTCCCAGAACTTCTCGAAGTCGTGGAGGCAAGTCTTGCCCTCGAGCGTGCGCTTCACATCGGCGGGCAAATCTTCGTATGCCGCCTGCATGTTCGCGAACTGCGTCGCGCCGAGCGCCTTGCCATTGCGCTTCGGGATCTTGATGCCGTAGAGCACGTTGGCGAACGCGATCATCTGGCTATAGGACATGTCGGTATGCCAGCCCTGCCCGGCGTCAGCGAGCCCGATCGGCTTTCCGTTCTCGACGATGTTGGAGAGAATCATCACCTCCGGCACGCCGGCATCCTGGTAGCCCTTCGAGCCGACGTTGATCTCCAGGTCGCCGAGCTGCGCGCTGAAGTCGGCGAGCTGCCGGCCGGTGAGCGTCTGGCGCGGGAAGCGGATCACGCCATGCTTGCCGAGCGCGTCCAGCACGCCGTCGAGATCGGTTTTCGCCAACGGCCGCGCGAGGTCCAGCCCTTCGATGCGCGCGCCGAGTGCTTCGCCACTGGGGATCACTTTCATAAGCGCCATTGTGTCGCGTATCGGAAAGGCGCACCATCGCCGGGGCCATGGAACGAATGCCGGCGATCTTCATCGGGCACGGCCGCCCGCGGCGATCGCACGACGCGATGTGCACCCTGTCCATGACGAGGCTGCGTGTAGATCGCACGAGCCGCCGGCGTCGCGATGCCGGTGAGGCTCGCCAGCCGGTTGTCGAGCCCGATTGCGGTCACCGTTGCCGAAGATCAGCACGCAACGATCCTTGTCCCGTCAGCGCGAAGCCGGGCGGCAAGGTGATGGAAAAAGGGGCACGCCACCGAAGTCTGCAGCTCGAGCGTGCGCGGGCCTTGTCCGGAGAGCGCCTTCACGAGGTCCGTCAGCGATGCGATGGGCGTTGCGGGATTCATCGGTC
>DATMIG010000235.1:0-4065 GCA_035554335.1 Burkholderiales bacterium
GCGCCGCAGACGACGGAGGCGAGCGTGAAAAGCGCGATGCCGGCGAGGAACAGCCGCCGGCGTCCGTACAGGTCGCCCAGCCGCCCGCCGAGCAGGAGAAATCCTCCGTACGTCAGCATGTAGGCGTTGATCACCCAGACGAGCGCCGTGTCCGAGAACGCGAGGCTCGACTGGATGGACGGCAGCGCCACGTTCACGATCGTCGTGTCGAGCACGATCATGAGCTCGCCCGCGCACAGCATGTAGAGCGCGAGCCAGCGCTTTTCGAACGCTACGGTCAACGATGCTCCTTCTCGGCGATCACCATCCAGCCGACGCCGAAGCGGTCGGTCAGCATGCCGAAGCTCGAGGCGAAGAAGGTCGGGGTAAGCGGCATCTGCACCTTGCCGCCGTCGGAGAGCGCATTGAACAACCGCCTGGCTTCGGCGTCGTCTTTGGCATCGAGCGCGAGCGAGAAACCCTGGAACTTCGGCTGGCCGCCGCACATGCCGTCCGAGGCGAGCACCCGCGTGTCACCGATGTGGAACGAGGCATGCATGATCTTTTCCGGCGGCGCCTTCATGCCCGGCGGCGGCGGCTCGGGGCTTTCCTGGTTGCGCATCATCATCTCGACTTTGGCGCCGACCGCCTTCTTGTAGAACTCGAGCGCCTCTTCGCAGCGCCCGTCGAAAAACAGATAGGTCTGCATCGTGCGTCCTTTCACAGAGTAACGAGGGGCTTGAAGCCGCCGAAGATCATGCGGCGAGCGTCGAACGGTAGCTTCTTCGGATCCATCCAGGCCGCGAGCCGTTTGTCCTTCATCGCCTTGGCGTTGACGCGGTCACGGTCGGCGCGCGACTTGTAGACGATGTAGGCGAAGCACACCGTCTCGCTCGGCTTCTGCTTCACCGCGCGCGGGAAGGACGTGCGCTTGCCCCAGCTCACGTCGTCGGCGACGCACTCGCGGAATTCGAGCGCTCCGTGCTCGCGCCAGATCTTGCCCATCCGGCGCGACATCGCGCGATAGGTCGCGAGCCTGCCCTTCGGTACCGGCGTGAGGAAACCATCGACGTAAGCCATGGGCTATGCCTCCGTATGGGCTTTCTTGACCGGCCGCGGGCTCTCGCGGATCGGCCGGATCGGACGCACCTCGATCGAGCCGATCTGCGCCGGCGGGATGCGCGAGGCGATCTGGATCGCTTCGTTCAGGTCGCGCGCCTCGATCATGTAGAAGCCGGCGAGCGCTTCCTTGGTTTCCGCGAAGGGACCGTCGGTCACCGACACCTTCCCGTTGCGCACGCGAACGGTGGTCGCCGTCGCCACCGGCTGCAGCGCTTCGGAGGCGATGCAGTGGCCGCTCGCGCGCACCGACTGGTCGAACGCGAGGCAGTGGCGGTCGTCCACCGTCTCCATGGCGCGCTCGTCGCCGTACACCAGGCAGAGATATTTCATTGATCTATCGCTCCTTTCAGCCATTAGTCGAACGGCCGGCGGCGGAATCGACATCCTGCCGGCCTAATTTTTCAGCTCGGCGATGCGCCGCTCGAGGAAGCGCCGCTCCGGCTCCTGGCGGGCGAGCTTGAGCGCGCGCTCGTACGACTGGCGCGCCTCCTTGATGCGGCCGAGGCGGCGGCAAAGGTCGGCGCGGGCCGCATGGGCGAGGTGGTAACCGTCGAGCTCCTTCATCAGGGTATCCACGATCGGCAGGCTCGCCGCCGGCCCATCGCGCATCGCGACCGCCACCGCGCGATTCAGCTCGACCACCGGCGATGCATCCATGCGCAGCAGCACGTCGTACAGGGCGACGATCTGCGGCCAGTCGGTCGCCTCCGCGCTCGGCGCCTCGGCATGCACCGCCGCGATCGCCGCCTGGATGCTGTAGGGACCGAAGCGCCGCGTGGCGAGCGTGCGCTCGACGAGCGCGATCCCTTCGCTGATCAGGGCGCGGTTCCAGAGCGAGCGGTCCTGGTCCTCGAGCAGCACCAGGTCGCCGGCGGCCGTCGCGCGCGCGTCGCGGCGGGATTCCTGCAGCAGCATCAGCGCGAGCACGCCCATCGCCTCGGGCTCCGGCAGCATTTCGATCAGCAGCCGCGCGAGGCGGATCGCTTCCGCGGAGAGCTCCGAGCGCGTGAGCGCGGCGCCGCTCGAAGCGGAATAACCTTCGTTGAAGACGAGATAGATGACGCGCAGCACGGCATCGAGGCGCTCGGGCAATTCCTTCGGCCCCGGCACTTCGTACGGAATGCGGGCATCGCGGATCTTTCCCTTCGCGCGCACGATGCGCTGCGCGAGCGTCGGTGCCGGCGTGAGGAACGCGCGCGCGATCTCCTCCGTGGTGAGGCCGCAAACCTCGCGCAATGTGAGCGCAACCTGTGCGTCCGGCGCGAGCGCGGGATGGCAACAGGTGAAGACGAGGCGCAGGCGGTCGTCCTCGATCTCGTCGACTTCGCGCCCGGACTCTTCCGCCGCCAGCTGCTCGGCGTGCTCGTCATCCAGAGCATCGAACCGCGCCTGGCGCCGGATGTTGTCGATCGCCTTGAAGCGCCCGGCGGAGACGAGCCAGGCGCGCGGGTTGTCCGGCACGCCTTCGATCGGCCACTGCTCGAGCGCGGCGCGGAACGCCTCGTGCAACGCCTCCTCGGCGAGATCGAAGTCGCCGAGGAGCCTCACCAGGGTGGCGAAGACGCGGCGCGATTCCTTCCTGTAGATCTCCTCGACCGGGTTCGCGTTACCTGCGGGCACCGGCCGAGGTTACAACGACCGGCGGCTTCGGTCTTATTCCGGCTGGATGCCGGCGTCGCGGATGGCGCGACCCCATACGTCGTACTGCTCCTTTACATACGCGTTGAACTCGTCGACCGTCGAGCCCTTTGGATCGAATGCCTGCTTGAGCAGCGCCTCGCGCACTTCCGCTCGCCTGATGAGCGCGTTCAGCTCGCGGTTCAGGCGCTCCGTCACGTCCTTCGGCATCCGCGCCGGGCCGAACATTCCGGCCCATGGCGAGACCGAGAACTTCGGGAAGCCCGCCTCCACGATGGTCGGAACGTCGGGCATCAGCGAGGTGCGGTTCGGCAGCGTCGTCACCAGCGGGCGCAGCTTTCCCTCCCGCATGTGCGGCGCGACGGTCGCGTACGAACTGATCATGAGCTGGATCGTGCCCGACAGGAGATCGGTGATCGCCGGCGGCTCGCTCTTGTACGGCACGTGCACGAGCTCCATGCCGGCCTGCGAGGCGAGCATCGCGGTCATCACGATCGCGCTCGTGTTGCCGGTGGCGTAGTTCAGCCTGCCCGGATTCGCCTTCGCGTAGGCGATCAGCTCCTGCAGCGTGCGCGCCGGCACGCTCGGATGCACCAATACGAAGAACGTGTAGTTGCCGATCAGGCTGATCGGCGTGAAGTCGCGGATCGCGTCGTACGGCACCTTGCGCAGGTGCGGCCCCGCGGACATGGGGCTGTTCGTGCCGAGCATCAGGGTGTGGCCGTCCGCCGGCGCCTTCGCCACCTCCGCCGCCGCGATCGCGCCGTCCGCGCCCGGCTTGTTCTCCACCACCACCGCCTGGCCCAGCGATTGCCCGAGCGGCTGCGCGAGGATGCGCATCACGATGTCGGTCGACGAACCGGCGCCGAAGGGGACGAGGACGCGGATCGGCTTGCTGGGGTATTGCGCCCATGCCGGTGCTGCGGCAACCAGCATGCAAAGGAAGAGCGTTCTCATGGGCGTCGCACCTTCTCCGGCGATTCGCCGTACGGCGGGCTGTAGATGACGAGCACCTTCACCGGCTGCTCGCTCGTCGCGGTGAACGTGTGGACCTTGTCGGCCGGGAAGTAGCACGCGTCGCCGGGCTTCATCTCGCAGCGCTCGCCCGCCACCTCGGCAGTCGCGGTGCCTTCGAGGAGATAGCAGACCTGCTCCATGCCGGGGTGCGCGTGCGGGTCGGCGCCGCGGCCCTTCTCGATCACGCCGAGCACCACTTCGACGTGGCGCGCGCCGACGTTGTCTGCGCCGATCAGCCGCCGGTTGGTGGTGCCGGTATGGTTGGCCGGGTGATAGGGCGGCACATCGGCCGCGCGGACGAAGTAGCGG
>DATMIG010000236.1:0-6245 GCA_035554335.1 Burkholderiales bacterium
GAGCTCTGCCGCCAGATCGTGCGCTTCTCGGTCGCGCGCATCGTGCTCTTCGAGCAGTCGGAGTTCGCGCTCTACACCATCGAGCAGGAGTTCCGCGACGCCTTGCCGCAGGTGCCGGTGACCGCCGTGATCGGCGACGCCAAGGATGCGGTGCGCGTGCACGAGGTGTTCGAGCGCTTCCGGCCGCAAGTCGTCTTCCACGCCGCCGCGTACAAGCACGTGCCGCTCATGGAGGAGGACAACGCCTACCAGGCGGTGGCGAACAACGTCCTCTCGACCATCGTGGTCGGGCGCGCCGCCAGCGCGGTCGGCGCGGCGAAGTTCGTGCTGATCTCGACCGACAAGGCGGTCAACCCGACCAACGTGATGGGAGCGTCGAAGCGCCTCGCCGAGCTCGCCTGCCAGTCGCTGCAGCGGCAGCGCGCGACGCAGATCGTGATCGTGCGCTTCGGCAACGTGCTCGGCTCGACCGGCAGCGTCGTGCCGCGCTTCCGCGAGCAGATCGCGCGCGGCGGACCCGTGACGGTCACGCACCCCGAGATGCAGCGGTACTTCATGTCGATCCCGGAGGCCACGCAGCTCGTGCTGCAGGCGGCGCTGATGGGACGCGGCGGCGAGATCTACGTGCTCGACATGGGCGAGCCGGTGCGCATCGCCGACCTCGCGCGGCAGATGATCCGCCTGTCGGGCTTCGACGAGGACGACATCGCCATCGAGTACACGGGGCTGCGGCCCGGCGAGAAGCTCTACGAAGAGCCGCTCGCCGATGCCGAGAAGACGCTGCCGACGCCGCACCCGAAGCTGCGCATCGCTCGCGTGCGCATGCCGGAGAACGGCGACGTGCTGGCGGAGGTGGAGCGCTGGATCGCCGAGCCGGGCGACCGGCAGGCCGAGGCGATTCGCGAGCGCCTCAGGCGCTGGGTGCCGGAGTACGGCCCGGCGAAGGTATCAGAGGTCGCATCACAGCCCATAGTAAGACCGGAACCACTCGGCAAAGCGCGCCAGGCCTGATTCGAGCGGTGTCGAGGGCGCGAAGCCCACGGCCTGGTTGAGCGCGCGCGTGTCGGCATAGGTCGCCTTCACGTCGCCGGGCTGCATCGGCTTCATCTCCACGATCGCCTTCCTGCCGAGGACGCGCTCGAGCGTCGCGATGTAGTCGAGCAGCTTCACCGGCTGGTGGTTGCCGATGTTGTAGATCGCGTAGGCCGCCGGCTTGTCGAGCACCCGCAGCGTGCCCTCCACGATGTCGTCGACATAGGTGAAATCGCGCTGCATGTCGCCGTGGTTGAACACCGGGATCGGCTTTCCCTCGAGGATGGCGCGCGCGAAGATCATCGCCGACATGTCCGGCCGCCCCCATGGCCCGTAGACCGTGAAGTAGCGCAGTCCCGTCGTCGACAGCCCGTGCACATGGCTGTACGTGTGCGCCATCAGCTCATTGGCCTTCTTCGTCGCGGCGTACAGGCTGATCGGATGGTCGACGTTGTCGGTCTCCGACCACGGCAGCTTCGGGTTCTTGCCGTACACGCTCGAGCTCGACGCGTACACGAGGTGGCGCGGCCGGTGGTGGCGGCAGCATTCGAGCAGGTTGGCGAAGCCGACCAGGTTCGCCTGCACGTAGGACTCCGGATGCTCGAGCGAGTAGCGCACGCCGGCCTGCGCCGCGAGATGCAGCACCGCCTCGGGTTTCTCCTTTTCGAACGCATGGCCCAATGCCGCGGCGTCGGCGAGGTCCAGCTCGTAAAACCTCATGCCCGCCACCCGCTTGAGGCGGTCGCGCTTGAGCTCGACCGAGTAGTACGGCGAAAGATTGTCGACGCCGATCACCTCGTCGCCGCGCGCGAGCAGGCGCGCCACGCTGTGCATGCCGATGAAGCCGGCCGCGCCGGTGACGAGGACCTTCAACGCTCCGCCTTGTGCAGCTCGAGGAGCTTGGCGTACTTCAGGTAGCTGTTCATGCAGCCGATCGAGATGTGCAGCAGGCCGGGCACGCCGTCGAGGAAGCCCAGGCGCAGGACGTAGAACTTGAAGAAGCGCACCACCGGCGACAAGAGGAGGTGCAGCACGTTCGCGCTGCGGCCGAGCTCGTACGCCTGCCGCGCGGCCAGCGTGGTGTAGCGGTTCTGCCGGTCGAGATAGGTGGCGAGGTCGTCGGAGGAATCGTGCATCAGGTCGCCATCGAGCGTACCGGGCGTCACGGCGTAGAGCACCTTCTCGTGCACGAGGTCGTCGCTCCAGCGCGCGTTCAGGCGGTTGAAGAGCCGCGGGCTCCAGTCCGGATAGCCCTCGCCATGCGACAGCCATCGACCGAGAAAGCGGTTGCGCCGCGGCATGCGATAGACGGGCGAGACCGGCGTGGCGAGCGCCTGGGCGATGCTCGCCGCGAGCTGCGGCGAGACGCGCTCGTCGGCGTCGAGGCACAGCACCCAGTCGTGCTTCGCCTGCTCGACCGCGTACTGCTTCTGGCGGCCGAAGCCGAGCCATTCCTTCTGCACCACGCGCGCGTTGCGCTGTCTTGCGATCTCGACGGTGGCATCGGTCGAGCCGGAGTCGACGACGACGATCTCGTCGGCGAACGCGAGGCTCTCGAGGCACGCGTCGAGCGTGGCTGCGGCATTGCGGGTGATCAGGACGGCCGAGACGGGAACCATTTTTCCCCTAGAATCGCGGCCAGCATTCTAAATGGCTTCCTCCGACGCTTAAGATTCTCTTCGTCAAGACCTCGTCGCTCGGCGACGTGGTCCACAACTGCCCCGCGGTGAGCGACGCGGCGCGCAAGATTCCCGGCGCGGAAATCGACTGGGTGGTGGAGGAGCCCTTCGCGGCGATCGCTGCGATGCACGCCGCCGTGCGACGCGTAATCCCGGTTCGTCTGCGGCAGTGGCGGCGGCGCTGGTGGCGTCGCGCGGCCTGGCAGGAGCTCGGCGCGTTCCGGACGGATCTGCGCGCAGCGCATTACGACGTGGTCGTCGACACGCAATCGCTGCTCAAGAGCGCATTCGTCGCGAGCTGGGCGCACGGCGAGCGCCATGGCATGGACCGGTCGAGTGCGCGGGAACCGCTCGCCGCCCTCCTGTACGGCAAGCGCCATCCGGTGCCGAAAGGCCTTCACGCCGTCGAGCGCAACCGGCTGCTGGCCGCCGCGGCGCTCGGCTACGAGCTCGATCTGCCGCTCGACTACGGCCTCTCCGCCATCGACAGTGAGCCGTCCGCGCCGTACGCCGTGCTCCTCACCATGACGAGCCGCGCGGACAAGCTCTGGCCGGAGGAAAACTGGATCGCCCTCGGCAAGGCGCTCGGCACGCGCGCGGTCCTGCCTTGGGGCAGCGAAGCGGAGCGGGCGCGCGCCGGCCGCATCGCGGCCGCATTGCCGGACGCGGAAGTGCCGCCGCGCATGACCGTGCCGCAGCTCGCGCGGCTCTTCGGCCGCGCGCAGCGCGTGGTCGGCGTCGATACCGGGCTCACGCATCTCGCCGCCGCGCTCGGCGCGCGCACCGTGGGCATCTACTGCGGATCGGATCCCGCGCTCGTCGGCATCTATGGCGCCGCGCGGGCTCGCAACGTCGGCGCGCTTGGCCGCGCGCCGACGGTGGCCGATGTGCTGCAGGCGCTGGCGTGAGATTCGTCTACACGCTCGCGCTTCACCTGGCGCTTCCTTTCGCGTTGCTGCGCCTCTGGTGGCGCGGCCGGCGGGAGCCGGGCTATCGCGAATCGCTCGGCGAGCGCTTCGGCCGGTACTCGACCGACCGCGCCGAGCGCCTCATCTGGCTGCACGCCGTCTCGGTCGGCGAGGCGCGCGCGGCGCAGCCATTGGTGCGCGGCCTCGCCGCCGCGTTTCCCGATCATCGACTGCTGATGACCTGCACCACCGCGGCCGGCCGCGACACGATCCGGCAGGTGTACGGCGAGTCGGTCCTCGCCGCGTATCTGCCCTACGACGTGCCCTGGGCCGTGCAGCGCTTCCTGGAGTATTTCCGCCCGCGCCTCGCGATCCTGATGGAGACCGAGGTGTGGCCCAATCTCGTCGCCGCGTGCGACCGCAACGCGATCCCGCTGCTGCTCGCGAACGCCCGCCTGTCCGAGCAATCGGCCGCCGGCTACCAGCGTTGGGCGTCGCTGGCCCGGCCAGCGTTCGCCGCGTTCCGCGCGGTGTGCGCACAGAGCGCCGCCGACGCCGAGCGCCTGCGCGCGATGGGCTCGCCCAACGTCGAAGTGACCGGCAGCCTGAAGTTCGACGTCGAGCCGGATGAGGCGAAGGTGGCGGCCGGGCGGGAATGGCGCCGCAGCCTCGGGCGCCCGGTGGTGCTGCTGGCCAGCAGCCGCGAGGGCGAAGAAGAAATGTTGCTGAACCACCCGGTGGAGGCGCTGATCCTCGTCGTCCCTCGCCATCCGCGCCGCTTCGACGAAGTCGCGCAATGGGCGCAGTCGAGGCGCAGCCGCCAGCCGCAGCCCGCGCCCGGCGATCGCGTGCACCTCGGCGACACGATGGGCGAGATGAACTTCTATTACGGCGCCTGCGACGTCGCCGTCATCGGCGGCTCCTTCGCTCCGCTCGGCGGCCAGAACCTGATCGAGGCGCTCGCCGTCGGCGCGCCCGTGATCGTCGGCCCGCACATGTTCAACTTCGCGGAAGCCACCGAGCTCGCGCTCAAGGCGGGCGCCGCGGTGCAGGTGGCCGACGCCGGGGCTGCCATGGGCGAGGCCGCAGTTCTGCTCGAAGATGAACAACGGCGGCGGCGAATGAGCGAGGCCGGCAAAGCGCTTTGCGCCGCGCACCGCGGCGCGACGGCGCGGCATCTCCAGGCCTGCCGGAAGCTTTTAGGGCTGTAGCGCCCGGTTGACCAGCTCGAGGTCCTCGTCGCGCAAGGTGCCGGCCGCCGCCTTGAGCCGCAGCTGATTGATGATGGCGTTGTAGCGCGCGACGGCGAGGTCGCGCCGCGTGGAGAACACCTGCTGCTGCGCGTTCAGGACGTCGATGTTGATCCGCACGCCTACCTCGTAGCCGAGACGGTTCGAGTCGAGGGCGCTCTGCGACGAGGTGAGCGCCTGCTCCAGCGCGGCGATCTGCGCGATGCCGTTGATCACCGCGAGATAGGTCTGGCGGGTGTTGAGCGCGGCGGTACGGCGCGCATTCTCCACGTCCTGGCGCGCCTTCTGGTAGTTCGCGGCCGCCTCGCGCTCGCGGGAGCTGAGGCTGCCGCCTGAATAGATCGGGATGGCGAGCTGCAGGCCGATCTGTCCGGTCGTGATGTCGCGGCCGATCGCCGTCACCTGTGAGCCGGTATCTCTCACGTTGCCGTAGGAGCCGACGATGTCGATCGTCGGCCAGTGGCCGCCGCTCGCGCGCTTCACCTCGAGGTTGGCGACCTCGGTCGCCGCTTCCTGCGCGATCACCGGGTACGCCTGCTTCTCGGCAATGTCGACCCAGCTCTGCATGTCGGCCGGCTCGGGCGGGCTCATGCGCACGTCGCTGCGCAGGGGCTTGAGCTGCGAGTATTCCTTGCCGGTGATCGCCTGCAGCGTGCGGCGTTTGTTCTCGAGGTCGTTCTGCGCCACGATTTCCTGCGCGACGACGAGGTCGTAGCGCGCCTGCGCCTCGTGCGTGTCGGTGATGGTGGCGGTGCCGACCTCGAAATTGCGCTTCGCCTGCGCCAGCTGCTCGGAGATGGCCGCCTTCTGCGCGCCGACGAGGGTCAGCGTGTCCTGCGCGGCCTGGATGTCGAAATAGGCCTGCGCCACGCGCAGCGCCAGGTCCTGTGACGCCTGGCCGAACGTGGCTTCCGCCTGGCGCACCTGCCAGTCGGCCTGCTGGTACTGCGCGAAGTTCTGCGGCCGGTAAACCGGCTGGGTGAGGTTGAGCTGGTAGCTGCGCGTCGTCGGGCTGCGCACGAACGGCGGCGCGAGCAGCTCGTTGTTCGATTCCTGCTCGATGCGCACCGCGGCGCCGCTGGCGGTGGCGTTGACCGAGGGCAGGAGCAGCGCGCGCGCCTGCGGGATGCGCTCGCGGCCGGCCTCGAGGCTGTAGCGCGCGCCGGTGTAGACGGCGTCGTAGCGCTGCGCGTCGCGATAAACCTGGAGGAGATCTTCCGCCGCCGCCGGGAAAGCGGCGGCGATCAGCAAAAGAGCGGCCGCCTTAATAGAGCGGGACCGCCGGATCGACCGTCCTGGACCAGGCATCCACGCCCCCCACGAGGTTGTGTACGTTGTTGTAACCCGATTTTTCCAGGAACAAAGCGACCTGCATG
>DATMIG010000237.1:0-6685 GCA_035554335.1 Burkholderiales bacterium
GGCCTGGCAGGCGGCGGCGTAGCGCGCGAGCACATGGGCGTTCGCGTACAGGCAGGCGTGGGTCGGCAGCGTGTCGGTGATGGTGATCGTCGAGCGCCACTTGGCGAAGCGGCAGCCGATCTTGAAGTATTCCTCGAGGCGCTTGGAAAGGCCGTCCAGGCCTTCGCTCACCTTCTCGCCCTTCGGCGCGAGCGGCAGATCCACCAGCCCCTTGTCGACCTTGATGCCGGGGATGATGCCTTTCTTCTGCAGGTATTCCGGGAACGGGCTGCCGTCGTTCGCCTTCTGGCGCGCGGTCTCGTCGAAGAGGATCACGCCGGAGAGGTATTGCTCGACCCCCGGCGTGCTGAACAGGAGCTGCCGGTACGCGCGCCGGTTCTCTTCGGTGCACTCGACCTTCACGGAGTCGAAGCGTTTCTGGCAGGTGCCGCTCGATTCGTCGGCGGCGAGGATGCCCTTGCCCTTGGCGACCATCGCGGCCGCGGTCTTTGCAAGCAGTGCTTTGTCCATAGACGGGGTTTCGGTCGGGAAATTGCTGGGGAAGGGGGCGAAGTCTAAGGATGTTGCGCCGCACAACGCAAGACTCCATGCGTGTACAATGCGCGGCCCTTTAGAGGATTGAATGCGCAATCTCCGCAACATCGCGATCATCGCCCACGTCGACCACGGCAAGACCACGCTCGTCGACAAGCTCCTGCAGCAGGCGGGCACCTTCGCCGCGCACCAGCATGTCGCGGAGCGCGTGATGGACTCGAACGACATCGAGCGCGAGCGCGGCATCACGATCCTCGCGAAGAACTGCGCCGTGCGCTATCGCGGCACGCACATCAACATCGTCGACACGCCGGGCCACGCCGATTTCGGCGGCGAGGTCGAGCGCGTCCTCTCCATGGTCGACGGCGTGCTGCTGCTGGTCGACGCGGTCGAAGGCCCCATGCCGCAGACGCGCTTCGTCACGCGCAAGGCCCTGGCGCACGGGCTGAAACCGATCGTGGTGGTGAACAAGGTGGACCGCCCCGGCGCGCGCGCCGACTGGGTGGTGAACCAGACCTTCGACCTCTTCGACAAGCTGGGCGCCGCCGAGGAGCAGCTCGATTTCCCGGTGATCTACGCTTCCGCGCTCGAAGGCTGGGCGAGCACCGAGCCGAAACAGCGCGGCACCGACATGGCGCCGCTCTTCGACGCCATCCTCAAGCACGTGCCGGTGCGCGACGAGGATCCCGACGGCCCGCTGCAGCTGCAGATCTGCTCGCTCGACTATTCGAGCTACGTCGGCAAGATCGGCATCGGCCGCATCAAGCGAGGCAAGCTGCGCGCGGCGCAGGAAGTTTTGGTTTGTCACGGGGATTTACCCCCTGTAAAGGCCAAGGTGAACCAGGTCCTAATGTTCGAGGGCCTGGAGCGCGTGCAGGTCGACGAGGCGCAGTCGGGCGACATCGTGCTGGTGAATGGCATCGACGAGCTCAACATCGGCACTACCCTGACGCACCTCGAGCACCCCGACGCGCTGCCGCTGCTCAAGGTAGACGAGCCCACGCTCACGATGAACTTCCTCGTGAACGCCTCGCCGCTCGCCGGCAAGGAAGGCAAGTACGTCACCAGCCGCCAGATCCGCGAGCGCCTCGAGCGCGAGACCAAGTCGAACGTCGCGATGCGCGTGGAGTATCCGGCCGATACCGACACCTTCATCGTCCACGGCCGCGGCGAGCTGCACCTCACGATCCTGATCGAGAACATGCGCCGCGAGGGCTACGAGCTCGCCGTGTCGCGGCCGCGCGTGCTGTTCAAGGAAATCGACGGCGTGCGCTGCGAGCCCTACGAGATGCTCACCGTGGATGTCGAGGAAGCCAACCAGGGCGCGGTGATGGAAGAGCTCGGCCGCCGTCGCGGCGAGCTGCTCGACATGGTTCCGGACGGCAAGGGGCGCGTGCGGCTCGACTACCGCATCACGGCGCGCGGCCTGATCGGCTTCCAGGGCCAGTTCATGACGATGACCCGCGGCACGGGAATCATGAGCCACGTGTTCGACGACTACGCGCCGGCGAAGGGCGAGCTGGAAGAGCATCGCAACGGCGTGCTGGTCTCGCAGGACGACGGCGTGGCGGTGGCTTACGCGCTTTGGAAGCTGCAGGAGCGCGGCCGCATGTTCGTCAGTCCCGGCGACCCGGTATACGAGGGCATGATCATCGGCATCCACAGCCGCGACAACGATCTGGTCGTCAACCCGATCAAGACCAAGCAGCTCACCAACATCCGCGCGGCCGGCAAGGACGAGGCGATCGACCTCACCCCGCCCATCCAGCTCACGCTCGAGTACGCGGTGGAGTTCATCGCCGACGACGAGCTCGCCGAGATCACGCCGCAGTCCATCCGCCTGCGGAAGCGGCATCTGAAAGAACACGACCGCAAGCGGGCCGATCGCGCCGCGGCGTAGAGCGCCTTAAGAAAAATCACGTTTTGCACTACCTGAATTGGCACCGAGCTTGCAACTAAGCCGGGTGCAGTCCTCAACCACTTCAGGAGATGAAAGCGATGACGAAAATTCTTACCGCCACGATCACCGCGGCCGCGCTCGCCTTCGGCATGGCGGCGTGCAATCGCGACAACGCCGGCTCCGGCTCGAGCGCCGACCAGCAAAGCAAGCGTAGCGGCAGCGCCGCGTCCGGTTCGTCCTCTACCGCCCCCTCGGGCTCCATGGGCTCTGGCAGCTCCAGCTCCAAAGCGGGCGCTGGCTCCAGCTCCGGCGGCGCGTCGGGTAGCGGCTCGACGAGCGGGTCCCCCTCTTCCAAGTAATTCCCGCCGCGAAAAGGGGGCAGGGCGATCGCTCTGACCCCTTTTTTATTTAGCCCTGGCGGCCGTACTTGTCCTCGAGCCGCACGATGTCGTCCTCGCCGACGTAGTCGCCGGTCTGGACCTCGATGATCACGCAATCGATGTTGCCGGGGTTGGTCAGGCGATGGACCGCGCCGGCGCGGATATAGGTCGACTCGTCGGGCCGCACCATCAGCTCGCGCTCGGCATTCACCACTTTCGCCATCCCCGAGATGACGACCCAGTGCTCGCTGCGGTGATGATGCATCTGTAGCGACAGGCTCGCGCCCGGCTTGACCACGATGCGCTTGATCTTGAAGCGCGGACCTTCCTCCAGCACGGTGAAGCTGCCCCACGGCCGGTAGACCGTGCGGTGATGGCGCACGCTGTCGTGCGAGCTGAGCTTCAGGCGCTCGACCACCTTCTTCACTTCCTGGGCGCGGTCGCGCCTCGCGATGAGCAGCGCGTCGCTGGTGTCCACCACCAGCAGGTCCTCGACGCCGACCGCGGCGACCACGCGGTCATCGCTCTGGATGAAGCAGCGCTCGGCGTCGACCAGCACGGCCTTGCCGTTCACGCGATTGCCGGCCGCGTCCGGCGCGGTCAGGTCGGCGAGCGCGCTCCATGAGCCGATGTCGCTCCAGGGGAACGCCGCGCGCACCACGGCGCGCTTTTCCGCCTTCTCCATCACCGCATAGTCGATCGAGATGTCCGGCGCCTTTTCGAATTCGGCCTTGGCGAGGATTGTCGGCTTCTTGTCGCAGTCGGTGGCAGCGAGCGTCGCCTCCACCGCACGCAGCACATCCGGGGCATGGCGGCGCATCGCATCGATCATCGCGCCGGCCGTGAAGCAGAACATGCCCGAATTCCAGCTGTACGACCCCGAGGCGACGTAGCGCGCGGCGGCCGCGGCGTCGGGCTTTTCCACGAAGCGTTTGACGATGCGCACGTCGTCGCCGAGCGCCTCGCCCGCCTCGATGTAGCCGAAACCGGTCTCGGGCCGTGTCGGCGCGACGCCGAAGGTGACGAGATAACCCTCCCCGGCCGCCTTGGCCGCCTTCTTCACCGCCGCCTGGAAGGCGGCATCGTCGCCGATCAGGTGGTCGGCCGGCAGCACGAGGACCACCGCACCCGCGCCGTGGCGCCGGCCGATATGCAGGGCCGCCGCGCAAATCGCCGGCGCGGTGTTGCGACCCAAAGGCTCCAGCAGGAAATCGAACTGCGCGCCGCCCTTCTCGAGCGCCTCGTATTCGTCGCGCGTGAGGAAGTAGTACTCGCGATTGGTGATCGTCAGGACTTCGCTGCCCGGCGCGCACGCAGCCGCGCGCTTGGCGGTCTTGAGGAGCAGGCTCTCGCCGCCCGGCAGCTTGATGAACGGCTTCGGCAACGCTTCCCGCGACACCGGCCATAGCCGCGTGCCGGCACCGCCGGAAAGAATGACCGGAACGAGAGTCATGGGGTGCATGTTAGACGCGAAGGAGTTCGCGCGCCGCGCGCTGGCCGCTGCGCAAGGCGCCGGCCACGGTGCCGGCTTCGTCGCTGTCGGTCGCTTCGCCGGCGAAGAAAATCGTCTGATCCAAAGGACGCGCCAGCTCCTCGCGCGCGCCTTCCCCACCGACCAGCACATAGCTGTAGCCGCCGCGGGACAGCGGATCGTTGTGCCAGTCCTGCACGTAGGCCGCGGCGAGCCCGCCTGCGCGGCCGAACACCGATTCGACGCTGGCGAGCGCGGCGCGGATGAGCTTGCGCTCCGGCGCGCCGGCGAGCTTCGCCGCCTTCGGTCCGCCCGCCCAGCACGTGAGGAGCGGCGCGCGCATCGGCAACGGCGTCCAGAAGGTGGGAAAGGGCGCGGCCGGCGAGTGGAAGAAAGCGACGCCGGGGGCGCGCTTCGCCCAGAACGGCTCGTGGAAACGCATGGCGACACGGATCACCGGCCCGGAAGCGAGCTTGCGCAGCGCCTCGCGCTTTTGCGGCAGCCGGAGCGGGCCGTCCTGCAGCACACCGAGCGGCAGCGTGACGATGGCGCGCTTCGCACGGGCGGTGAAGCGCTCGCCGGCGAAGGTGCCGCCGACCGTCACTGCTCCGCGGCTCCACGTCAGCGCGGTCACGAAGGCACCGAGATGCAATCGCGCGCCGCGCGCGACGATGCCGTTCGCGAGCCAGTCCATCAGCGTGCCGTAGCCGCCCTGCGGACGCGGCTGCGTGTCGCCGAGCGAGCCGCCACCCCATTCCTCGATGATCGACTTCGCGCTCACCCTGCGCGGATCCGCGGCGTCGAAACCCTGCACCATCATCCGCGCCAGTTGCTTCGTCTTCGCCGGCACCCGCCGCCGCGCGAGAAATTGCTCGAAGGAGACGTCGCGGTCGACCTTGGCCTTGCCAACCGCGCGCTGCGCCGCCGCGAACGCGTCTCCCGTTCGCAGGCGCCCATCGGCGAAGTAGCGCTGCTCGCGGACCGAATCAATGGCGCTCAGGCCCGCCTGCCTGAGAAGCGAGAACGTCACCTCCGCCTCGCCGTGGATGAACTCGGCGCCGACTTCGACCGGAATCTCGAGCCCCGGCATGCGGCGCGTCCAGCAGCGGCCGCCGACGCGCTCGCGCGCCTCGAGCACGAGGACGGATTTGCCGGCGCGTCCCAGCTCCTGCGCGGCGGCGAGCCCGGCCGCGCCCGCGCCGATGATGATGACCTCGAAATTAGCGGTCAGTGCGCTAGTCCACCTTGACGCCGGCGTCCGTCACCACCTTCTTCCACATGCCGATCTCTTTGCCGATCGTCTGGCCGAACTGCGCCGGCGACCCGCCGGCGGGCGCCACGCCGTCGTTCTGCAGCTGCGCGGCGGTCTCCTTCAGCTTGAGCGCTTTCGTCGCGTCCGCGTTGATGCGCTCGACGATGTCCTTCGGCATCCCCTTCGGCCCGATGAGACCGTGCCACAGCACGACGTCGTAGCCCGGCACGCCGGACTCGGCGATGGTCGGCACGTCGGGCAGCGCGGGAATGCGCTTCGACGTCGTGACGGCGAGCGCGCGCAGCTTGCCGGCCTGGACCTGCGGCATGGCCGTCGCGGTGCTGCTGAAGAAGACATCGGTCTGGCCGCCGATCGTGTCGGTGAGCGCGGGGCCGGTCCCCTTGTACGGGATGTGGTTCATCTTGATGCCGGCCATCGTGTCGAAGAGCTCGGTCGCCAGATGAATCACGCTGCCCTGACCGGACGAGGCGAAGTTGACCTGCCCCGGCTTCGACTTGGCGAGCGCGATCAGCTCCTTGATGTTCTTCACCGGCAGCGACGGCCGCACGACGACGAGCAGCGGTCCCTGCGACAGCTGGATGATCGGCGTGATGTCCGCGACCGGATCGAACTTGAGCTTGTAGATCGCCGGATTGACGGTGTAGCTCGAGGCGATGAGGACGAGCGTGTAGCCGTCGGGCGCGGCCTTCACGCCCTGCTCGACGCCGAGCATGCCGCCCGCCCCGGGCTTGTTCTCGACGATCACCTGCTTGCCCCACGAGTCGGACAGGCGCTGCGCGATGAAGCGGCCGATGAAATCCGAGCCGCCGCCCGGCGCGAAGGGAACGATGACGTGGACCGGCTTCGCGGGGTAGCTCTGCGCGTGCACCGGGAACATCGCGGCAGCGAGGACGAGCGCGGCGATCAGTCTTCCTGACATCGGCATAATCTTTGGCCCTTGGCTTGTGCGAGAATCGCCCCTCGAATTTTAAGCCGGCAGTTCTCCAAGTCCTGCAGTTCCGATGATCAAGATCGACAATCTGGTTAAGGCTTTCGGGCCCAAGCGCGCGGTCGACGGCATCTCCTTCACGGTCGAGCGCGGCGAAGTGCTCGGCTTTCTGGGCCCAAACGGCGCCGGCAAGTCGACC
>DATMIG010000238.1:0-8985 GCA_035554335.1 Burkholderiales bacterium
TGTATATGTATACCTTATAGGTATTATATAACTGAAATTTGCGCCGGAATTGCCTATTCTACACCAACTATGTATACATACTGCACTCAACACGGAGTGCAGCCATGCCATCCTCATTCCCGCTCAACGCCTGGTACGCCGCCGCCTGGAGCCACGAGGTCGGCACGCGCGCGGTGCTTGGGCGAACCGTGTGCAACCAGAAGCTCGCCTTGTGGCGCAAGCCCGATGGCGGCATCGCGGCGGTGGAGGACGCCTGCTGGCATCGGCGGCTGCCGCTCTCGATGGGACACGTGGACGGCGAGAGCGTGGTGTGCCGCTACCACGGCCTCGCGTTCGACGGCACCGGCCGCTGCACGCGCATGCCGTCGCAGGATCGCATCAGTCCTTCGGCGAAGGTGCGCGCCTTCCCGGCCGTGGAGAAATATCGGCTGGCATGGGTCTGGCCCGGCGACCCGGCGAAAGCGGATGAGACCAAGGTGCCCGACCTGCACTGGAACAGCGACCCGGCGTGGGAGGGCGACGGCGCGACGCTCTTCGCGAAGTGCGACTACCGGCTCCTGATCGACAACCTGATGGACCTCACGCACGAGACCTTCGTGCACGCGACGAGCATCGGCCACAAGGCCATCGCGGAGACCGCGCCCTCGACGACGCACGACGAGCGCACGGTGACCGTCACGCGCTGGATGCTCGACATCGACGCGCCGCCGTTCTGGCGCACGCAGCTGCAGAAGCCGGGCAACGTCGACCGCTGGCAGATCATCCGCTTCGAGGCGCCGTGCACCATCGTGCTCGACGTCGGCGTGGCGCTCGCCGGAACCGGCGCGCCGCAGGGCGATCGCAGCCAGGGCGTCACGGGACGCGTGCTGAACACCATCACGCCGGAAACCGAGAGCACGTCCATGTATTTCTGGACGCTGCTCCGCAACTACCGCCTGCGCGACCAGTCGCTCACCAACCAGCTGCGCGAGGCAAACGCGAAGATCTTCGAGGAAGACCGCGCGGTGGTCGAGGCGCAGCAGCTCGCCCTCGCGAGCGGCCAGCCGCTCAACAACCTCAACATCGACGCCGGCTCCGTCTGGGCGCGCCGCATCATCGAGCGCCTGGCCGCCGACGGCTAGTACTCCCAGGAGAACATCGATGCCGAAAATTCTGGTCATTCATGGCGCCGGCATGAACATGCGCGGCAAGTCGCAGATCGACATCTTCGGCCCGCTCACACTTCCGCAGTACGACGAGTACATCCGCCGTTATGCGCGAGAGCTGGACTGCGAGGTGGAGACCTTCCACTCCAACGTCGAGGGCGAGGTGATCAACCGCCTCTACGACGCCTTCGATCGCAAGCTGGACGGGGCGATCATCAATCCCGCCGGCTATACCACGGAGCACCCGGCGCTCTACGCAGCCATAACCCAGGTGGGTTTCCCAGTGGTAGAGGTGCACCTGTCCAACCCGGCTGCCCGTGGACGCATATCCGATGCCGGACGTGTGTGCCGCAGTGTCGTCACCGGGTTCGGCATATTTGGCTACTTCCTCGCGTTGCGCGGCTTGAAGGAGCTACTGGCAAAGCCATGAGCCTCGTGGACACGTACCAGTCGGCGGAAGACGAGGTAATCGAATGACCGCTTTCGACCCAAAGCGGACAAACGGGACCGTGCCATGACGAAGATGGTCGCCCACCATGTTCCAACCGATCCGGCCTTGCTTGCTGCGGTCGGAGAAGTGGCTATCCGTCACGAACACCTGAACCACATTCTTCGCATGACCATTAAAAGCCTCGCTAACGTGCCAGTCGAGGTTGCACAAGCGGCGACGAAGTACGACGGTTCGAGACAGCTTCGAGATCGCGCTCGCAAACTTGCCCGAAAGATGCTCGTTGAAGGGCCGCCGCTCATGCAGCTCCAAGCGATATTGGCCCACTGCGAGCGTTTAAGCGAACTGCGGAACGAGCTGGTACATGGTCTTTGGGCGGAGGATCACCCGAATGCTGAAGGTACCGCGCACGTCCGCAACGCGTTTGGTCAGAGCCGACCGATTCCAACCCTCGAGGAATTGAACAGTCTTGCGAGGCAACTAGAGGCTTTGAGTAGTTCGTTAAACCATGCGCGGCTATACGGCTGGCTAAAGGACGCAATCGAGGATCGCGCTCGCTCGTTAGGAAAATAGGTTTGCGTGAGAACGTCCGCTGATGGCCGAAAGCGGACACACCAACGCCCGACCTGAACTCTCACTGTTGTCGCGATTGCGTTGTCCTTGGGGCTAAGCCCGGCTCCCCGCCTTCGCGGGGACGATGATTGGGTGGTCAGGTAGAATCGCGCGCGATGCCGATCTACGAGTACGCCTGCCGCGCCTGCGGCCATGAGTTCGAGACGCTGGTGCGAGCCTCGGAGAAGCCGAGCTGCGCGAAGTGTGCGAGCGGCGAGCTCGAGAAGAAGCTTTCGGTGTTTGCCGCCCACGGTGGCGAAGCGGAACCGGTCTCGGCCTGTGGCACCTGCGGCCATCCGGGCGGTCCGGGATCCTGCGCGCTGAATTGAACGCATGACGGGCACCGAGCTGCGGTCTCGCCTGCGGCTCGGAAGTGCTCTCGTCATGCTTTCCTTCGTGCTGTGCCACCTCACGGCGCACAGCGTCCTGCTGGTCTCCGAGTCGCTCGCGACGAGCGTGCTTATTCCGCTGATGAAGCCGTGGCGCAGCGCCATCGGTACCGCCATCCTCCTGGCGGCGTTCTTTACGCACTACGGCAACGCCCTCTGGTCGATTTACGTGCGGCGCTCGCTGAAGATGAAGCGCTGGGAATGGGCGCAGCTCGCGATGGGCCTTTGCATCCCCGTCTTCCTCGCGCAGCACGTCTCTGCCACGCGCATATCGGAGGCGGCCCTCGGTACGGATCCGAGCTACTCCTACATTCTTACGCTGTACTGGGTGGTCTCGCCGCATGTCGGTGTCATCCACGTTACGGCGCTCGCGGTGGTGTGGATCCACGCCTGCATCGGCCTGCATTTCTGGTTGCGCACCAAACGCTGGTATCCCGACTGGCGCGTCTACCTCGGCGCGCTGGCGCTGCTCTGGCCGGTGCTCGCGCTGAGCGGCTTCGTCAGCGCCGGCAACCAGGTGCGCCGCGAGGCGGCCAAGGACGAGAAGTTCGTCGAGCGCACGCTGGAGGACGCGAACGCGAATGCGGAGACGTCGGCGCGGCTAAAGCGCACGGCGTGGACGATCATCGGCACGCACACCGGGCTCCTGCTCCTCGTCTTCGCCGCGCGCGCCGTGCGCCGTCGCCTGCACGAGCGCAGCCGCCCGCCCATCCTCACGCATCCGTCCGGGCCGCTGCCGGTCTTTCCCGGCGCCACGGTGCTCGAGATCCTGCGCGACTACGGCATCCCGCATGCTTCGGTGTGCGGCGGACGCGCGCGCTGCACCACCTGCCGCATCCAGGTCGGCAAGGGCAGCGAGCACCTGCCGCCGCCGCTGACGCTCGAGGCGAAGGCGCTCGAGCGCATCCGCGCCACGCCGGGCACCCGGCTCGCGTGCCAGGTGCGGCCGACGACCGACCTCTCCGTCACGCCGCTCCTCGCCGCGGAGGCGCACGCCGAGGACGGCTTCGTGCCGGGCGGGCTGGAAGGCACGGAGCGCCTGATCACCTGCATGTTCATCGACCTGCGCGGCTCGACCACGCTCGGCGAGGCGAAGCTGCCGTACGACGTGCTCTTCATCCTGAACCGGTTCTTCTCGGAGATGAACCAGGCGATCGACGCGACCGGCGGCCACTACTCGCAGTTCACCGGCGACGGTCTGATGGCGCTCTATGGCCTGCATGCGTCCGATCCGGCGACCGGTCCCCGCGACGCGGTGCGCGGTGCGCGCGAAATGCTGATGCGCCTCGAGCGCCTCAACGTCGAGCTCAAGGGCGAGCTGTCGAAGCCGCTGCAGATCGGCATCGGGATCCACTACAGCGAGGCGATCGTCGGCATGATGGGGCCGCCGCGCTCGATGATCACCAGCGCGATCGGCGACACCATCAACACCACCGCGCGCCTGGAGAGCCTGACGAAGGACTACGGCTGCGCGCTGGTCATTTCGCGCCGGGCGGCGGAGGTGGCGGGGCTGGACGTCAGCGGCCAGACGTTGCACGAGGCCGCCGTGAAGGGCCGCGCGCAGACGGTGCAGTTCTACGCCCTGAACCCCTAATTGGGGGTCAGATCAGCAATTCAGCTGAGCGCCAGGTCCAGTCTTCGAGGTCGAGCGACTCGCTGACGCAGGCCGTGACGCGATGAAAGCAGCGGTCCGCGAACCAGGTGCGATGCCGATTCGGTGAAGCGGGCTGCGTCGGCTCGCCGCGAATCCAGCGCGGCGTGCCGCCGAACCAGGCGAAGACGAGGCAGCCGGTCTCGGAGCCGAGGTTGTGCCGTCGCGTGAACGCAGGGACCCACGCATGGCCGCCGGCATTCCACGTCTGGCCGCTGAGGGAAAGCGAGCCTTCCAGCACCACGAATTCTTCCGCCACCGCGTAGTGCCCGACATCCGGGCGCGACCAGCCCTTCGGAAAGCGCACGAAGGCGCGAAAGCCGCCGTCGGCAAGTTTCGGCAAGAGCGCCATCTCGACCGGCTTCGCGCCGGGCATCGGGGCTTCGCGCCAGCTCAGCGAAGCGAAAGCGAGCTCGTGCATTCGGCGATGACGCGCTCGCCGTTCAGCAGGCGCTGCTGGAGGACGACGACGTCGCCGCTCACCTCCGTCACCGTGCCCTCGGCGCGCAGCGTGTCGCCGGCGAAGGCCATGGACTTCATCTTGAGCGACATCTTCCTCATGAAGGCGCGCGGTCCGGCCCATTTCATCACCACGGCGGCGAACACTGCGCCGTACATCTGGCCGTCGATCACCGGCGCCGCGAAGCCCTTGCTGCGCGCAAGCTCGACGTCGTAGTGCATGCGGTGCCAGTCCCAGGTCGCGGCGCCATAGGCAAAGAGGTCCACCGTGGTGAAGGTCTTTTCGAACGGCGGAAGGGTGTCGCCGACTTTCATTTGAGCGGCTGGTAGACGATGGTCTCGCGGTTGATCGCCACGACCGCGCCCTGCGCGTCCGTGTAGCGCGCGACGGAGGAGACGAAGAGCTGCGTGCCGCCGCGCGAGGAGGGCTTCTCGACGATGTTCTCCAGCGTCCAGGTCACCGAGATGCGGTCGGTCGGCAGGACCGGTCGCATGAATTCGTAGTCGTTGCCGGCGCGGATCAGCCGCGCGTTGGGCACCGGCAGGTGCCATTCGTGGCCGATGTAGCCGTCGGCGTTCGGCCGCTGGTGCGCGTACTGGCACGACTCGCAGATCAGCGTCGGCGGCGCGAGGTCCCCATTGACGTAGAGCGGATTGTCGTCGCCCAGGGCGAGCGCGAAGTAGCGGATCGAGGCGCGGCCGAGCTCCTCCCGCGCCGGGTAGTGGGCTTCGCGCCCGATCCAGGACTTGAGCTCGTCCGTCAACATCAATCCAGCACCGCGAACGGATCGATCTCGATCTGCATCTCGGGGCGCAGCAGCGCCTCGCAGATAAGGCCCGTCGACGCCGGCCACGGCTCGCGCAGCAGCTTCTCGCGCACCTTGGCGACGTCGCGATAGCGCCCGAGGGCATTCGGCGTCACGTATTCGATGGTCTTCACCAGGTTCTGCGGACGCGCGCCGGCGGCTTCGAGCACCTTGAGCACGTTGCTATAGGTGTACTCGGCCTGCGCCACCACGTCGCCGTCGTGCACCACGCGCTCGCTCGCCGGATCGAGCGAACCCTGGCCCGACATGAAGAGCAGCTTCCCGGCGCGCACGGCAGGGCTGTAGGTCAGCTTCTGGTAGCGCGTCCAGCCGGGATTCACCGCGACCGGCGTATTGCGCGTGGCGATGAAGTCGTATTGGATGAGGGCTTCGGGATGCAGGAGGCGCGGCATGATGATGCCGGCGGCGCCGGGATACACCGGGCCCAGGTGTTCCTTGCGCACGCGGCCCGTGCCCTTGTACGCGGCGAGCGCGGCGGGGGTGATGTAGTCGCAGGTCTTCACCACGCGATCGAACCCTACGCCGAGCGCGGCGAGCATCTTCCCGGCCTTCTCGAAGATGGCGCGCGTCTGCGCGACGACGTCGCCCGCGCCGATGATGTTGCCGCGCTCGTCGACCGGCTGCACGGTGGGCAGGAACACGACGCCCGAGGTGGTTTCCTTCTTTCCCGCCACCGGGCTCGCCGTGACTTCGATCTCGATGAACGCGTCCGGCCTGAGCAGCGCTTTCACGGGCACGGTGTAGACCACGGGCTGATGAGAACCGAAGACCTCGTGGCGCACGGCGTTCGCCTCGGCGTAGCGCTCGATGCCTTCCGGCTTCACGTACTCGACGACGCGAGTCACATCGGCATAGGAAAGGCCACCCGCCTCGAGGATCGCGCCGATCTTCGCCCACGCGGTGCGCACCTGGTCGGTCATGCCGCCTTTCACGACGATGCGCTTCACCGCGGGATCGAACTCCGAGGCCGTGTTGCCCGAGAGGTAGGTGCCGGTGCTGCTGCGCAGCCCCATGGAGAACGAGTAGCGCGTGTAGTCGAACCACGGGAAGCGCTTGGGCTTGAGGACTTCGAATTTCATGCGGGTGTGAACATGGGGATCATTTCGCCGCCTTCGGCGGGCTTGAACACGACGCGGACCGGCGCATCGATGCGGATCTTGTCGGGATCGCAGTCGACGAGGTTGGTGAGGACGCTGACGCCTTCGTCGAGCGCCACATAGGCGATGGCGTACGGCTCGGCTACGCGGCGCATGACGCTATACGAATAGACCTTGCCGCGGCCCTTGGCGGCGACGAGCTCGGCCGGGCCCGAGCAGAACGGGCACACGGCGCGCGGGTAGTAGTGGAACTCCTTGCACGACTTGCAGCGGCCGAGCATGAGCTTGCCGTCGCGCGCGGCATCGAAGAACGCCTTGTTCTCCGGATTGACCGGCGGCGAGGGAATCTTCATGCGCGTTCCAGGATGAGAGTGGCGGAGCCATGGCGCGAGCCGAGCTGGCCGCCGGTGCCGTTGGCGAGCGCGAGGGCGCAGTTCTTCACCTGCACGGCGGGATGCGCCTCGCCGCGCAGCTGTCGCACCGCCTCGATCACCTTCGTCATGCCGCCGCGATTGCCCGGGTGGTTGTTGCACAAGCCGCCGCCGTCCGTATTGAAGGGAAGCTTGCCGCTGCCGGAAATGAGATTGCCATCGGCGACGAAGCGGCCGCCGGCGCCTTTGGGGCAGAAGCCCAGGTCCTCGAGCTGGATCAGGACGGTGATGGTGAAGCTGTCGTAGATCGAGACGTACTGGATGTCCGCCGGCTTCACGCCGGCCTCGGCAAAGGCGTCGCGGCCCGACCAGTAGCTGCCCGACCAGGTGAGGTCGATCTTGCCGCCGGCCTGGCCTTTTACCGCCTGGCCGGTGCCACGAATATTCACCTGTGGTTTTTTGAGAGAGCGAGCGATCTCAGGGCGCGTAACGATCAGTGCGCCGCCGCCGTCGCTCACCACGCAGCAATCGAGCCGGTGCAGCGGGTCGGCGATCATGGGCGACTCGACCACCTCCTTGACCGTGACCACGTCGCGCAGCATCGCGTTCGGATTGTGCTGCGCGTGGTGCGAGGCGGCGACCTTGATCCACGCCAGCTGCTCGCTCGTCGTGCCGAACTCGTGCATGTGGCGCATGGCGCACATGGCGTACATGTTCACCGTCGCGGGCCCGTAAGGTGCCTCGAACGCCGCGTCGGGCGCATTGGCGCCGTAGTTGCGCGGCTGCGTGCCGCTCGAGCCTTCCGAGCGCGGCCGGCCGGCGAGGGTGATCAGCGCGACGTTGCAGTAGCCGGCCGCGATCGCCGCGGCGGCGTGGGCGACATGGATGATGTAGGAGGAGCCGCCGGTCTCGGTCGAGTCGACGTGGCGCACCTTGAGACCAAGGTAATCGACCATCGAGAGCGGCCCGAGCCCGGGCGCGTCGCCGGCGCAGAAATAGCCGTCCACGTCCTTTTTGCTCAAGCCCGCATCGGCGAGCGCGCCGTTCATCACCTCCGCGTGCAGCTGCGCGACCGACTTGTCCGGCGCCTTGCGCGTCGGGTGCTCGAAGATGCCGGCGATGCAGGCGTTCATTCGATTCCCAGCTCCCGCAGGACTTCTTCGGTGTGCTCGCCCAGGTTGGGCGCGAGGCGCCGCACGCTGCCGGGCGTCTCCGAGAACTTGGTCGCGATGCCCGGCATGCGGATCTTGCCTTCGGTCGGATGGTCCACCGTCTGCCAGAAGCCGGTAGCGGCGAGGTGCTTGTCCTCCAGCAGCGACTGGAAGGTGTTGACCGTCGCGAACGGCAGCTCGGCACGCTCGAACGCGTCGACCAGCTCGGCGGTCGTGCGCGTAGCCACGGTGCGCTCGATGAACTCGTAGAGCTCGCTGAAACACTTGCTGCGCGCGAGCACCGTGGAGTACTTCGGGTCGTTGATCATCTGCGGTCTTCCGGCGATCTCGAAGAAGCGCTTCCACTGGTTGTCGTTGTACGGCACGACCGAGATGAAGCCATCCTTCGTGCGCAAAGGCTTGCGATAGGGATTCAGCAGCCGCTCATAGCCCGCGCCGCCGAGCGGCGGCTCGAACGTGAGGCCCTGCAGGTGCTCGGGAACGACGAAGGCAGCCATCGACTCGAACATCGGCACCTCGATGAACTGGCCGCGGCCGGTCTTCTCGCGCGCATAGAGCGCCATTGCCACCGCCTGCGCGACGTACAGGCCGACGATCTTGTCGCCGATGATGGCGTTCACGAAGCGCGGCTCGTCGCCGCAGTAGCCCTGGATCCAGGCGAGCCCGCTCGCCGCCTGCACCGTGTCGTCGATCGCGGCGCGCCCGGCGTAGGGGCCGGCTTCGGAGTAGCCGTAGCAGCCGCAGTAGATGAGCCGGTCGTTCTCGCCGCGGATGGATTCATAGTCCAGCCCGAGCCGGCGCATCGCCTGAGGCC
>DATMIG010000239.1:0-2504 GCA_035554335.1 Burkholderiales bacterium
TGCGGCGCGCGCACCCGCGCGCTGCACGTCTTCCTCGACGCCAAGGAACTGAAGTCGCGGCTGGAGCAGCTGCCCGAACCCCGGGCGGACAAAAGCGAATAATCGGGTCAGACCCCAATTACTGAAGCTTCGCGCGTAACCGTAATTGGGGTCTGACCCCAATTATTCGTCTAGCCGATAAGCCCGATCACCGGTAGCACCCCCGGCTGGCTCGGCGTCGCGCCGGTCTGGATCACCTGGTTTTTCGCCGCGCAGTTGCCGCAGCGCGCGAAGAACAGTCCGTCCGCTGTCCTCTCCAGTTCCGGCACGTCGGAAAGCGTCCTGCATTTCTTGCAGATGAACTGCAGCGCGTTGCGCATTTTCCTCTAAGCGGCCGCGGCGGGCCGGGGCAGGGGGCGACGGGCAATAGCGTCGGACATGGCGAGCGCCTGGGGAAGGAACAGCGACACGGTGGTGCCTACGCCGACATCGCTCTCGAGCTGCACGCCGCCGCCCGCCTGCTCGCAGAAGCTGTGCACCTGCGCGAGCCCCAAACCGGTGCCGCTGCCCGGCGGCTTGGTGGTGAAGAAGGGGTCGAACACGCGAGCAAGCACCTTCGGCGGGATGCCTTCGCCGCTGTCCGAAACGCTGACGATGGCGTAGGCGACGTGTCGATCCGGCCCTTCGCCGGGCTCGGCGCCGCGCGCCAGGATCTCGAGCTGGCCGCGCCCGCGCATCGCATCGCGCGCGTTCGCCGTCAGGTTGATGAGCGCCATCTCGAGCTCCGCGCGGTCCACGCACACGCGCGGCGTGTCCGGCGCGACGTGGATGCCCACCTGGATGCCCGAGCCGGCGGTGCCTTCCAGCAGGTCCGCGATCTGCGGCAGCGCCTGCTGCAGCTCGATCACCTGCGGATTGAGCGGCTGGCGCCGCGCGAACGAGAGCAGCTGGCGCGTGAGGCGCGCGCCGCTGTCCACCGCGCGCAGGATCGCGGCGATCTCGGCGCTGTCTTTCATCCGGTGCCGCAGCACGTAGGCGTTGCTGCCGATGACGGCGAGGACGTTGTTGAAGTCGTGCGCGACGCCGCTTCGCGTCAGCGTCTGCTCTTGCAGGCGGCGCGTGCGGCGCTGGACCAGCAGCGACACGAAGAGCAGGGCGGCCGCGCTCGGCAGCGCCAGGGCCGCAAGGAGGAACGTGCGCTGCAGCCAGGGCTGGAGCACGGCGTGGCGCGACTGGCTCGCCGTCACCACCATCCATGCCGTGGTGCGCGACGCGCGGTAGGCCGGGTCGAGCACGCCCGTCTGCGCGAGGACGCGTCCATCCGCCGAGGCGATGCGGAATGCGACTTCGTCTTCCGGCCGCGCCAGCCGGCCGTAGTACTCGATGAAGTACGCGGGCTCGAGCGCGAGCTCGCTGAACCCGCCGCCGCGGCGCGCCGCGCTTTCGCGGAAGGGATGCAGGCCCGCGCTGCCGGTCGCCACCTGGACGTCGCCTTCGGCATTGCGGATGGTGATGGCGCGGATGTGCGGCAACCGCTCGCAGATCGCGGTGAGGAGCTCGTGCAGCGCCTCGCCGCGCACCCGCGTGCGCTCGAGCTCGCGGAATACCATCTGGTTCACGTCGAAGGCGCGCTCGGCGTGCTCCGCCATCGCCTGCGTGATCCCGGCCAGTCGCGTCGCCGCCTTGTGCTCGGCATCGCGCCAGGCGATCCACGACCCGGCGGCGAGCAAGAGGAGGGGCAGCGCCAGAGCCAGCGCGGGCAGGAATTTTTCTTGGGCCATGCCGAGCGCCAAATCCTAGGCGCCGTATGTTTCGGTTTTTCGTCGCGCAAAATTAAATTCGCTCGCGCGTGGCGTGCTTCACGACCGGCCCGTCGCGGTGCGGCGACAACCGGGTCACTAATAGGTGATCGCTACTCCGCGCCTCACATAGGACGGCTCGGTGAGCTGCCCGAGCATGAAGTGCGCGACATCGGCGCGCGAGATGGCCGGCAGGCCTTGCATCTCGAGGCGCTCGCCGGCGCGATAGCGGCCGGTGCGCGGACCGTTGGTGAGCACGGTGGGATAGACGATCGTCCAGTCGAGAGAGCTCGCGCGCACCGTCGCTTCGCCGCGCGCCTTGTCGGCGAAGACGGCGGACAGCAGCGTCGCATACACGAGCCGCTGCACGAGCGACGCATCGCGCGCCGTATCGCCGACGCCGAATGCAGACATGACGACGAGGCGCCTCACGCCCGCGCGCTCCATGGCCGGCACGATGTTGCCGAGGCTGCGCTCCTGCAGGCGGTTCGGGAATAGCACCTTGCCGGTGCCGAGCGCGCTCAGCACCGCGTCCTGGCCTTTCAGCGCCTCGGCGATGGCGGCGGGCTCGCGCATCGCGTCGCCCTGCGCGAGGCGCAGCTTTCCGTGCTGCGCGGGCATCGCGTCCGGCCGCTATCGCGCGGGCGAGCGCCTCGAGATGCAAGGCCTGCCGGCCATCTCGCGCGCCGATGTCGCGCACTTCATGCTCGGGCAGCTCACCGAGCC
>DATMIG010000240.1:0-2761 GCA_035554335.1 Burkholderiales bacterium
GGCCGGCACCTGGTTCACCGTCAGCAGCCAGGCAAACACGCTCGCGCAGGCGACGATGATCAGCACCTGTCCGGTGAAGAGCGCGGTGGTCGAGGCCGCCTCCAGCACGTCGCCCAGGCTGAGCTCGCGGAACACCAGCCAGGTGACGAGCGCGGCGTAGACGCACGCCACCGCGGCGGCTTCGGTCGGCGAGAATACGCCGCCGTAGATGCCGCCCAGGATGATGAACGGCGCGCCCAGGGCCCAAATGCCGCGGCTGAACGCTCTTCCGAATTCGCGGAATGAAAACGAGTGACCGCGCTCGAAGCCGTGGCGCTTCGCGTACCAGACGACGTAGACGGCGATCATCCCCGCGATGAGCAAGCCGGGAAGCACGCCCGCCGCATAAAGGCGCGGCACCGACTCCTGCGCCGCCGTGCCATAGACGATCATCGGAATCGACGGCGGGATGATGATGTCGATCGCGCCGACCGCGGTGATCAGGCCGGCGGAGAAAGTCTCCGGATAGCCCGCCTTGCGCATCGGCGGCAGCATCGCCTTGCCGACGGTGGCGACCGTCGCCGCGCTAGCGCCGGAGATGGCGCCGAAGATCGCCGAGGTGCCGACCGCCGTCACGCCCAGGCTGCCCGGCACCCGTCCCACGCCCGACTGCACGAAGTCCACGATGCGCTGCGCTACCGACCCGCGCGACATGAGCTCGCCCGCGTAGATGAAGAACGGCACCGCGAGCAGCGCGAACGCATCGATCGCGCCGAAGAGGTTCTGGTGCAGCGCCGCCAGCGGCACGTGCATGAAGAACACGAGCGCCACGCTCACCGCGGTGAGCAGGACGATGTAGATCGGAAAACCGATGAGCAGCAGTACCACCGGCACAACACCAAGAGCGAACGTCATGAATTCGGGGTCAGGGCGCTAATTCCCTAGATTGCTTTCCGTTGATCGCGAGCGCGGGCTCGTCAGGGGGCATTAGCGCCCTGACCCCGAATCAGGCCCAGCGATAGGCTTGCTCCGCGGCGTGGATGCGCTCGTTGTCGCGCACGCCGATGCCCCAATGGTCGGTGCGGCCCGGCGGCCACTTCCAGTCGTCCGGCCCGCCGACCTTGTAGTCGTCGCCGACTTCCTCGACTTCCGCGGTGTACTCGATGACGCCACCGTGCGGGCCGACGAAGTAGCCGAAGACGTTGTTGCCGGGACCGTGGCGTCCCGGGCCCCACACCGGCGGATAGCCCGCGTCCTTCAGGCGGCCAATGCCGCGCATGACGCTGTCGAGGTCCTGCATCTCGAACGCGATGTGATGCAGCGACGAGAAGCCGCCGCGCGCATAGGCGATGCAGTGGTGCGTGCGGTTGCAGCGCACGAAGCTCATGATCCTGGTGCGATCGGAGAGCGTGAAGCCGAGCTTGTCCGTGGCGAAGCGCTCGGCTGCATCAGCGTCCTTCGAATTCAGCACGACGTGCGAGAGCTGGATCGGCCGGTCGCGATCCGCCGGCAGCGGCGCGGTCGGCTGCTCGAACACGAAGCGGTAGGTCTCGCCGTCGGGGCCCTTCAGCTCGCGTTCTTCCTTGAGCTCCGGCCGCGGCGCGCAGAAGGTGATGCTGCGGATCGACGGCGTCCCCTGCTCGAGCGCGATGAGGTAGGGCAGGGCGGCCGTGCCGCGCAGCTTGCCGCCGCCGACCGGCGTCAGGCCCCAGATCTTCTCGAAGAACTCCGCCGCCTTCGCGACATCGGGTACGCGGAGCTCGACGCTTTGCAGTTTCACCCGGCTATTTTGCTCTGTTGGCGGTCGCGAGCAGCGCTTGATGTTCTGTCCGCCATGCTGCCGAGCGACTTCATCCAATTGCGGTTGACGACCATTTTCACTTCCAGACCAGCTTCTGCACGTCTACCGGCTGGCGCAGCATGCCGACCTGGCGGCCGGCCTGCTCGAAGATCTCCAGGTCCTTCGGGCTGATCGCCGACGAGTAGGACGGGATCACCGGCGACGGGAAGCCGAGGTACTTCACCTGTAGCTGCTTCGCTTCCTCCGGATTCTTCACGCACCAGGCGAGCGCCTCGTCGTAGCCCTCGCGGAACGCCTTCACCGCCTGCGGATTCGCCTTCGCCCAGTCGGCCTTCGCCATCCAGAAGGCGGCGAGCACGTTGTCCTGGACGTCCGTGACGTAGTCGGCGACGCGATAGCCGGTGTTGCCCGAGACGATGCGCGTGCGGAACGGCTCGATCGCGACCGCCGCGTCGATCGTGCCGCCCTTCAGCATGTCGTTCATCTGCGGGAACGGCGCCTCGATCATCGTCACCTGGCTGAGCGGGATCTTGTTGTCGAGCAGCCACTTCTGAAACATGACGTGCAGCATGCTGTTCAGCCCCGGCACGCCGACCTTCTTGCCCTTGAAGTCCTCGGGCTTCTGGATCTTCTCGCCGGAGCGCGCGACCAGGCTCACGATCGAGTTCGATTTCTGGAAGCGCGAAGCGCCGTTCAGCGCGACGAGGCCAAGGCCGGCTTCCGCCGTCTGCACGAGCATCGAGCCCGTACCCATGCCGATCTGCAGGCTGTCGGCCATGATGGCCGCCGGAATGTTCGAGGCGAGTGGAATGCGGGTCAGCGTGACGTCCAGGCCGCGCTTCTCGAAGAAGCCCTTGTCCTTGCCGGCGAACACCGGCGTGAAATCCGCCGCCGGCGAGTAGCCAATGTTGACCTTGGTCTGCGCCAGCGCCGTGGTGGCGACGAGCGCGCCCGCGATGAGCGTGGTGAGTGTCTTGAGCA
>DATMIG010000241.1:0-2283 GCA_035554335.1 Burkholderiales bacterium
CTCTACCTCGCCGATCTCGGCGCCGAGGTGATCAAGATCGAGAATCACCGCGACGGCGGCGACATCGGCCGGCAGGTCGGGCCGCATTTCTTCGGTCCGGGTGACAGCCACTTCTTCCAGACCTTCAACCGCAACAAGCGCAGCGTCACGCTCGATCTGAAGCACCCGGACGGTGCCGCGGCTTTCCGGGCGCTCGTCGCGACCGCCGATGCGGTGCTCGATAACCTGCGCGGCGATCTGCCGGAGAAGCTCGGCCTGACGTACGACGCGCTGAAGGAAGCCAATCCGCGCATCGTCTGCGCGCATCTATCCGCCTATGGACGCGAAGGCTCGCGCAAGGCGTGGCCGGGCTACGACTACCTGATGCAGGCGGAAGCCGGCCACATGTCGCTCACCGGCGAGCCGGGCAGCCCGCCGGCGCGCTATGGGCTCTCGATCGTCGACCTGATGACCGGCCTCGCCGCAGCGTTCGCACTGCTTTCGGGCGTGATCAGCGCGCGCTCGACCGGCCGCGGCATGGACGTCGACACCTCGCTCTTCGACGTCGCGCTCCACAACCTCAACTATCCGGGCACCTGGTTCCTGAATGGCGGCACCATCACCGGCCGCACGCCGCGCTCGGCGCACCCGAGCCTCACGCCGAGCCAGCTCTATCGAACCAAAGACGGCTGGATCTTCATCATGTGCAACAAGGAAAAGTTCTGGGGCCTGCTCGCGCAGGCGCTCGGCCATCCGGAGTGGACGACCGATCCGAAGTTCTCCACCTTCAAGGCACGGCTCGCCAATCGCGCGAGCGTGACGCAAATGCTGGATGCCGCTCTGATGGAGCGCACCACCGACGAATGGATGCAGCGCTTCGCCGGCACCGTGCCCGCCGCGCCGGTCTACGACGTGGCGCAGGCGCTCGATAACGAGTTTGTCGCCGAGCGCGACGGCATCGCCGATTTCGCCTATCCCGACGGCCGCGCCGCGCGCATGATCGCCGGGCCGATCCGCGTGCCCGGCGCCGAGCTGCCGACGCGCGCCGCGCCGGCCATGGGCGCGGACACGGATGCGGAGCTGCGCCGCGCCGGCTACTCGAACGAGCGCATCGCCGCGCTGCGCGCCGCCGGAGTCATCGCATGAACCTCGCCGAGACGCTCACCCAGGCCGCGGTCAAGTGGCCGCAGAAGACCGCGCTCATCTTCGAAGGCAAGCGCTGGAGCTATGCGCAGTGGAACCGCTGGGTCAACAAGACGGCGCATGCGTTCCAGGCTGCGGGCATCGGTAAGGGCGACCACGTCGCGATCCTCACCTACAACCTGCCCGAGCAGGTGACCACGTTCTATGCGCTGATGAAGCTGGGCGCCGTGCCGGTGCCGATCAACTACCGGCTCGCGGCGAACGAGGTGAAGTACATCGTCGACGATTCGAAGGCTCGGATCCTGCTCTTCGAGGAGGCGCTGCGCGCGCCGGTGGCCGCGATCAGGGACTCGCTCGCGGTGGAGAAGCTGCTGTACGTCGGCCCGAAGCCCGAAGGGAAAGAGATTCCCTTCGCCAGGTTCGTCGAGCCCGGCTCCGAGCGCGAGCCGACGATCGCCGGCGACTGGCACGATCCGGCGTTCATCATGTACACCTCGGGCACCACGGGGCGCCCGAAGGGCGTGGTGCGCTCGCACCTCGCCGAGATCATGGGCAGCGTGTCGATGGTGATGGAGTGCGGCTTCCGCGCCGACGACACCATCCTGAACAACAAGCCGCTCTTCCACATCGCGCAGCTCCAGCTGCAGTTCATTCCTTTCGTTCACCTCGGCGCGACCAACGTGCTGACGCGCGGCTTCGATGTGGACGAGACGCTGTCGGTCGTCGGCAAGGAACGCGTCACCGTGCTGCACGGCGTGCCGACGCAGATGGTGATGATGGTCGGCGCCGACCTCGCGAAGTACGACCTTTCCTCGCTGCGCTGCGGCTTCTTCGGCGGCCAGACGCTCGCCGACGACGTCACGCGCAAGGTGATGCAGTGGTTTCCCGAGTACTTCGGCAACGTCTACGGCTCGACCGAGGCGCTCATGGTGGCGTGCTGCGACTACCGCCAGCGGCCGGACAAGCTCGGCAGTGTCGGACCCGCTTCCGTGAACATGGAAGTCCGCGTCATCCGCGCCGAAAGCCGCGACCCGGAGGATCTCTGCAAGCCGGGCGAGATCGGCCAGCTGATTACGCGCGGCCCCAGCCTGCTCAGCGAGTACTACGGCCTCCCCGACCGCACGGCGGCCGCGTTCGCCAAAGGCTGGTTCATGTCCGGCG
>DATMIG010000242.1:0-2253 GCA_035554335.1 Burkholderiales bacterium
TGCGCAACGAGCACGGTACGTTCAATGCGCATCATTACCGCCACGCGCCGGACATGAGCACGTTCGTCACCGAGTGCGATCCCGTGACGTGGCAGCGCGCCGGCTTCGCCACCATGGGCGAGCGGGAAACGATGGAGTACCTGCAGCGAGTTTTCGCCGACGCCCTGCAGGGAGAGCCGCTCGTTACCAACCGCTCGATCTGGCGAAACTTTCCGAACATCCGCAGCCGGCGCTGGTCGGTGGGCAACCGCGTGATCATTGGCGACGCGCAGCGCACCGCTCATTTCTCCATCGGCTCGGGTACGCGCCTCGCGATGGAGGACGCCATCGCGCTCAACAAGGCCTTGAGCGAAAGTGCGGGCGTGAGCGAGGCCTTGCACGCCTTTGAAGCGGCGCGCCGCCCGATCGTCGAGAAGCTGGTCGCCGGCGCCGATTCGAGCGGCGCCTGGTACGACCGCTTTCCCGAGCACATGAACCTGTCGCCGCGCGACTTCGCGTGGAGCTATATTCAGAGGAGCGGGCGCCTCGATCCCGGGCGCCTGGCCAAAATTTCCCCGAGGTTTGCCACAACGTAATGCTTTTCCCAACCACCCTGGTCGGCAGTTATCCGCAGCCCGAATGGCTGATCGACCGCAAGAAGCTGGCGGGACGCTTCCCGCCGCGCGTGCGCGCGACGGAGCTCTGGCGCGTGCCCGCTGCCTATCTCGCGCAGGCGCAGGACGACGCCACAGTGCTCGCGATCCGCGCGCAGGAGAAGGCCGGAATCGACATCGTCACCGACGGCGAGATGCGGCGCGAGAGCTACTCCAACCGCTTCGCCACCGCGCTGGAAGGCGTCGACATCGACAATCCGGGTAGCGCGCTCGACCGCTCCGGGCATCCGAATCCGGTGCCCCGCATCGTCGGCAAGATCCGCCGCAAGCATGCGGTGGAGGTGGAGGACCTCAAGTTCCTGAAGCGCCACACCACGCGGCTGACCAAGATCACCCTGCCGGGCCCGTTCACCATGTCGCAGCAGGCGCAGAACGACTTCTACCCGTCGCCGGCCGAAGCGGCGATGGACTACGCCGTGGCGGTGAACGAGGAGATCCGCGACCTTTTCGCCGCGGGCGCGGACATCGTGCAGGTCGACGAGCCGTACATGCAGGCGCGGCCGCAGCCGGCACGGGAGTACGGCCTGAAGGCGCTCAATCGCGCGCTCGAAGGCATCGACGGCACCACGGCTGTGCACATCTGCTTCGGTTACGCCGCGGTGATCCACGAGCGGCCGTCGGGCTACTCGTTCCTGCCGGAATTTTCACAGTCGCCGGTGAAGCAGATCTCGATCGAGACGGCGCAGTCGAACCTGGATACGTCGGTGCTGCAGAAGCTGCCCGGCAAGAAGATCATGGTCGGCTGCATCGACCTGAGCGACATGAAGGTCGAGTCGCCGCAGACGGTAGCGGCGCGGCTGCGCAAGGCGCTCAAATACGTGAAGCCCGAGGATGTCATCGTGGCGCCCGACTGCGGCATGAAGTACCTGCCGCGCGACGTGGCCGACGCGAAGATGCGGGCGATGGTGGAGGGCGCGCGCATCCTGCGCGCCGAATATTCGGGAAAGGAAACGCGTTGAAGAAAGTCCTCATCCTCACCCTGCTCGTCGCCGGCTGCGCGTCGGACGGCTCGAGCTCCTTCAATCGTTCATACACGGAGACCGGCGCGGTGCTGGGCGCCGCAGGCGGCGCGCTGCTCGGCGCGGTGGCCTACAGCCCGAACCGCACGAAGGGCGTGCTGGTCGGCGCGGTCGGCGGCGCGCTCGCCGGCGGCGCGGTCGGCGCCTACATGGACAGCCAGCGCAAGGACCTGCAGAAAAACCTGGCGAAGGAAATCCAGCTCAAGCAGGCGCGCGTCGACCAGCTGCCGAACCATGTGGTGCGCGTCACGATGACGAGCGACACCGGCTTCAATACGAACTCGGCGGACATCAAGCCCGGCTTCCAGACCACGATGGACAAAATCGCGGATGTCGTCGTGCGCTATGGCAAGACCAGCCTGACGGTCGCCGGGCATACCGATGACGTCGGCACGGCGCAGTACAACCAGGCGCTTTCCGAACGGCGCGCGCACGCCGTGGCGCAGTACCTCGAGACGAAAAAGGTGCAGCCGGTGCGCCTGCAGGTCGTGGGCAAGGGCGAAAGCCTGCCGATCGCCAGCAACACCACCGAAAGCGGTCGCGCCGAGAACCGACGCGTGGAGATCTACGTAGAGCCGATC
>DATMIG010000243.1:0-14441 GCA_035554335.1 Burkholderiales bacterium
GCTGCCGGTGCGGCCGTCCTCGTAGCGCACCTGCGCCTGGATGTGCACGCTCGGGCTGCCGTCGTACAGCGCAGCGACGAGGTGCGCGTATTTCTCGGCGATGAAGCGGCGGCGCACCTTGCGCGTGCGCGTGAGCTCCTCGTCGTCGGCGTCGAGCTCCTTGTGCAGGATCAGGAAGCGATGGATCTGCGAGTTGGCGATCTCCGGCTCCTGCGCAAGATCGGCGTTCACCTGCTCGATGCATTCGCGGACCAGCGTGTAGACCTCGTCGCGCGAGGCGAGATCGATATAGCCGGAATACGGCATGTGGTGCTTCTCGGCCCAGTTGCCGACGGCTTCCGGGTCCATGTTGATGAACGCGCAGACGTATCCCTTGCCGTGGCCGAAGCACACCGCTTCGCGGATGTAAGGGAAGAACTTCAGCTTGTTTTCAAGGTATTTCGGAGCGAACAGGGTGCCGTCTGCGAGCGCGCCCACGTCCTTCACGCGGTCGATGATCTTCACGTGCCCGTCGCGGTCGAAGTAGCCGGCATCGCCGGTGTGATACCAGCCCTCCGCGTCCTTGACCTCCGCCGTCGCCTGCGGATTCTTGTAGTACTCGCGGAAGAGTCCCGAGCTCCTCACCACCAGCTCGCGCTCCGGCGTGAACCTGAGCTCCACGCCCGGCACGGCCGGCCCGACGGTGTCCGGCTTCACCTGCCCGTTCGGCTGGATGCAGACGAAGACGGCGGTCTCCGTCGAGCCGTAGAGCTGCTTGAGATTGATGCCGATCGAGCGGTAGAACTTGAAGAGGTCCGGCCCGATCGCCTCGCCGGCGGTGTAGCCGATCTTCACTCGGCTCATGCCGAGCACGTTGCGCAGCGGGCCATAGACCATGAAGTCACCGATGGCGTAAAGCGTCCGGTCCAGGGCGGAAACCGGCTTGCCGTCGAGGATGGCGCCGCCGACGCGGTTCGCCACCGCCATGAAGCGGCGATAGAGCCAGCGCTTCACGCTCGAGGCGTCCTCCATGCGGATGGAGACCGTCGTGAGGAGGTTCTCCAGCACGCGCGGCGGCGCGAAGTAGTAGGTCGGCCCGATCTCGCGCATGTCGGTCATCACCGTCTCGGCCGATTCGGGGCAGCAGATGCAGTAGCCGGCGACGTAGGCCTGGGCGCAGGAGAAGATGTTCTGCCCGATCCACGCCGGCGGCAGGTAAGCGAGGATCACGTCGTCGGGGCCGAGCTTTTCCAGCTCGGTGGCGGTGCGCGACGGACCGATCAGGCTGCCGTGCGTGTGCACCACGCCCTTCGCCGCGCCGGTGGTCCCCGACGTGAAGAACATCGCCGCCACGTCGTGCCCGCTGCCCTGGGCGATTTCACGCTCGATGAACGAAGGGTCGGCCCGCAGGCGCTCGCGCCCGTCGGCAATGAGCTGGTCGTACGGCACGAGGTGGTCGTGCGCGTAATGGCGCATGCCGCGCGGGTCGTCGTAGATGATGCGCGCGAGGGTCGGCACCTTCGGGTGGATCTCGATCAGCTTGTCCACCTGCTCCTGGTCCTCCGCAAAGGCGATCGCGATCGATGCGTTCTGGATCGGGAAAGCCATCTCCGCGGCCACCGCGTCCTGGTAGAGCGGCACCGGGATCGCGCCGAGGCACTGGCCGGCGGCCATCGTGGCGTAGAGACGCGGCCGGTTGTCGCCGACCAGCGCGAAATGATCGCCGCGCTTCAGCCCCAGGCCGGCGAGCGCGCACGCGAGCGCGCGCACTTCGTCGGCGAACTCGCGCCAGGTCCACGTCTGCCAGATGCCGAGATCCTTCTCGCGGATCGCGGGCCGCTCACCATGCACCGTCGCGTGGTGCATGAGGAGCTTGGGAAACGTGTCGAGCCCTTCGATGTCCTCTTTCATCGAAGCTCCTCCACCCTCTAAGTGCGCGGATTCTTACACAGAATGGCTAAGATGACGGCCCATGAAAGCTACCGAACACTGGGCGCGCAAAGGTGACGTCAAGCTCTTCCTCTACAACAAGACGTCCGGTAACAAGGAGCGCGGCACGATCCTCTTCGTGCACGGCTCGTCGATGGCCTCGCAGCCGACCTTCGACCTGCAGGTGCCCGGCCGGCCGCACTCCTCGGCGATGGAGTACTTCGCGGGCCTGGGTTATGACACCTGGACCATGGACAACGAGGGCTACGGCCGCTCGGACAAGTCCCGCCCGATCAACTGCGACATCCCGAACGGCGCGGACGATCTGGCGGCCGGCACGGAGCTGATCCTCCAGCAGACCGGCGCGAAGAAGCTCCTCGTGTACGGCATCTCTTCCGGCGCGCTGAAGGCGGCCCTGTTCGCGCAGCGCCATCCGGAGCGCGTCGCGCGCCTCGCGCTCGACGCGTTCGTCTGGACCGGCGAGGGCAGCCCCACCCTCGAGCAGCGCCGCAAGCGCCTGCCCGAGTTCCAGTCGAAGCATCGCCGGCCGATCGACCGCGCCTTCGTGCACAGCATTTTCGAGCGCGACCACCCGGGCACCGCGGACAAGGCGACCATCGAGGCCTTCGCCGACTATATCCTCAAGCTCGACGACTCCGTGCCGACCGGCACCTACGTCGACATGTGCTCGAAGCTGCCGCTCGTCGACCCGACGAAGATCAACGTGCCGACGATCGTCATGCGTGGCGAGTTCGACGGCATCGCGAGCTTCGACGATCTGATCGAGTTCTACAAGCGCCTGCCGCATCCGGACAAGCAGTTCTCCGTGATGGCCGGCATCTCGCATGCGAGCTTCCAGCAGAAGAACTACCTGCAGGTCTATCACATCCTGCACGCCTTCTTTTCGCAACCCGAGCCGGTCTACCGCGCATGAAACGATTGCTAGCCCTCAGCCTGCTGCTCGCCGCGAGCGTCGCCGTTGCCGACGACTATCCCTCCCGCCCGGTCCGCGTGGTCGTTCCGCTTTCGCCGGGCGGCTTCGCCGACACGCCGACGCGCATCCTGACGCCGAAGCTTTCCGAGCAGTTCGGAAGACAGTTCTTCGTCGAGAACAAGCCAGGCGCCGGCGGCACGATCGGCTGGGACTTCGTCGCCAAGCAGCCGCCCGACGGCTACACCCTCGCCATCACCGGCACGACGCACCTCATCAGCTCGCACCTCTACAAGAAGCTGCAATACGACGCGTTCAAGGACTTCACGCATATCAGCATGATGGCCGTCGGGCCTTATGTGTTGGTCGTCAACCCGAAAAAGACCGCCGTCTCTTCCGTGAAGGAGCTCATCGCGGCCGCCAAGGCGAAGCCCGGCGCCATCGACTACGCGAGCTCCGGTAATGGCAGCTCGCAGCACCTGGTGGGCGCGCTCTTCAACTCCATGGCGGGCGTGCAGCTCAACCACGTGCCTTACAAGGGAAGCGGCCCGGCGATGCAGGACCTCCTCGCCGGAGAAGTCGGCGTCTCCTTCGCCGGCGTGCCGAACGTGCTCGGCCAGGTGCGCGGCGGCCGGCTGAAGGCGTTGGCGGTCACCACGCCGAAGCGCTGGGTCGAGCTGCCCGATGTGCCGACGATGGCAGAGGCGGGCGTGGCGGGTTACGAAGCCACCCTATGGCTGAGCATCTCCGGCCCGGCCGGGATGCCGAAAGACATCGTCCAGCGCCTCTACACGGAAATTGCCAAGGCGCTGAAGGATCCCGACCTGCAGGCCAAGTTCCGGGAGGCGGGCTTGGAGGCCGATTCGACCGGCGGCGAAGAGCTCCTGCGCTACATGCGCGCCGAGGACGCGAAGTGGGGCAAGGTCGTGAAGGAAACCGGCGCCACGGTGAACTGATGAGAGCAGAGCCATTTGCCCTCTTTGTCGGCATTGCCTACGCCAGCCTCGGGCTCCTCGGCCTGCTCCCTGCCGCCTTGACGCCGCCATCTGGCTATCTCCTCGATGTGCTCCCGGTGAATGGTCCGCTCAGCGGCTTGCACATCGCCCTCGGCGCTTGGGGCATCAGCGCCTGGCGGCGCCTGACGAGCCCGATATGGTTCGCGCGCGCTCTCGCCGTCATCGCTACCTGCCTCGCAGTAATCGGGCTCGTCCCCGGCGCGAATACGCTGTTCGGATTGATGCCGCTGTATGGCCACAACATCTGGCTGCACGCAGGCACGGCGGCGCTCGCAGCCTATTTCGCATTCCACCCGGCGCTGGCCGCCGAGCACCGCACGAGCCTGCGGTCCGATCGGAGAGTGACGGTCGTCCCCGTGGCCATCGAGAGGCGCCACGGCCATGCCGACCGCCGGCTGCCTTCCGCCGGTGAGGAGATATAGAGGCGCGGGTAATATTGCCGCGCAAGCCTTGCCCTTCGGCGTAGAGTCGCCCCCATGAAAACACTCCTCGTCATCGTCGCCACCGCGGCCCTGGCCGGCTGCGGCGTCGAAACCGCCACCACGGCCGCCACCGCGGCGGCGATCAAGAAGCAGGAGCTCGAGCAGGGTCAGAAGACCATGCAGCAGACCCGGCAGAAGATCGACGCGGCGATGCAGCAGGTGCAGCAGCGCGCCGACTCGGAGAAAGAGTAGCTACATCCGCTGAAACGCTGCCGCGACGTGGATCGCATGCTCGCGTGCGATCAATCGCAGCAACGTCGGTAGCGGCGTCAGCGGCGCGCCCTGCGCGCGATTCGCCGCCCCGATCTGGAACGCCGCCCGCCACTGAAGCATGAGCGCCCGCAACGCTTCCCCGAGCGTGGTCGCGTGATCGTAGATGTAGGTCGGTTCGGAAGACACGCCGTTCAGCTCGATCACCTCGAAATGCCCGCCGCTAATCTCTTGCGCGGTTCTCGCGCAGACGTCGTATCGTCCGACGAAGAACCCGGGATGCGCGCGGCTCAGGTACTCGATGCGTTCCTCGAGCGCCGGCGTGGCGAGCCGGCGCTGATCCTTGAACAGCGCGTCGTGGGTGCCGAACGCGTTCGGCTCGAAGTAGGAAGTCTGCGCGATCGAGACGATGCGTCCGCGCGCTTCGCCCGGCAGCCGCCGATAGTAGATGCCGAACTCCTCGCCCTCGGCGAAGCGCTGCAGGATCATCGCTTCGCGAGCTCGCACCAGGCGCCGGATCAGCTCGCGGCGGTTGCCGACCACCTTTACCGCCCGACCCCGCTCGCCGACGTCCGGCTTGAGGACGACGGGAAATGCCACGCGCTGTCGCGCCATCCAGTGGCGCGCCCTGCGTACACGCTCGCGAGGCGCTGACTCGGCCGCGATGAGCACGAACGGGGCGACGGCGCCCTCGACGCTGGCCAGCTTCTGCAGGATCGCCGACTTGGATTCGCCGGTCATGCCGCCGGTCGGAATGCCCGGATTCGCCGCGGTATACAGCGTCGCCGACCGATACCGCAGCATCAGCCAAGCGACGTAGAAGGCGAGCGGCACATAGACGGGCCACTTGGCGCGCCAATACCGGCGGCGCAGCAGGCGCTTCACATGCTCCTGCGGTACTGGCCGCCCACCTCGAACAGCGCGTGGGTGATCTGCCCGAGCGAGCAGACGCGCACGGCATCCATCAGGACCTCGAACACGTTGCGGTCCTCGATCACCGCCTGGCGCAGGCGCTGGAGCATGACCGGCGCCTCGGCCTCGTGCTTGCGCTGGAAGTCGCGCAGGCGCTTGAGCTGCGACTGCTTCTCGTCCTCGGTCGAGCGGATCAGCTCGAGCTTCTGCGGCACCGGATCGCCGTGCGGGTTGCGGAACGTATTGACGCCGATGATGGGGTACGAGCCGTCGTGCTTCTGGTGCTCGTAGTACAGCGACTCTTCCTGGATCTTGCTGCGCTGGTAGCCGGTCTCCATCGCACCGAGCACGCCGCCCCGGCCCGAGATGGCCTCGAACTCCTTCAGCACCGCCTCTTCGACCAGATCGGTCAGCTCGTCGATGATGAAGGACCCCTGGTTCGGGTTCTCGTTCTTGCCGAGGCCCCACTCCTTGTTGATGATCAGCTGGATCGCCATCGCCCGGCGCACCGACTCCTCCGTGGGCGTGGTGATCGCTTCGTCGTAGGCGTTCGTATGCAGCGAGTTCGTGTTGTCGTACGTCGAGATCAGCGCCTGCAGCGTGGTGCGGATGTCGTTGAAGGCGATCTCCTGCGCGTGCAGCGAGCGCCCCGACGTCTGCGAGTGGAACTTGAGCTTCTGGCTGCGTTCGTTTCCGCCATAGCGGTTCTTCATCGCCACCGCCCAGATGCGGCGCGCCACGCGGCCGAGCACCGCGTACTCGGGGTCCATGCCGTAGGAGAAGAAGAACGACAGGTTCGGCGCGAAGTCGTCGATCTTCATGCCGCGCGCGAGGTAGGCCTCGACGAAGGTGAACCCATTGGCGAGCGTAAACGCCAGCTGGGAAATGGGATTGGCTCCCGCCTCGGCGATGTGATAGCCCGAGATCGACACCGAGTAGAAGTTCTTCACGTCGTGATCGATGAAGTACTCCTGGATGTCGCCCATCACCTTGAGCGAGAACTCGGTGGAGAAGATGCAGGTGTTCTGCCCCTGGTCTTCCTTCAGGATGTCGGCCTGCACGGTGCCGCGCACCGCGGCCAGGGTTTTCTTCTTCAGCGCTGAAAATTCCTCGGCCGAGGGCTTGCGGCCGAGCTTCTCGACCTGCTGGTCGATCGCGGTGTTGAAGAACATGGCGAGGATGGTCGGCGCCGGGCCATTGATGGTCATCGACACGGACGTCGCGGGATTGCAGAGATCGAAGCCCGAGTACAGCACCTTCATGTCCTCGAGCGTGGCGATCGACACGCCGGAATTGCCGACCTTGCCGTAGATGTCCGGACGCTCGTCCGGATCGAAGCCGTACAGCGTGACCGAGTCGAACGCGGTCGACAGGCGCTTCGCCGGCATGTCCTTCGAAAGCAGGTGGAAGCGCTTGTTGGTGCGGAACGGATCGCCCTCACCCGCGAACATGCGCGTCGGATCCTCGTTCTCGCGCTTGAAGTGGAAGACGCCCGCGGTATAGGGGAACTCGCCCGGCACGTTCTCGCGCATGCGCCAGCGCAGGATCTCGCCGTGGTCCTCGTACTTCGGCAGCGCGACCTTCGGCACCTTGGTGCCGGAGAGCGACATGCTGGTGAGCCGGGTGCGCCGCATCTCATACCCTTGCTTGCCGCGCACCTTCACCACCTGCTCGTCTCCCGAGTACGCTTTCTGCGTCGCCGGCCAGGAATCCAGCAGCTTTATCGATTCCGCCGCCAGCTCGGCTTCCTTCTGCTTCAGCACATGCTGAACATCGGCCAGGTCCTTCCCCACCATCTCTAACGTCGCGCGCAGCTGCTGCCGCTCGCGCGCCAGGCGCGATTGCTCGGTGATGTGCTCGTGATACCCGCGAACCGTATCGGCGATCTCGGCGAGATAGCGCTGCCGCTTGGCGGGAATGACGGCGTGCACCGCCGACGACGATTTCAGCGGGGGGCGCGGCAGCCGGCGCTCGTGCAGCGGCAAGCCTTTCTGCGCCAGGCGATCGGCGAGCGCGTGGTAGAGCGCCGTCACGCCATCATCGTTGAAGCGCGCGGCGACGGTGCCGAACACCGGCATCGACTCGGCCGGCTCGCGGAATGCCTCGCGGTTGCGCTGCACCTGCTTGCGCACGTCGCGCAGCGCGTCCTCCGCGCCCTTGCGATCGAACTTGTTGATCGCCACGACGTCCGCGTAATCGAGCATGTCGATCTTCTCGAGCTGGCTCGCGGCGCCGAACTCGGGCGTCATGACATAGAGCGAGACGTCGGCATGCGGCACGATGGCGGCGTCACCCTGGCCGATGCCCGCCGTCTCGACGATGATCAGCTCGTATCCGGCGGCCTTGCACGCGGCGATGGCGTCGCCGATGGCCGCGGAGAGCTCGCTGCCCGTCTCGCGCGTGGCGAGCGAGCGCATGAAGGTGCGCCGGCCGTGGATCGCGTTCATGCGGATGCGATCGCCGAGCAGCGCGCCGCCGGTCTTGCGCCGCGTCGGATCGACGGACAGCACGGCGATGCCGAGCTCGTCGCCCTGGTCGAGCCGGAAGCGCCGCACCAGCTCGTCGGTGAGCGAGCTCTTGCCCGCGCCGCCGGTGCCGGTCACACCGAGAACGGGCGCCGGCTTCGCCTCCAGCTTGCCCTTGAAGGAGCCGAGCTCGATGGCGGTGATCACCTGGGCGAGGGAGCGCGCGTCGCCGGCCTTGAGTTCACTCGGTGAAAAGCGCGCGAGGTCGAAGTCGCAGCGCGCGAGCATGTCGTTGATCATGCCCTGCAGGCCCATGCGCTGGCCGTCTTCCGGCGAGTAGATGCGCGCCACGCCGTAGTCCTGCAGCGCTTTGATCTCGTCGGCGACGATCACCCCGCCGCCGCCGCCGAACACCTGGATGTGCTGGCCGCCCCGCTGCTTGAGGAGGTCGACCATGTACTTGAAGAACTCGAGGTGGCCGCCTTGGTAGGAGGAGACCGCGATGCCCTGCACGTCTTCCTGCAGCGCGGCAGCGACGATCTCCTCGACCGAGCGGTTGTGGCCGAGGTGGATCACCTCGGCGCCCGAGCCCTGCAGGATGCGCCGCATGATGTTGATCGACGCGTCGTGGCCGTCGAACAGGCTCGCCGCGGTGACGAAGCGGATCTTGTGCTTTGCCTTGTAGACGAGCTTGGCCGAGTCGGAGAGATCGGTCATGCGGCAAGGCTAGTTAACGTTTACGTAAACGTCAATCTCGATAGGACGGGTCGCGCGCATCCACCAGGCGGACCATGGCCGCGAAGACGTCTTCGCACGTCTTGGATTCACCGGGGCCCGACTCGGCGAGCATGCGATCGATCACCGGCTGCGAGAGCTTGATCACCTCGCCGCCCGCATTGGCGCACGCGAGCTGCACGTCGCACGCGCGCTGTAGCGTCCAGAGCCGCAGGTACGCCTCGGCGACGTTCGCGCCCCATGAGAGCAGGCCGTGGTTGCGCAGGATCATGACGTGCTTGTCGCCGAGGTCGCGCACGATGCGCTCGCGCTCGCCGATATCGACCGTCACGCCTTCCAGGTCGTGATACGCGACGCGGCCGTGCAGCATCGCGCCGTAGAAGTTGTCGCTCGACAGCCCGCCCTTCATGCACGACACGGCGACGCCGTTCGTGGTGTGCGTGTGCATCACGCAATGCGCGTTCGGCAGCGCGCCGTGGATGGCGGAATGGATGACATACCCCGCGCGATTCACCGGCCACTGGCTCTCGCGCAACACGTTGCCGTCGAGGTCGATCAGCACCAGGCTCGACGCCGTCACCTCGCGGTAATGCAGGCCGAACGGATTGATGAGGAACCTCGGCTCCGTCCCCGGCACGCGCAGCGTGATGTGGTTGAAGATCATCTCGGTCCAGCCGAGCATGTCGAAGACGCGGTAGCAGGCGGCAAGCTCGATGCGAGCCTTGCGCTCGCCGTCGGTCATCGGCACGTCGGTGGCGCGCGCCTTGGAGTGAAGGTAGACGGTCATGGGGCTAGTTTACTCGGCCCTCGTGATGCGGCGGCGCAGGTCCTCCACCACTTCGCGCGAGTCCCACTGGGCGGCGCCGAGCTTGCGGCCCACCTCCCGCCCCTCCCGGTCGAGGAGGAGCGACACTGGCAACCCCGGCGCGTCGAGGCGGAAGGCGGCGCGGGCGGACGGATCGATATAGAAGTCGAGCGATTTCACGCCGATCTCCCGGTAAAAGCGCTGCGCGATCTCCGCCCCCTGCTGGTCGACCGAAAGCGCCAGCACCTGGAAGCCCGGCCCGCCCAGCTCGGCCTGGAGGCGATCGAGGGCCGGCATCTCCTGCCGGCAGGGCTCGCACCAGGTCGCCCAGATATTCAGCAGCACCACCTTGCCGCGGAACTCGGCAAGCGTGCGCTTCTGCGCTTTGGCATCCACGAATTCGAGCGCGGGCACCGGCTTCGGGGTCGAGGCGCGAGCAAACGGCAGCGGACTGTGCCGCACGTTCCACTCGTAGACGTAGAAGCCGCCCGCTGCGGCCGCGAGCGCGACGCCGATAAAAGCCGCGACGAGCTGCGCGCGCCTCATGACTTCTGCATGGCTCGGGCGCAGTTGTAGCCCGCAGCGCCGATCACGCCGGCGCCCGGATGCATGGCCGGGCCGCACAGCCAGAGCCCGGCGACGGGGGTCTTGTAACCGGCGAGCTCGGGCAACGGCCGCATCCACAAGGCCTGGTCGAGCGATAGCTCGGCGTGATGCGGCTGCCCCTGCGGCCAGCCGTAGGTGCGTTCGAGATCAACCGGAGTGCGCACACTGACCCTGCGGATCGGCGGAACGTGCGGCTGCAGCACCTTCACCAGCCGGGCCTGGATGTCCGCGGTATCGGCCGCCGTGTGCGGGACGAATTGCAAGTGGACGTCGAGCGCCGCGCCGTCGGCCACCGCGTCGATCACCGGACGCTCCGAGATGCGGCCGTATTTCACCGCGTCGTAGGCGCGCTCGACGTCGTCCGCCGTGCCCGCCAGCGTGAGGGTGGGCCACTGCGGTGCTCGCTCGAGCTCGAGCCTTGCACGTGCCGCCACGCCGCGCGAACGGATGCGGCGCGCCGCGCGCACGAGGTCCGGATCGATCCAGCCGGGCTCGACGAGCTCGCCCAGCACGCGACCCGGGTGCGCGCCCGCCACCACGATCGTCGCCGGTAACGTTTCCCCGTTGGCGAGCGTCGCGCCGCTGACTGCACCGCCGCGCACGTCGATGCGCGCAACCTGCGCCTCGCGCATGGTCAGGCCGGAGCGCAACGGCGCGACGTCCACCGTGCCCGGGCGAAAAACACCGCGCGGGCTGCCGACGTGCGCGTGTAGCAGCCGGAACGCCGTCCCGGCCGAGCGCGGCCCCTGCTGGAGGTCGCGCACGGCGAACGCACACAACGCGCCCTTGAGAATGTCGCTCTCGAACCATTCGTCGAGCAGCTCGGATGCAGGCATGGGCAGCACCCGCATCAGGTCTTCCATGCCCCGCCGGCCGAGGCGTCGCACCCGAAGCGCGAAGCGCAGGTCGATCAGGCTCGGCGGCGCCTGCAGGTAGATTTTTTCCAGCAACCCGGCGAGCCGCGCCATGCGTTCGCAGAATTCCGGCCACCGCTGCGCATCGCGCGCGCTGAGGCGCCCGATGCTCTGCGCACTGCGCTGCACATCGGCGAAAAGCTCGAGGCCATCGTTCGTGCGCAGCCAGGGATCGGGCCGCGTCGTTTGCAGGCCGCCGAGCTGAGCGGGGGCCCAGCCGTCGACCCGATCGTGCAGCGCGTGCTCCTGCACGACGGTGACTCGATGCCCCGCCTGCTGCAGGAGCCGCGCGGCGACCAGCTCGTCCGGGCCCGCGCCGATGACCAGCACATCGCTCAACGCAGGATCTCCATGGCCGCGTTGCGACCGGAAGCGCCCATCACGCCGCCACCCGGATGGGTGCCGGATCCGCATTGGTAGAGGCCGTGGATCGGCGTGCGATAGCGCGCCCAGGCGGGCGCGGGCCGCAGGAAGAACATCTGCTGCAGCGAGAGCTCGCCCTGGAAGATGTTGCCTTCGCTCAGGCCGACGATGCGCTCGATGTCGGCGGGCGTGACGACCTGCCGGTGCAGGATCGCGCCCTTCAGGTTGGGCGCGTACTCCGCCAGCGTGTTCACGACCGTGTCGCCGAACTCCTCGCGCCGCGCGTCGCTCCAGCCGCCGTTCAGGTGGTACGGCGCGTATTGCACGAAGATCGACATCACGTGCTTGCCCGGCGGCGCCATCGACGGATCGAGCATCGACGGAATCACGATGTCCATGTACGGGCGCCGGGAGAACTCGCCGTACTTAGCCTCGTCGTAGGCGCGCTCGAGGTAATCCACGCTCGGGCTGATCGAGATCGCGCCGCGCATGTGCGGACCGGGCTCCGGCATGCACGTGAAGCGCGGCAACTCGCCGAGCGCGAGGTTCACTTTGGCCGAAGCGCCGCGGAACTTGTAGCGCTTGATGGCGGCGACGAACTCGTCCGGCAGGTTCTCCTCTCTCACCAAACCGAGGAACGTGCGGCGAGGGTCGGCGCCCGAAACGATGGTGCCGGCCTCAAGCTCGTCACCGTTCTCGAGAATCACGCCACTGGCGCGGCCGCCTTTGACACGGATGCGCGAAACCGCGGCATTGGTACGGATCTCGACGCCGTGGGCCTGCGCGGCGGCCGCGATGGCGGCGCTGACCGAGCCGTTGCCACCCTTCGCGAAGCCCCACGCGCGAAATACGCCGTCGAGCTCGCCCATGTAGTGATGCAGCAGAACGTACGCGGTGCCGGGTGAGCGCGGCCCGAGCAGCGTGCCGATGATGCCGCTCGCCGATTTCGTCCCCTTCAGCGCCTCGCCCTCGAACCATTCGTCGAGGTAGTCGGCGGCGCTCATGGTGAGGAGCTTCCACAGCGCGTGCAGGTCCTTCTCCGGCAGCTCGCGGAAATAGCGGCCGAGACGCAGCAGGTCGAAGAGCTCGCCGGGCCGCAGCGACGCAGGATCCGGCGCCGCCGTCCGCAGGAGCGGCTTTACGGCGCGTGCCATGCGATGCAGGAGAAGCCCGAACTCGTCGTACGCTTCCGCATCGCGCGGCGCATGGCGCGCAAGCTCCGCCCGGTTCTGGTCGTGGTCCGACCATTGCACCAGGCGATCGCCGTTCGGAAGCGGGGTCAGCGTGCTTTCCAGCGGCAGGATTTGCAGCCCGTGGCGCGGCAGCTCGAGCTCGCGGATGATCTCGGGCCGCAGCAGGCTGACCACGTACGAAAAGACCGAGAAGCGGAAGCCGGGAAACACTTCCTCGCTGAACGCGGCGCCGCCGATACGCTCGCGCCGCTCGAGCACCAGCACCTTTTTTCCGGCGCGCGCGAGATACGCCGCGCACGTGAGGCCGTTGTGCCCACCGCCGACGATGATGACGTCGGGCTTCGTCATGCCCGCTTTCTCGGCGGGTCGAAGAACGGTTTTTTCACCACCGTGACAGCAGCGCGCTTGCGCTTGTGCTCGACGGTGATTTCCATCTCGAGCGGCGTGCCGGGCTTGGCCCATTGCGCGCGCAGATGCGCGAGGGCGATGTACTTCTTCAGCAGGGGCGACCAGGCGCCGCTGGTCGCGTAGCCCACCTGCTCGCCGCTGGCATAGATCGGGACGCTCATGCGCCAGGCCGCGCCGGGCACACGCGTGGCGAGGCCGACTTCCTGGTACAGGCGCTCCAACGAATTCCAGTCGACTTCCACGCCGACAAAGAGCCATTGCGGCCCGCGCGCCTTCTCCTCGGCGAGCGCCTGCCGGCCGATGAAGCGCTCCTTCTCGAGGTTCACCGTCCATGCCAGGTCGAGCTCGAAGGGCGAGGAGAGCTGGCTCGCGATCAACGCCTTGCGCGCCGGCACGTAGTCGACGTCGATGAGCATCAGGCCCGCCTCGATGCGCGCCATGTCGAGCGCGAGGAGGCCCGTAGGCATGATGCCGTAGCCGCGGCCGGCGTCGATCAGCGCGTCCCACAGCGGCAAGGCCTGCGCGGCGTCGACCCAGATCTCGAAGCCGAGGTCGCCGGTATAGCCGGTGCGCGAGATCGTCACCGGGATGCCGCGCAGCGTGGCGGCCGCGAGCCGGAAATATTTCAGCGCCGGCGCGCCCATCGATTCGAGGATCGGCCACGACATCGGTCCCTGCAGCGAGAGGGCGGCGGTGCTGTCCGACACGTCGGTGATCTCCACCTGCATGCCCGCCGCGTTGTCCTCCAGCCAGCGCAGGCTCGGCTCGGCCGAGGTCATGCGGAAGGTCTGCTCATCCAGCCGCGCAACCGTGCCGTCGTCGATCACCTTGCCGGCGTGGTCGCACCAGGGCGTGTACAGCACCTGGCCGACCGCCGCTTTCATCACGTTGCGCGTGACGACCAGGTCGAGGAGGCGCGCGGCGTCGCGGCCTCGCAGCCGATATTTGTACAACGGAGAGACGTCAAGCAGGCCCGCGGCGGCGCGAATCACATGGTATTCGCGCTCGTGCGTGAGCTCGTACGAGCTGGCGACCACGTGGCCCGCCCAGCGTCGCCAGGCGTGGCTGACGCAAAGCGGCGCGGTGCGCGCATGGAACGGCGTGGTCTTCAGCACGGCCTACTCTACGGTGACGGACTTCGCGAGGTTTCTCGGCTTGTCGACGTCGGTGCCGCGCGCAAGCGCGGTGTGATAAGCAAGCAGCTGCAGCGGCACGACGTGCAGGATCGGCGAAAGGGCGCCCGCATGCGCGCCGAGCTCGATCACGCGCAGCCCCTCGGACTCGGCGAACTGCGTCCCCTGGTCGGCGAACACATACAGCTCGCCGCCGCGCGCGCGCACTTCCTGGAGGTTCGACTTCAGCTTCTCGATCAGGGTATCGGAGGGCGCCACGGCCACGACCGGCATGTCCTTGTCGACGAGGGCGAGCGGTCCGTGCTTGAGCTCGCCGGCCGCATAGGCCTCGGCATGGATGTAGGAGATTTCCTTCAGCTT
>DATMIG010000244.1:0-6788 GCA_035554335.1 Burkholderiales bacterium
CTCGCCGCTTTTCGCGAGCTTGGCCAGCTCGTCGGCTGTCAGGAGCCCCTTATTCATCGCGCTTCCGGTAGAGGACGAACACCTTGCCAATGGTCTGGACCGCCTCGGCCTGCGTGCGTTCGCACAAGGTTCGCAGCGTCGCCTCGCGGTCGTCGCGCTCGATGCCGGGCGCGCGCACCTTGATGAGCTCGTGCGCCTTCAGGGCGACGTCGACTTCCTTCACCACTTCGTCGGTGAGGCCTTTGTTGCCGATGATGACGACCGGCTCGAGCTTGTGGGCGCGGCCCTTGAGCGCCTTGCGCTCGGCGGAGTTGAGCATGGAATGAAGCGCTGAATCTAATGTCAAAATCCTGACCTTGCTACCCCTAGACTTTCATCCGGTCCTCCAGAGCTGGTGGGCCTCCCGCTTTGCCGAACCCACGGAAGCGCAGCTCGACGGCTGGAAGGCCATCCGTCGTGGAGACGACACGCTTATCGCAGCGCCGACCGGCTCCGGGAAGACGCTCGCCGCCTTCCTGACCTCCATCGACCAGCTGCTGCGCGAGGGGCTGGAGCAGGGCGGCCTGCCGGACGAAGTCCGCGTCATCTATGTGTCGCCGCTCAAGGCGCTGTCGGCCGACATCCACAAGAACCTGGCCGAGCCGCGCCGGGAAATCCACGCGCTGGCCCCCGGCATCAAGATCACTGCCGCCGTCCGCAGCGGCGACACCCCGCAGAACGAGCGCGCCGCCATGCTGCGCACGCCGCCGCACATCCTGGTGACGACGCCGGAATCGCTCTACCTCCTGCTCACGGCGGAGCGCTCGCGCCAGATGCTGAAGACGGCGCGGGTGGTGATCGTCGACGAGATCCACGCCGTGCTGCAGTCGCGCCGCGGCGCGCACCTCGCGCTGTCGCTCGAGCGCCTCGATCAGGTGTGCGGCCGCCCGTTGCAGCGCATCGGCCTCTCGGCGACGCAGAAGCCGATCGAAGAAGTGGCGCGCTTCCTGACCCGCAAGCCTTGCACCATCGTGGACAAGGGCCATCGCCGCAAGATGGACGTCGCCGTGGAAGTGCCGCGCTCGCCGCTCGAAGCAGTCATGTCGCACGAGGTGTGGGCCGAGATCTACGAGCGGCTGGTGCAGCTCATCGACGAGCACCGCACGACGCTCATCACCGTCAATACGCGCCGCCTCGCGGAGCGCATGGCGCATCAGCTCTCCGAGCGCCTGGGCACCGAGTTCGTCGCCGCGCACCACGGCAGCCTGGCGAAGGAAGCGCGGCTCGACGCCGAGGAGAAGCTGAAGGAAGGAAAGCTGAAAGTCCTCGTCGCGACCGCGTCGCTCGAGCTCGGCATCGACATCGGGCACGTCGATCTCGTCTGCCAGATCTCGTCGCCGCACCGCATCGCCACCTTCCTGCAGCGCGTCGGCCGTTCCGGCCACACGGTGAAGGGCACGCCGAAGGGCCGCATCTTCCCGCTGACGCGCGACGACCTCATCGAATGCGCGGCAATGGTCCGCGCCGTGTATGACGGCGAGCTCGATCGCGTCGCGGTGCCGGACCAGCCGCTCGACGTCCTCGCGCAACAGGTCGTTGCCGAGACCGCGGCGGAAGAAGAGTGCGACGAGCAGGCGCTCTTCGATCTGTGCCGGCGGGCGTATCCCTACCGGCATCTGGACAAAAAGCAGTTCGATGAAATCGTGGAGATGCTCGCCCGCGGCTATGCCACCCGGCGTGGACGACGCGGCGCCTTGCTGCACTACGATTCCCTGAATCACAAGCTGCGCGCGCGCAAAGGCTCGCGCATGACCGCCATCACTTCCGGCGGCGCGATCCCGGAGGTGTTCGACTTCCGCGTGGTGCTCGAGCCGGAAGGCCACTTCATCGGCACCCTGAACGAGGACTTCGCCATCGAATCGCTGCCGGGCGACGTGTTCCAGCTCGGCAATACCTCGTGGCGCATCCTGCGCATCGGCAACGGCGTGGTGCGCGTCGCGGATGCGCAAGGCCAGCCGCCGTCGATGCCGTTCTGGCTCGGCGAGGCGCCGGCGCGATCCGACGAGATGAGCGCGGCGGTGTCGCAGCTGCGCGCGGCGGTGGATTTCGAGCTGCCGGGGCCCGACGAGCCGCGCAGGGACGATGAGCTCGATGGCGCCATCGAGCTCCTCATCCGGGATTACCGATTGGAAAGGCCGGCGGCGGAGCAGATCGCGCGCTATCTCGCCGAAGGGAAGCGTTCCCTCGGCGTGGTGCCGACCACCGACGCGCTGTGCCTCGAGCGCTTCTTCGACGAGTCCGGCGGCATGCAGCTCGTGCTGCACGCGCCGTTCGGCAGCCGCATCAACCGCGCCTGGGGCCTCGCGCTGCGCAAGAAATTCTGCCAGGGCTTCAACTTCGAGCTGCAGGCGGCGGCGACGGAGGAGGGGATCATCCTCTCGCTCAACAATTCGCATTCCTTCCCGCTCGAAGAGGTCTATCGCTACCTGCACCCGAACACGGTGCGCGCAACGCTCGTGCAGGCGCTGTTGCAGTCGCCGATCTTCGAGACGCGGTGGCGGTGGAGCACCACGCTCGCGCTGGCGGTTCCCCGCAATCGCGGCGGCGCGCGGATCCCGAACCAGCTCCAGCGCATGTACGCCGAGGACCTGCTGCAGGCCGTCTTCCCCGACGCGGCCGCGTGCCAGGACAACCTGCCCGGCGAGCGCGAGGTGCCGGACCATCCCCTCGTCCACCAGGCGATGAAGGACGCGCTCGAGGAAGCGGTGGACGCGCAGGGCCTCGAAGCGCAGCTGAAGCGCCTGTACGCGGGCGAGATGCAGCTCGTCGCGCGCGACACGCCCGAGCCGTCGGTGCTGTCGCACGAGCTGCTGAACTCGGCGGTGTACACGTTCCTCGACGATGCGCCCCTGGAAGAGCGCCGCACGCGTGCCGTGTACACGCGGCGCGCGACCGAGCTGCGCAATGCCGACGACTTGGGCGCGCTCGACCCGGCCGCGATCGATCGCGTGCGCCAGGAAGCGTGGCCGGTAGCGAATACGCCGGACGAGATGTACGACGCGCTGATGGTGGCGGGCTATATCAAGGAAAGCGAGCGGGCACCCCATTGGCCGGCCTTGCTCGACCAACTGGGCGAGCGCGCGGTCCGGAAAGGCGGCGCGTGGTTCGCGCTCGAGCGCGTGGAGGACGAGCCGCTGGAGATCATCGCGAGCCGCCTCGAGGTATTGGGACCGGTGACGGAAACCGAGCTCGAGCTGCCCGACGCAGCCATCGCTTTGCAAGCGCTCGAAACCCAGGGCCGGGTGCTGCGGGGTCGCTTCACGCCCAGCGTGGCCGAGATCGAATGGTGCGACCGGCGCCTGTTGGCGCGCATCCATCGCTACACGCTCAACCGGCTGCGCGCGGAAATCGAGCCGGTCAGCGCGGCGGACTTCATGCGCTTCCTGCTGCACTGGCAGCACGTGGCGGGCGAGGACCAGGTGCAAGGCGTCGAAGGGCTCGCCGCGGTCGTCGAGCAGCTCGAGGGCTTCGAGCTCGCCGCCGCCGGCTGGGAATACGACGTGCTGCCGGCGCGCGTTTCGGACTACGACTCGAGCCAGGTCGACCAGCTCTGCCTTTCGGGCCGCGTGGCGTGGGGACGCCTCACCCCCGGCACTCGCGCGCCGCTGCGCAGCTCGCCGATTGCCCTCCTGCAGCGCGAGCATGCCAACATCTGGAAGGCGCCGGCGGATCCGGCTGCCGAGTATTCATCCGAAGCGAAGGCGGTGCGGGAGGCGCTCGAAAAGCGCGGCGCCTCGTTCTTCCACGAGCTCGTCAAGGCGACGGGCCTGTTGCCGGCTTATGTCGAGCGCGGCCTTGCCGAGCTCGCCGGTGCGGGGGTGGCGACAGCGGACAGCTTTGCGGGACTGCGTGCGCTCCTCGCTCCTCCGGAAAAAAGGAAACTGCTGGTCGAGATGGCGGGACGCTGGGCATTGCTCACCGCGGAGAAGAGCGACGACGTCGAGGCCGTCGCCCGCGCGCTGCTCAAGCGATACGGCGTCGTCTTTCGCTCGCTGCTGCAGCGCGAGTCCAACCTGCCGCCGTGGCGCGACCTCGTGCGCGTGTACCGGCGCCTGGAGGCGCGCGGCGAGATCCGCGGCGGACGCTTCGTCGCCGGCTTCGGCGGCGAGCAGTTTGCGGCCGCGGATGCGGTGGGCCGGCTGCGAGCGGTAAGGAACGCGGAGAAGATCGACGAGCTCGTCGTACTGAGTGCAGTCGATCCGCTGAACCTGGTCGGCATCCTCACGCCGGAGGATCGCGTGCCGGCGATCCATCGCAATCGCGTGCTGTATCGCGACGGCCTGCCGATCGCGGCGGTCGAGGGTGGGCAACTGAGGCGCTTGGCGGAGAGCGAGATGAGCGACGACAAGCTGCGCACGCTGCTCGCGCGGCGCACGCTGCGTCATCCGCTGCGGCCGCACCTGCGCACGCCCACCGCGCGCGAGGCCGCGATGCTGGCGCGCCACCGCGCGCCCGACAACGAAGCAGGCGTGACCCGGCATTAAACTCTTCAGGGCGCTTCGTGCGGTACTGTGGGGCATCCTCGGCATCCGCCGCGGTGCCGAGGCGGCGCGTGACGAGCGGCTGCCGGCCGGTGTCCTCTTCACGGCCGTGGCGATCATCACGGCGCTGGTGGTCCTCGGCTTCGCGACCCTCGCGCATTTCCTGACGCGGGACCGGACGCAGCGGGAAGCGGCGACGACCGAGGCCAGCGTCGTGGCGCCGAAGCTCCATGGCCCGGTGACTGTCGCCGACACGCTGGAAGAGCGGGTGAAGCCCTGCACCACCTGCCACGGCGCCGAGACGCAGGTGACCGCCGATGGCTTCTCGCCACGCATCGCCGGCAAGCCGGCGGGCTATCTCTACAACCAGCTGGTGAGCTTCCGCGATGGCCGGCGCACGTACGCGCCGATGGTCTATCTCGTGCAGTACATGACCGACGACTACCTGCGCGAGATCGCGCAGTACTTCGCGAAGCTGCAGCTGCCGTATCCACCGCCCGAAGCCGCGGTGGCGACGCCGGCTGAGCTCGCTCGCGCGGAGCGCATCGTGCTCCAGGGCGATCGCGGCCGCGACGTGCCGGCGTGCGTCGAGTGCCACGGCGAAAACCTCGCGGGGGTCGAGCCGGCGATTCCGTCGCTGCGAGGGCTGCCGCGCCAGTACATGAACGCGCAGTTCGGCGCCTGGCGCAGCGGCAAGCTGCGCTCGGTCGAGCCCGATTGCATGTCGGAAGTCGCGCGGCGCCTGGCGCCGGAGGACGTGCCGGCGCTCACGGCCTGGCTCGCCTCGCAGCCGGTTTCCGCCACCAAGCCCGCCACGGAGGCACGCAAGCTGCCGCTCGAGTGCGGCAGCCTGGCCAAGGTGGCGAAGGCTCGCCTGCCGATGGAGGGCCGCGGCGCATACCTCGTTGCGGTGGGCGACTGCATCGCCTGCCACACCTCGATCGGCGGCGCGCCGTTCGCCGGCGGCCGCGCGGTCGAGACGCCGTTCGGCACCATGTTCTCGAGCAACATCACGCCGGACGCGCAGACCGGCATCGGCAGCTGGTCGCGCGAGGACTTCTGGCGCGCGCTGCACGAGGGACGCGGCAAGGACGGGCGCGCGCTCTATCCGGCGTTCCCGTATCCGAACTTCACGCGCGTCACGCGCGAGGACGCCGACGCGATGTTCGATTACCTGCGCACGGTGCCCGCCGTCGCGCGCCCCAATGTGAAGCACGCCGTCCGCTTTCCGTACAACACGCAGCTCGCGCTGATCGCGTGGCGCACGATGTACTTCCGCCCCGGCGTGTACGAGCCCGAGGCGGGCCACAGCGCCGAGTGGAACCGCGGCGCGTACCTCGTGCGCGGGCTCGGGCATTGCGATGCCTGCCACACCGGCCGCAACGCGTTGGGTGCGGTGAGCCACCAGCTCGACCTCGGCGGCGGCCTCATTCCCATGCAGAACTGGTACGCGCCGCCGATCGCCGGCTGGGACCCGTCGCAGGTCGCGGCGCTCCTCACGACCGGCGTGTCGAAGCGCGCGATGGCGATGGGACCGATGGCCGAGGTCGTCTATCGCAGCACGCAGCACCTGGCGCCGGAGGATGCGAAGGCGATCGCCGCGTACGTGCATTCAACGCCGGCGCCCACACCGGGCGAAGCGAAGGCGGCGCCGCAGCGGGTCATGCAAAGGGGCGCGGCGCTCTACGGCGAGCACTGCGCCGAGTGCCACGGCGACAAGGGCGAGGGCGCGATGCCGGCTTATCCGGCGCTCGCCGGCAATCCGGGCATGAACGCCGTGGTCGCGGCGAACGGCATCAAGGCGATCCTGAACGGCGGCTACGCGCCGGTCACGAACGCCAATCCGCGTCCGTACGGCATGCCGCCGTTCTTCTCCAGGCTCAACGACGGCGAAATCGCCGCGCTGCTGACCTACATCCGCGCGTCGTGGGGCAACCGCGGCGGCGCGGTATCGGCCGCCGATGTGGAGCGCTATCGCTAGCCATCGGTTTTTCTCATGCGTCGCATGAATATCGATCGTTTGTGCCGACGCCGGTCGAGTCGCATCTTGTATTCCTATGAAACGCACATTGATGGTTGCACTGGCGGCGCTGTCGCTGGCCGGCTTTGCGCGCGCCGAGGACTCGTCCCTCGTCGTGGCCGGGCGCGGCGCGAGCCTGGAAGAGGCGCTCGCGCAGCCGCACGCGCCGAACTATCGGCTGCTGGTGATGCGCGAGGAGCTGCTGCGGCTGCGAGCCAATCCGGCCGAGGAGGACGCGCGCCTCCTTC
>DATMIG010000245.1:0-4712 GCA_035554335.1 Burkholderiales bacterium
AGGAAGATCACGTCCGCGCCCGCCTCCTCGTAGCGCTTGCAGCGCTCGAGCGCGCGCTCGAAGCCCTCGACCGCGAGGGCGTCGGTGCGCGCGATGAGCACGAAGTCCGCGTCGTGGCGCGCGTCCAGGCCGGCGCGGATCTTCGCCACCATCTCCTCGACGGGGATGATCGACTTGCCGGCGAGGTGGCCGCAGCGCTTGGGCCATTGCTGGTCCTCGATGTGGATGCCGGCCACCCCGGCCCTCTCGTAGGCGCGCACCGTGCGCTGCACGTTCACCGGTCCACCGTAGCCGGTGTCGGCGTCCGCGATGAGCGGTAACTGCGAGGCGTCCGCGATGGCTCGCGCGTTGTCCACCATCTCGTTCATCGTCAGCAGGCCGACGTCGGGCATGCCGAGGCGCACGGCGGTGGTACCGGCGCCGGTCATGTACAGCGCCTCGAAGCCGTGCCGGGCGATCAGGCGGGCGGTCAGGGCGTCGGCGGCGCCGGGCGCCATCAGGGGTTTGGGCCGCGCGAGGAGCTCGCGCAGCCGCCGGGTCATGGCTGGCATCGACTTTCTCCGGTTGCTTGTTGGATCAGGAATGCACCCAGACGCGGGCCTTGTCCCCGCCGCTGCGCGAAAGGTGCATGCGGTATTCGTAGCGATCGGGCCGATAGAGCCCCTGCAGCAGCTGCACCGGCCGGCGCTTCGGGCCGTAGACGATGCGCCGCACGGAGAGGAGCGGGCTGCCGACCGCCACGCCAAGCGCGCTCGCCGTCTCGTGGTCGGCAAGCTGCGCGCTGATGGTCTGGTCGCCTTCGCGCACCTTCACGCCGGCATCCTCGAGCAGGCGCAGCATCGGCTTGGCGGCGAGCTCGCGCCGCCCGAAGGCGCGCGCCACGTCGGCCGGCACCCAGGTCGTGATGAGCGAGACCGGCCCGCTGCGCAGGCTGCGCACGCGCATCGCTTTCTGCACCGGCGCGTGCGGCGCGAGCTTCAGCGCCGCCGCCACTTCGGCGGGCGCGCGGATCTCGCGCAGGTCGAGGATGCGCACGGACGTGCGCAGCCCCATCGCGAGCAGGTTCTCGAAGAATCCGGACAGCGCGGTGGGCGAAGGCGCGGCAGCACGCGCGGCGCGCGGAAAGGTGCCGCGCCCGCGCTCGCGGCGCACCAGCCGCTCCGCGGCGAGGCGCGCGAGCGCGGCGCGGATGGTGACCCGGGAGACGCCGTAGCGGCGCGCGAGCGCCATCTCGCCCGGCAGCGGCCGGTCGCCGGCGAGCTCGCCCGAGCGCAGCTGCTCGCGCAGCACGAGGTAGATGCGGTGGTAGCGCGGCAGCGGCAGAGGGTGCGGGTTCGCCCGGGGCAGCATGTATCATTGATGATACATTAGCGAAAATACCAGAGAGAGGATTCCGCAATGCCCCAGCACAGCAAAGGCGCAAGCCGTTTTCAACCCAGGCGCCGCGACGTCCTGCGCGCCGCGACGGCCGCGGCGGCGGCGGGCGTGGCGGGCTTTCCCGGCCTCGTGCTCGGGCAATCCAATCCGAAGACCGTCAAGATCGGCATGATCCAGCCGATGACCGGCATCTTCGCCTACAACGGCCAGCAGTCCATGGCGGGGGCCAAGCTCGCGGCCGATGAAATCAATGCGCGCGGCGGCATCAAGTCGCTCGGCGGCGCGAAGATCGAGCTGGTGGTCGGCGACTCGCAATCGAAGCCGGAGGCGGCGGTCGCGGAAGTCGACAAGCTCTCCGAGCAGGGCGTGGCGTGCTTCCTCGGCGGCTACGCGAGTGGCCTCGCGCTCACCGCGACGCAGGCCTCGGCGCGCAACAAGGTGCCGTTCATGGTCGACGGCCCGGTGTCGGACCAGATCACCCAGCGCGGGCTGTACGGCGTGTTCCACTTCAGTCCCGGCTTCAAGCGCATCACCGACGTCGCGCTCGACAATCTGGTGGCGATCAACAAGGCGGCGGGTAATCCGGCGAAGACGGTGATCCTGGTGCACGAGGACGGCGCCTTCGGCTCGGGCCTCGCCAAGTTCCTCGCCGCGGAGCTGCCCAAGCGCGGCTTCCAGGTGCTCGAGTCCATCGCGCATCCGACGCCGACGCGCGACTTCACCAACATCGGCCTGCGGCTGCGCGCGGCGAAGCCGGATCTCGTCGTGCCGTCGAGCTACCTGAACGAGTACACGCTGCTCGCGCGCTCCATCCACCAGCACAAGGTGCCGATGAAGGGCATCTACTCCGTGATCGGCGGCGGCGCCTCCAACGCGAAGTTCATCCGCGAGTACAACGCCGCGGCGCAGTACATCATGGACACCAACCACTGGGTCGACCCGAAGAAGCCGAAGACCCGGCAATTCGTGCAGACGCTGGAGAAGAACAACATCGACCTCACCTACGAGGTGATGCTGAACTATTCCGACCTCCTGCTGATCGCCGATGCGATCGAGCGCGCCGGGTCCGCCGATCGCGACAAGATCACCCAGGCGCTCGCCGCGTCGACCTTCGCGGACCACATCATGCCGTACGGCCCGACCAAGTTCGTCAACGGCCAGAACGAAGGCGCGCAGCCGATCACCACGCAGGTGCAGAAGATGGCCATCGAGGTGATCCAGCCGCCGGAGTTCGCTTCGGCGAAGGCGGTGTTCCCGATCCCGGCCGCCTGAGGCTGGACTGCTCGACCCGGTCATCCTGCTGGCGGTCGGCCTCAATGGGCTGACCGTCGGCGCGATCTACGCGCTGGTCGCGCTCGGCCTCGCGCTGGTCTACGGGGTGCTGCACATCATCAACTTCGCGCACGGCAGCATCCTCATGCTGGCGCTGTACGCGGGGTTCTTCCTCTTCACGCTGGGCGGCGTCGACCCGTACCTCGCGGTCCTCGTCCTCGCGCCGGCGTTCTTCGCCGGCGGCTACCTCCTGCAGCGCTATGTGATCGCGCCGATCGGGTTCGGCAAGGACACCAACGTGCTGCTCGTGACCCTGGGGCTGTCGATCATCATCGACAACCTCGCGCTTTACCTGTGGACGTCGAACACCCGCACCATCGACGTCAAATACGCGCAGGTCTTCGTCGACGTCGGCGTCACCGCGGTCGCGCTGCCCAGGCTGGTGGCGCTCGCGGCTGCGGTGCTGATCGGGGTCCTCTTCTGGCTGCTGATGACCCGCACCGACGCCGGCAAGGCGATCCGCGCGGTGTCGAAGGAACGCCAGGGCGCGCGCATCGTCGGCATCAACGTGGAGCACATCTTCGCCGTGAGCTTCGGCCTGGGCTGCGCGGTGGTCGCCATCGCCGCCTGTCTCCTGCTGCCGACGTTCTACGTCACGCCCCAGGTCGGCAACGCGTTCGTGCTGATCGCCTTCACCACCGTCGTCCTCGGTGGCATGGGCAGCTTCATCGGCGCGCTGCTCGGCGGGCTCTTCCTCGGCGTGGTCGAGGCCTATAGCGGGCTGCTGCTCGGCGAGAGCCTCGGCCAGATCGGCATCTTCGTGATCTTCATCCTGGTGCTGCTCTTCCGGCCCACCGGCCTTTTCGGCGCGCGCGCGGCATGAAAAGGGCGATCGCCCTAATCGTGCTGCTCGTTTTCTTCCTGGCGCTGCCGCTCTTCATCGACTCGCGCTTCTGGCTCGGCTTCTGGACCACCACGCTCTTCTTCGCGCTGCTCGGCCAGAGCTGGAACATCCTTGGCGGCTACGGCGGGCAGGTGTCCTTCGGTCATGCGGTGTTCTTCGGCACCGGCGCCTACGTGAGCGCGGTGCTGCAGGTGCGCTACGGGCTGGACGCGTGGACGAGCGGGGCGCTCGCGCTGGCGGCGGGCGCCCTGGTCGGCGCCTTCATCGGCGCCCTCAGCTTCCGCTATGGGCTGCGCGGCTCGTACTTCGCGCTCGTCACGCTGGCCTTCGCCGAGGTGTTCCGCGTGCTGGTCAACGCGTGGGACTTCACCGGCTCCGGCTTCGGCATGCTCGTGCCGATGAAGCCCGGCGTCGCCAACCTGCAGTTCGCCGACCGCAGCTGGTTCTACTACGCCATCCTCGCGCTGGTCGCGCTCGCCTACGCGATCACCTGGCGCGTCGAGCGCTCCCGCTTCGGCGCGTACCTCGTCGCCGTCCGCGAGAACGAAGACGCCGCGCGCGCCCTCGGCATCAACGCCTTTCGCATCAAGCTCGCCGCCATCACGCTCTCGGGCGCCATGGCCGCCGCGGCCGGCGTGTTCTACATCCAGTACTACCTCTTCATCGATTCGCACGTCGGCTACGGCCCGGCGATGTCCGTGAACGCGCTGCTCGCGCCGCTCATCGGCGGCGCCGGCACGGTGCTCGGGCCGCTGATCGGCGCCGTCGCGCTCGGCGCGCTGGCGGAGCTCAGCAGCGCGCTCCTCGGCAAGGAGCCGGGGGTGAACCTCCTTGCCTTCGGCGTGCTGCTGCTCGTCATCCTGCGGTTCCTGCCGAACGGCTTGATGGGACTGTGGCCCCGTGGCTCTTCTTGAAGCGATCGGCATCGTCAAACGCTTCGGCGGCCTTCTCGCCGTGTCCGAGGCGTCGCTCGAGGCGCGCGAAGGCCGCATCACCGCGCTGATCGGGCCGAACGGCGCCGGCAAGACCACGCTGTTCGCCATCATCGCCGGCTTCCTGCGTGCGGATGCCGGCACCGTGCGGTTCGACGGCGCGCCGATCACCAGCCTCGCGCCGCACCGCGTCTGCCGGCTCGGCGTGGTGCGCACCTTCCAGATCG
>DATMIG010000246.1:0-6423 GCA_035554335.1 Burkholderiales bacterium
ATCGCGTCGTAGCGCTCCATGAAAAGCTCGTCGAAGGTTTCCCTCACCGCCGGCAGGGCCTTCAGCACGCGCTGGTAGTCGACGGCCTTCACCTCGCGCCCGCGCTCGATGAGCTCGCGCAGCCGCCCGGACAATTTGTCCTTGCCGGTGAGAAAGAGGGGCTCGAGGTTCGACGCCATCTCCGCGTCCATCACGAGGCGCTGCCAGTCCCACGCCGGCTGTGCGGACGGAAAAAGATCCACCTCTTCCACCTGCGCGCCGAGCGCCTCGACGAGCTCGGCGTAGCCTTCCTTCATGTCCGCGTCCGCGCGCTCCCAGTGCGGCGTGCGGACGAATGCGAGCCGCGGCGCAATCGGCGGCTCCTCGGCCGCCACCTGGGCGAACGGAATGCGCGCGCGAGGCGCGGTATCCGGATCGCCTTCGTCGTCGCCGGCGAGCTCCTCGGCGAGGAGCGCGATGTCCTCGACGGAGCGGGCGAAGAGGCCGATATGGTCGAGCGTGCGCGAGAGCTGCAGGACGCCGGTGCGCGGGATGAGGCCGTGCGTCGGCTTGAACGAATAGACGCCGCAGAACGAACCCGGACGGATGGTCGATCCGGCAGTCTGGCTGCCGAGGGCGAGCGGCACCATCGACGCCGCCACCGCGGCCGCCGAGCCGCTGGAAGAGCCGCCTGGCGTGTGCTCCGGGTTGTGCGGGTTGCGCGTCTTGCCGGGCGAGAAGTAGGCACACTCGGTGGTCACGGTCTTGCCGAGGATCACCGCGCCCGCGGCGCGCAGCTGGCGCACGACTGCGGCATCGTGGCGCGGCGTGCGCCCTTGATGCAGCACCGTACCGTTCTCCGTCGGCATGTCCGCCGTGTCGATGATGTCCTTGATGCCGACCGGAATGCCGTTCAGCGCGCCGACCGCCTGGCCGCTGCGCCGGCGCTCATCGGCGGCGCGGGCCTGCGCGAGTGCATGGTCCTCGTCGAGGAATTGCCAGGCCTGCACCACCGGCTCGACCTGGCGGATGCGCTCGAGGCAGGCGCCGACCAGCTCCTCCGCCGTCAGCAGCCCTTCACGCATCCGGCGAGCTGCTTCGTTCGCCGTCAGTTGCGAAAGGTGCTCCATCTCAGCCGCCGTAGAGGAAATTCGGCAGCCACAGCGTCATGCCGGGCCAGACGTACATGATCGCCAGGCAGAGGATCACGATCAGCATGTACGGCATCATGCCGGCGAAGATCTGGTTGAGCGTGACGTGCTTCGGCGCCACGCCTTTCAGGTAGAAGGCCGACATCGCCACCGGCGGCGACAGGAACGCTGCCTGCAGGTTCACCGCCACCATCGTCGCGAACAGCACCGGATCGACCTGGAAGTGCGCGAGCAGCGGGATGAAGATCGGCACGAAGATCACGATGATCTCCGTCCACTCGAGCGGCCAGCCAAGCAGGAAGATGATCGCCTGGGCAAGGATCAGGAACTGCAGCGGCGACATGTTCAGGCTCAGCACCCACTTCTCGACGAGGCTCTGGCCGCCGTGCAACGCGAACACCGCCGAGAAAAGCGCCGAGCCGACGAACAGCCAGCACACCATGGCGGTGGTCTTGGCCGTGAGGAAGGTCGACTCCTTGATGTTCTGCGCGAGCTTCTTCGCGGTCAGCAGGTCCCAGATCCAGGGGATCGCCGTGCCCGCGAACAGCGCACCGAGCGAGCCGGCGACGACGTAGGTCATGACGTCATTGCGCACCGTGGCGAGCACAAGCCCGAAAAGCAGGCCACCCAGGCTCGACCACAGCACGCGCCGCGGATATTTGGCGAGGCCCGCGAGATACAGCGCGCCGACCGCGCCCACGCCCGCCGATTCGGACGCCGTCGTGATGCCGAAGAGAATCACCGCCAGCACCACGAAGGTGAGCACCCCAAGGGGCACGACCGAATCTTCCAGCAGCTTCAGGATCTCGAGCTGCTCGCCGTCCATGCGGCTGTAGTAGATCGCGAGCACGATGAGTGACAGGACGGCAAGGCCCCAGAACCAGGCGTAGAAATCCTCGGGCACCTTACCGACGCCTTCCTGCGAGCCGGGCTCGGCCAGCCCGCCGACCTCCTGCGGCCCGCTCGCGCTGGAGGTCTCGGGCTGCACGTCGAGGTCTGTCTCCGCCGAGCCGAGCTCTTCGATGCCCTGCGGTTGCTCTTCGGCGGGCGGCTCGGCGAGCGTGGTGGCTGGCGCATTGTTCGCCGCCTCACCCTGCGGCACGTTGACGGCCGCCGGCGGTTGCACCGGCGCGGTCGGCGCGTTGTGGATCACCACGTACCACCAAGCCGCTGCAAACAGCGCCACGACCATCAGGAACGGCACCAGCATGGCGAGCGTGTTCTTGGCGAGGAAGCCGAAGCCGACCGGCCGGCCATTCGGCGCGCGCGCATCCCGCAGGCGGGACGGCGCGAAAGTGGCGGCGAGCAAGCTCACGAAGACGCGCCGTTGCGGCCCACGCTCGAGGCGCTTGAGCCAGTCCGGCACGTCGATGCGGTACTTGTCGGGCGGCAGCTTGGGGGCGATCTTCGGATTGATGAGCGCCCAGCCGATGATGTAGGCGAGATAAAGGAAGGTGAGGAAGAAGCCGGGCAGCATCGCCGCGGCGTAGAGCTTGACGATCGACTGGCCGGCGACGGCGGCGTAGACGATCAGCATCACCGAGGGCGGGATGAGGATGCCGAGCGTGCCGCCCGCGGTGATCACGCCGGAGGCGAGCTTCACGTCGTAGCCGGCATTGAGCATCGGCCGCATCGCGATCACGCCCATCAGCACGACGACGGCGCCGACGATGCCGGAGGCGATGCCCCAGAAGGCGCAGACAAGGAGCGTGGTGACCGCCAGCGACGCCGGCAGCCGGCGGAAGGCGAGCTGCACGCTGAAGAACATCTTGTCCACCAGCGCCGCCCGCTCGATGATGTATCCCATGAAGACGAACAGCGGGATCGAGAGCAGCGTCTCGTTGTTCATGCCGCCGAACGTTCTCTGCACGAAGAGATCGAACACGCGGTTCTCGAACCAGGACTGGCCCGGCGTGTAGAAGGCGAGGTAGCCGAAGATCATGCCGAGGCCCATCATCGTGAAGGCCGTCGGGAAGCCCATCATGATCGCCACCACGATGAGCCCGAGCATGGTCAGGCCGAGCGCCGGATCGCTCATATCTTGTCCTGCGTGCGCTGCTTCGCGGCTTCGTCGATGTGCTTCGCCTGCTCGATCGCCGTGCGGCGCGATTCCTCGTCGACGAACTGGCTTTGGGCGAGCTGCTCGCCGACCACGTCGATCTCCTCGACGTCGCCGATGCGCTCCGGCCATTCTCCGGTCTTGAGGCAGCGCACGCAGCGCACGATCTCGGCCAGGCCCTGCAGCATGACCAGCACGCCCGCGATCGGAATCACGGTCTTGAACTGGTAGACCGGCGGGCCCTCGGACGTGACGTTCGAGTGCTCGTTGATGCGCCACGAGTCCGCGGCGAAGAACCAGCCGGCATAGATGAGCGCCAGGATGCCGGGGATGAAGAACAGGAAGTAGAGCGCGAGATCCAGCGCCGCCTGCGTGCGCGGCTTCATGTTGGTGTACAGGAAGTCGCCCCGCACGTGCGCGTCCTGCGACAGCGCGTAGGCACCGCACATCATGAAGAGCGTGCCGTACAGCATCGCGTCGAGGTCGAAGATCCAGGCGGTCGGCGCGTTCAGGATATAGCGCTTGAAGACCTCGACCGAGACGACCAGCGTCAGGACCATGATCAGCCAGGCGCAGATCTTTCCCGACCAGGTGCTGATCAGGTCGACGATGTGAAGGAACCGGTCGGTCATGGCGCGGAAAAAGAAAAGCCATCCGGCTCGCGCCGGATGGCGGGTGCTAGCGGTTGCCGATCAGGCCTTCTTCGGGGCCGGCTTGGCGCCCTTGCCGAAGTAATGGTTGTAGGCCATCTCGCGGCGCACGTTGGTATCGAAGTCCCACTTCACCACGCGCTGCGCGAAACGCTTCTGCGACTCCGCGATCTCCGTGAAGAGCGCGTTGTCCTTGCGCTTCTCCGCCGCGGCGTCGTAGGTCTCGAGCTGGCGGCGCAGGATGGCGTCGGGCGTCTTGTAGAAGCGCACCTTGTCCTTGGTCTGCATCTCGACGTAGTCCTTCGAGTACCGGTCGATCGACTTCCAGACGAGATCGGCCGAGGCCGCATCGACGGCGTGCTCGATGATCGCGCGCACCTTGGCCGGCAGCGAGTCGAACTTCTGCTTGTTGAACATGATCTCGAACTGCTCGGCGTTCTGGTGGTAGCTCTGCAGCATGCAGGTCTTCGACACGTCCGGGAAACCGAGGACGCGGTCCGAGGTGGCGTTGTTGAACTCGGCGCCATCGAGCAGGCCGCGATCGATGGCGGGCACGATCTCGCCGCCGGGCAGCGCATTGACCGCCGCGCCGAGCCCCGTGAATACGTCGATCGAGATGCCGACCGTGCGGAACTTCATGCCCTTGAAGTCCTCGACCTTGGTGATCGGCTTCTTGAACCAGCCGAGCGGCTGCGTCCACATCGGGCCGTACGGGAACGACACCACGTTGGCGCCGATCGAGCCGTAGAGCTTCTGCAGCAGTTCCTTGCCGCCGCCGTAGCGGTGCCAGGCGAGGAGCTGGTTGGCGTCCATGCCGAAGGCCGGACCCGAGCCCCACAGCGCGAGCGCGTTCTGCTTGCCATAGTGATAGACGAGCACGCCATGACCGCCGTCAAGCGTGCCCTTGGTGACCGCGTCGAGCAGGCCGAAGGCCGGCACCACGGCGCCGGCGGGCAGCACCTCGATGCGCAGGTCGCCGCCCGTCATGTCGTTCACCTTCTTCGCGAAGTCGAGCGCGTACTCGTGGAAGATATCCTTCGCCGGCCAGGTGCTCTGCCAGCGGAAAGATACGGGGCCCTGTGCCTTGACGATGGCGGGGAAGCCGAGCGCGGCTGCGCCGGTCGCTGCCGCGGCTGCGCCAGCGAGGAACTTGCGGCGCGACGGGGTCGATCTGGGTTGCTGCGTGCTCATGGAACTCTCTCCTCTGGACTTTGGATAGTTATGAGGCCGGGTGGTGAGCCCTGCCGGGCTGTGACGCGAGGCGCGAAGATTCTACTCGGCTTTTCGAGAGCGGCAAGGCGCTCTCAGGCGGCGGAATAAGGCGATGCGGCCGGTGTTCGCAGCGCCGCCGCGGCTTTCTTGTGCGGCGGATTCGGATGCCAGCCGAGGACGGCGAAGAGGATGAAAAAGCCGATCACGTAGGCGAGCGCGACGTGCCAGCCATGCTTGAGCCAGAGTCCGACCGACTTCGCTTGCGGGTACATGTTGGACAGCGCGACCCCGGCGGAGGAGCCGAACCAGATCATCGAGCCGCCGAAGCCGACGGCATAGGCCAGGTAGCCCCAGTCGTAGCCGCCCTGCTTGAGCGCGAGCGCGGTCAGCGGGATGTTGTCGAACACGGCCGAGACGAAGCCGAGGCCGAGCGCCGTTTGCCACGAAGCCACCGGCAGCTTCTCCACCGGCATGAGCGACGCGCAAAGGATGAGCGAGAGCAGGAAGATGCTGCCCTTGAGCGAGCCGGGCAGCAGCGACCATTGCGGCCGGCGCCACGCGGCGGTGGCGAGCAGCGCGATCCAGACGCCGGCGCCGATGAACGGGAAGCGGTCCGATAGCTCGGCGAACCGCACGTTCACCAGCACGTTCACCGCGATGGCGGTGACGAGGATGATGGCCACGATCGCGACGCGCGCCCAGTCGACGCGCAGGCCCGGCGACGGATCCTTGGCGATCGGTGAGTAGCGCTGCTGCTGAAGCGACGCCGGGATGCCGAAGATGAACATCGCCGTGCCGGCCGCCACGAACGCCTCCAGCACGTCGAGCGGATCGACGCCGTCGATCCACATCATCGTGGTCGTCGTGTCGCCGACCACGCTGCCCGAGCCGCCGGCGTTCGATGCCGCGACGATGGCCGCGAGGTAGCCGATGTGTACGCGTCCGCGGAACACGCCGCGCGCAATGGTCCCGCCGATGAGGGCGGCTGCGATGTTGTCGAGGAAAGACGACAGCACGAAGATCATGAACAGCAGCACGAGCCCGCCCTTCCAGTCGTCGGGCAGGAAGCGCGGCAGGACGGCGGGGACCTGACTCTCCTCGAAATGATTGGAGAGCAGCGCGAAACCGAGCAGCAGGCCAAGCAGGTTGGTGAGGATCATCGCGCGCTCCCTGATGGCCGAGGCCGTGCCGCCCGCCGGCGACGCCGTCCCGATGCCGCGGCCGGGACCCTGAGTCAGTTCTCCGCCTCGTCGCCCAGCCGCTCGCGCAGATCGGCCGGCAGCAGCTCGAGGAGCTCCCCGGGCAGGAACGGCAGGTCGAGCAGCGAGAGCTTGACCCGGCTGCGCGCCGCCGCCTTCGAGCCCTGGATGCG
>DATMIG010000247.1:0-7130 GCA_035554335.1 Burkholderiales bacterium
CAAGCAGGGCTGGGCGCGAAAGACTGCACCTCACTCCCCGTAGCCTGGGTTGCCCATCAAACTTAAAGGCGAAGGAGCTTCAGCGCGTTGCCGCCCGCGATCATGTCGCGCTCCTGCTCGGAGACGCCGGCGATCCGCTTCACGGTCGCCATGGGGTCGTCGAGACCCATGTCGAAGCAGTAGTCGCTGCCGAGCGTGACGCGGTCGGCGCCGACCAGCTTGACGAGCGCGGCGTTGATCCGGTCGTCGTGGCCGATGGTGTCGTAGGTGAAGCGCTTGAGGTACGAGCCGACGGGATTCTTCATGTGCTTCAACTCCGCCCGCACCTGGCGGCCGTGCTCCCAGCGGCCGACGAGCCACGGGAACGTGCCGCCGGCGTGCGGCAGGTTCACTTCGAGCTTCGGGAAGCGGTCCATCACGCCGCCGAAGATGAGGTGCGCGACCGCTACGCCCGTGTCGTACGGGTTGCCGCACAGATTCTTGAGGTAGTACTTCTTGGTGCGGTCCTGGCCGATGGTGTCCACCGGATGCAGGAAGATCGGCCAGCCGAGCTCCTCGCATTTCGCGTAGACGTCCCAGAACTTGTTCTCGTCCAGCTCCTCGTTGTTGACGTTGGTCGCGAGGTAGAGGCCCTTCATCCCCGGCAGCTTGGCCGCGCGCTCGAGCTCCTTCAGCGCATCCGCCGGGTTCTGCATCGGCACCATCGCCATGCCGATCAGGCGATCCGGATATTTCTTGTGCGCCGCGGCGGCGGCGTCGTTGAAGGCCTGGCTGAGCGCCATGGCGAGGCCGGGAGACGCCCAGTACACCATCGGCGTGGTGAGCGACAGGCAATGGACGTCGATCTTGCGCTTGTCCATCTCCGCGACCCTTTCGGACACCACGACGAAGCGCTCGTCGAAGGCGTTGGTGATCTGCTTCGCCTTGATGAAGTACTTGCCGTCGCGGCGCTCGAGGGAGCCGCCCTCCTTCGCGCCTTCCTTCTCGAAGACCCGGATCCATTCCGCCGGGTACCAGTGGGCGTGGATGTCGACTGTGCGCATTCGGCTATGATCCCATGCGAGGAGGAGCGCAATGAGAATAGCCGCGCTGCTGTTTTGCATCCTGGCCGGAACGAGCGCCCTGGCGCAGGAGTACCCGGCGAAGCCGGTGCGCATCCTGGTCCCCTACGGGCCCGGCGGCGCCACCGACATCATCGCCCGCATCGTGGCGCAGCGCCTCGGCGAGTCGCTCGGCCAGAGCTTCGTGGTGGAGAACCGCCCGGGCGCGAACGGCAATATCGCGCTGGAGGCTGCGGCCAAGGCGCCGCCCGACGGCTACACGCTGCTCGTCGGCAACGTCTCGACCAACGCCATCAACGAGAACATCTACAAGGACAGCCTGACGATACGGCCGTCGCGCGACCTCGCCGGCATCGCCAAGCTGGTCGAGATCCCGCATATCGTGGTGGCGAGCGCGAAGCTGCCGGCGAACAACATCGCCGAGCTGATCGCCCTCGCGAAGAAGGAGCCGGGCAAGATCAACTATGCGTCGGTCGGCCTCGGCAGCTATCCGCACCTCGACATGGAGCGCTTCATGAAGGCGGCCGGCGTCGAGTTCGTCCATGTGCCATACAAGGGCGGCGCCGGCCAGGCGATCCCGGCGATGGTCGCGGGCGAGGTGCAGCTCGCCTTCTTCAACATGGCTTCGCTGCTGCCGCACATCAAGAGCGGGCGCCTGAAGGCGCTCGCCGCCATTCCGACCGAGCGGCTGCCCGAGCTGCCGCAGGTGCCGACGCTCGCCGAGCAGGGCTTCCCCGGCATCGGCACCAACGCGTGGCAGGGCATGTTCGCGCCGGCGGCCACGCCAAAGGCGGTGATCGACCGGCTGCACGGCGCGGTGCTCGCCGTCCTCACCAAGCCCGAGACGAAGGAAGGCCTGGCGAAGCAGATGATGAGCGTCGAAGTCTCCAAATCACCCCAGCAGTTCAGCGAAGAAGTGCGGCGCGAGACGCAAGCCTGGGGTGAGTTCCTGCGCGACGCGCACATCAAGATCGAGTAGGTCCACAAAAATTAGGGACGGACCCTAATTAAAAATAATTAGGGTCCGTCCTTATTTTCCTCGGCATAGCAATTGCGACCGTCTTGGCGTGCGACGCGCACGCCATCGCGGTCCGGCGGGCGGCGCGTCATCCGAAACCTGAACGGAGACGTCCAAAGAATGCTCGCAATGACATATCGAGGTCCCTACCGGGTCCGGGTAGTGCAAAAACCGATGCCGGAGATCGAGCACGCGCGCGACGCCATCGTGCGCGTGACGCGCGCGTGCATCTGCGGCTCGGACCTGCACCTCTATCACGGCCTGGTGCCCGACACGCGCGTCGGACAGACCTTCGGCCACGAATTCGTCGGCGTGGTGGAGGAAGTGGGACCCGACGTGCGCACGCTGAAGGCCGGCGACCGCGTCATCGTGCCCTTCAACATCTTCTGCGGCGAGTGCTATTTCTGCCTGAAGCAGTTCTTCGCCAACTGCCATAACGTCAATCCGAGCGCGACGGCGGTAGGTGGTGTGTATGGCTACTCGCATACCACGGGCGGCTACGACGGCGGGCAGGCCGAGTACGTGCGAGTGCCGTTCGCCGACGCCGGGCCGTACAAGATTCCCGACGCCGTCGACGACGACAACGCCGCGCTCTGCACCGACGCGTATCCGACGGGATACCAGGCGGCGGAAATGGCGGACATCAAGCGCGGCGACAGCGTGGTGGTGTTCGGCGCCGGGCCGGTCGGCCTTTTCGCCGCGCGCTGCGCGTGGTTCTTCGGCGCGGGGCGAGTGCTCATCGTCGACCAGGAGGACTATCGGCTCGAGTTCGCGCGGCGCTTCGCGAAGTGCGAGACGCTCAACTTCCGCGACATCGCCGACCCGGTCTGGTACCTGAAGAAGGAGAGCGACTGGCTCGGCTGGGATGCGGCGATCGACGCCGTGGGCTGCGAGGCCGCGGGCAGCGCGCTCATGCGCGCGACCGGCATCCACCCGTTCAAGCTGCAGGGCGGCTCCACGGTGGCCCTCAACTGGGCGATCGATTCCGTGCGCAAAGGCGGCGTGGTGTCGATCATCGGCGTCTATGGACCGACGCTCAACCTGGTGAAGATCGGCGACGCCATGAACAAGGGCCTCACCATCCGCACGAACCAGGCCAACGTGCGGCGCTACCTGCCGCGCTGCCTCGAGCACATCGAGGCCGGGCACATCGTGCCGAAGGACGTCATCACCCACCGCTTCCCGCTCGAGGAGATCCACGACGCCTATCACCTCTTTGCGAGCAAGCTCGACGAATGCATCAAGCCGATGGTCATCCCGCCGCGCGCACACTGAAAGGCCCCCATGGAACAGACACTTGGTGCATCCAACGAGGACGTGCTGGAAACCCCGCTGCAGGGCGGCCGCTCGCTGACCACCGCCGAGCGCCGCAGCCTCGACCTCTCGCGCCGCATCCCCGGCTGGGGCTCGGACCTCGAGCCGGCGCGCCGGCCGGGCGTGCCGCGCGACCACGCGCCCGACATCGGCCCCGAAACCCTCTACCCGCCGATTCCGCGCCAGATCCCGCGCACGACCATCTTCAAATCCACCGAGCACGGCCGGCTGACGCCGGTGTTCGGAACCTCGTGTCCGCCAAGCGGACTATCCGGCCGCATGCGCAGGATGGCGTACCACTACAGCGAGGGGCGGATGCTACGCTGGCTCACGCTGATGGCGGCCGACCGCGTGAACATGATCGAGGACATCGTCACCGACCTGGCGCACGGCCGCGTGCCGAATATTCCGAAGGAGATGGGCCTGCGGGCGGAGGTGCGCTACAACCCGGCCGGTCTCGCGAAGAAGGTGGTCATCGGCGCCGTCGCCGTCGGGCTCGCCGCCGCTTTCCTGCGGTCGAGGCGCTCGGGTTAACGATGATTTAAGTGAAACGCTGCCAGAATCCCGCCATGGCCATCCGCACGATCAGCAACACGCTCTACCGGCGGAACCGTGCCTTCTGGCAGCGCCGCCAGCGCCGCGGCGACGAGATCCGCGTGACGCGCCTGCAGCGCATCATCGCGGTCTTCTACGGCGTGCGGCACATGCGGTTCTCGCGCTGAGCGCGCGTTCTCCGTCTTATTCTTTTAGCGCCGCATTGACCTTCGGCATCACCTGCTCCGCCATCAGCTCCATGGACCGCTTCGCGAGCTTAGGGTCGAGCCAGTCGTGGCACGGGTAGTAGAGCGTGCCGAACGGGCCCACTTTCTCGCGGAAGGCGAGGATCTGCTCGACCACGCTGTTCACCGTGCCGGCGATCACGAGCTTCGGCGTCATGGTGTCCGCGGTGATGGATGAATCCGGCTCGCTCTGGTCGAGCTTGAAGAGGTTGCCGCGGTTGCCGGCGCCGACCAGCTTGCGGATGAGCTGCTTGAAGTAGAAGTGGTACGGGCCTTCGGCGGTATGGCCGTAGCGCTTCGCCGTCTTGTCGTCATCGGCGACGAAGATCGACTTCGCCACGCGCCAGTCGTTGCCGTCCGGCTTCTTGCCGACGGCTTGCACGCCCTCGACGTATCGCGGCCAGTGGCTCGCCACCCATTCGGGCAGCAGGAAGTTGGCCGAGATCGGATTCCAGCCGCGCTTCGCCGCCTCCGTCACGCCTTTCGAATGCGGCGCGACTGCCGTGACCACGATCGGCGGATGCGGCTTCTGGTAGGGCTTGATGATGAAGCCCTGGCCGATCTCCGGGATCTGGGTGTTCTCGGTGGTGACGTTGAAGAACTGGCCCTGCAGCTTGTACGGCGGCTCGCCCTTCCAGATGTCGAGCACCATGTTGATCGACTCGAGGAAGATCGCGTTGCGGTCCTTCTTGTAGTTGCCGAAGACCTCGGCATCCGACATCAGGCCGCCCGGGCTGATGCCGAAAAGCAGTCGTCCCTTCAGCATGTGGTCCAGCATCGCCACCTGCGCGGCGATCGCCGCGGGGTGCGAATTCGGCATGTTGACCGTGCCGGTGCCGAGCACGATCTGCTTCGTGTCGTGCGCGAGGCTCGCGAGGAACATGCAGCACGAGGTGATGTTCTCGGCCAGATCGGTCACATGCTCGCCGACGAGCGCCTCCTTGTAGCCCAGCTTGTCCGCGAAGAGGATCGCCTCGCGGTCCTCGAGGTACGTCTCGTGCGGCTGCCGCTTCGGCGGGTGGAGCGGCATCATGAAGGTTCCGAGCTTCATCAGTTCTCCACGGGTTCGACGCGTCCGGACTGCGCCGATTTGAATATCGCTTCCAGCGCCGAGACGTTGGCGATCATCTCGCTCTGCGGCACCGGATAAGGCGCATCGCCGGCGAATGCCTCGAGGTTGGCGAGCACCGCCTTGGCCGGTGCAAATTCGCGCACCGTTTTCCCGCCGCCGCGCTTGTGCACCGTGAGCGTCCAGCCCTGCGGCGCCTCGGGATGCGCCTTGTCGCGCACCTCGACCCAGCCCTTGTTGCAGTACACCGCGAAGCGTCCATCGAACGGCGTGGCAAGAATCGCGCTGAGCAGCGCGTTGCCGCCGCTCTTGAAGTTCACCAGGATGCCTAACGTATCGCCGTTCACCAGCTGGCTGCCGAGCTGGCGCACGTTGGCGAAAACCCGCCCGGCCGGGCCGAAGACGCCGACGGATAGATCGAGGAGGTGGATGCCGGTCGCGGTCATCGGGCCCGCCGGCGCTTCCTTGTTCGAGAGCCGCCAGTTGTCGGCCGGCAGCGAGAGGAACTTGTCCTGCACGAAGTTGGCCTCGACCTGCAGCGGCGTGCCGAGCTCGCCGGATTTCACCAGGCGCATCGCCTCCTGGATCGGCGGCTCGAATCTTTTCTCATGACCGACCGCCAGCTTCACCCCATTGGCGTTGCAGGCCGCCACGGATTTCAATACGTCGGCGCGCGACATGGCGAGCGGCTTCTCGCAGAACACGTGCTTCTTCGCGTTCGCGGCGCGGATGATCTGCTCGGTGTGCAGCGTGTGCGGCGTGCAGAGGACGACGCCCTGCACGTTCGGATCCTGGAGGGCGTCGTCGAAGGTGGCGAGCGGCACGCCCTGCTCGCGCGCGAAATCCGCGGCACGCGGGTCTGGATCGACGACCTTGACCACCTTGAGGCGGGAGCTCGACTTGATCAGCGGGACGATGATGCGGCCCCACCAGCCGAGCCCCATGACGGCGACGTTCATGGCCGGACCATATCGCAGGCGTCCCGCCGTCGCCAGCGCCGGTTCGCGCCCGCTAGCTGTCGGAGTCGCGCATGCGCACGAAGACGTTGTACGCGATCGTGTCCCAGGAGTTGTGGATGCCGATGAAAAGGAGCACCAGCGTCATCGCGGCGACGGTGAGCAGCGCCTCCTCCGGGTGCGCGTGCGCCAGTAATGCCGACAGCGCGAGGGCCGCGTAGGACAGAAGCGGCAGCGCGAGGTGGAAAATCCAGTCCTCCCAGTCGGGCTGATAGTGCCGCTGCCGGCGCATGCGCAAACCGACGATCACCATGTAGACGGTTCCGGCGAGGCCGACGAGGCCCCAGGCGAGCGCGGCCGTCTCGAACTCGTGCCAGGGCACGCGCTGCAGCGCGGACAGGAGGAGCGCCGCGCCGAAATGGACTACGGTCGGCGTCGCGAATGCCGCGCCCGCATCCGGCGCGGCGAGCTGCGGGCGTTCGGCAATCAGCGTCATGACCACGAACTGCAGGCCGATCAGCGCCCCGGCGGCGGCGCCGACGATGACATAGAAGCTCTCCCATTCCTCGAAACCGGCCATGGCCTCACCGTCCCTTTTTCTTGAACCGTTGGAATCGATAGGCGAGCTGCGGCCCGCCCGGCCGCTCGTACGCGAGCTGCGCGACCAACAGGGCGAACGGCTCGGCGTATCGCGCGATGCGCAAAGGCCCGGCGTCCACCGGATCGAAGCCGACATCGCGGATGAGGCGCGCCGCCACCCGCTTCGCGCCCGCATGGTCGCCGCAATAGACCAGGCCAGGCCGCGACTGCCGCCTTCTGTTTTGGTAGACGCCGAACAGCACCTCGCTCGGAATAGTGTTGAACGCCGCCACGACGCGCGCCTTGGGCGCCTTCTTCGCGAGCTCTTCCGCCGCGGAGGTGCTGTGCCCGACG
>DATMIG010000248.1:0-5007 GCA_035554335.1 Burkholderiales bacterium
TGGCTCGCCACGAAAGCCGTCTGGCCGTCGAAGCTGAACCACACCTGCGCCGGGCCTTCTACGGTCGGCAGGAAGGCGCGCACTACGCCGCGCTCGAAATCGACGATGGCGATGCGGTCCTCACCGCGCAACGTGACCCACAGCTCCTTGCCGTTGCGGGTGAAGGTCGGCTCATGCGGCTCGCGGCCGACGAGAATGCCCGACGTCAGGCGCTCGGCATTCGTGCTCTGGCCGGCGGCGGCGTTCGGCGTGTTGCCGAGCACCTTCTTGCCGAGCGTGTCGATCAGGTAGACGTTGCTCGAGCCGCGCCCGGCCGTAGCCAGCAGGCGTCCATCCGGCGACGGCACGCAGCCGTGCGCGTCGATGCAGCCGTGGTAGAGCGGCTTGTGGATCATCGCCGCGTGCGTCGGCACGACGCCGGCGGTCACGAACCGAAACGGCGGCCGCGGATCCTCGTCGAAGCTGGTGAGGTTGATCGTCGTATCGACGCTGTTCGTGCGCGGATCGATCACGCTGATGGTGTTCGAATCCTCGTTGGTGATGAACACGCGGTCGTTGGGCTCGATGGCCGCGGCTGACTGCGCGAGCGCATCGCCGAATCCCGCGAGCGCCGCTGCCGCGCCGGTGAGTTTGAGGAACTGCCTGCGATCGATTTCCATGAGATCTCCTTCAGCCTCGACTATAATTCACGCGTCATCGGGGAGTAGCCGCCCGCGCCGAGCGGGGCTTGCGTCAACATACTTGTCCTTCCAGGGCATGGTGCAAGCGGTGCGAATCTGGCGAGACCTTTGACCGCAGCGCTCCGGATGGCCGGCGAGCGCGCGGTCATTGCGTCGAACGCCGGCCCGGAGACTTCATGGAAGCGTTTCTTGTCTCGACCGGCCTCGTCGCCCTCGCCGAAATGGGCGACAAGACGCAGCTTCTTTCCCTCGTGCTCGCCGCGCGCTTTCGCCGCCCATGGCCGATCGTGCTCGGCATCTTCGTCGCCACGGTGGCGAACCATGCGCTGGCCGCGGCCGTCGGCGGCTGGCTCGCGCACGAGATCGGGCCGTACTGGATGCGCATCGCGATCGCCGTCGGGTTTCTCGCCATGGCGGCGTGGGCGCTCGTGCCGGATAAGGCGGACGATGCCGGCGTCCGCGGCGGCGGCGTTTTCATCGCCACCTGCGTCGCCTTTTTCCTCGCCGAGATGGGCGACAAGACACAGCTCGCCACCGTGGCGCTCGCCGCGCGCTACGCGGCGTTGAGCGCCGTCGTGCTCGGCACGACCGCGGGGATGATGCTCGCCAATGTGCCGGTCGTGTTCTTCGGCGAGCGCATCGCCGCGCGGCTGCCGCTCACGATCCTGCGGCGCGCCGCGGCTGCTGCTTTCGCGGCGCTCGGGATCCTGGCGCTCGTTACTTGACGACGATGCTGCCCTTCATCAGCGGGTGCAGGCGGCAGATGTAGTTCATCTCGCCCTTGGTGCGCGCCGTCCATGTCCAGCGGGCGTTTTCCTTGAGATCGCCCGACTCGACGCCGGCCTCCTTCGAGGTCACGCTGTGCGGCACGAAGTCCTTGTTGATCCAGGTCACGCGGTCCCCGGCGGCGACCTCGAGCCGCTCGGGGACGAACTTCATTCCTTCTATGCGGACCTCATGGGACTTCGCCGCCGCTACTTTTTTGCGCCCGTTTTCCCCAGGTCGGCCTGCACGTGCTTGGCGTGATCGAGGTGCGCCTGGATCGCCGGCCGCACTTTCTCGATCAGGCCCTTCAACTCGGCGTTGTCGGCGCTCGGGATGAGCACCTTGTCGATCGCGTCGAGCACCTGCTGGTGGTAATCGACCTCATGGGCGACATATGCCTTGTCGAATTGCGCGCCGGACAGCTTCTTCAGGTTGGCGACGTTCTGCTGCGCGCCCTTCTTGAGCGCCTTGGAGGTGTCGTTGTCCTCGGGCTTCACGCCGAGCTTCTTGGCGAGCGCGCCGGCCTGCTTGTTGACCGCGGAGTGGTCCGTGATCATCTGCTGCGCGAAGGCCTGCACTTCCTTGTTCTTGCTCTTCGACTTGGCGATCTTGCCGGCGTCGATGTCGATCTGGTTCGCGGTCACCACGATGTGGGCGATCTGCGGATCGCTGGGCTTGCCTTGCGCGAGCGCGAGCAGCGGCGCGAGCAGCAACAAGGAGAAAAAGTATCTGAGGTTCATGGGCGCTCCTTTTGAGTTAGGTGCCCATTCGATGCCGCCGGAAGGCGGCGCGTTTCAGCCGTTGCGCTCCTCGGCCTGAATTCGCGCCAGCACATTCGCGACGATTCGGTCGCAGCGCGCGCCGGCGAAGCTGAAGGCGTCCTCGCAGGCGAGGTCGATCTTTTGCGCGAGCGCTTCGCGCAGCATGCTGCGCGCACGGAAGAAACGCGTGCGCACGGTGGCCTCCGGAATGCCGAGCACGGCTGCCGTTTCCTCGACCGACATTTCCTCCACCGCCCGCAGCATGAAGACGGTGCGGTAGACGTCGGGCAGCAGGTCGATCTGGGCTTCGAGCAGCCGGCGCATTTCGGCGCGGGCGGCGGAGCTCTCCGGTTTTTCCATGGCGTCGTCCGATACCTGTTCCACCTCGTCGACCGCTGTCGCCGCCTGGATGGGAACGATGGCCGCGCGCCGCGCGGACTTCCGCAGCCGCATCAGCGACTCGTTCACCACGATGCGCGCGAGCCAGGTCGAGAAGCGGGCGTCGGCGCGGAAGCCGCCGAGCGAGCGATACGCCTGCATGTAGGCTTCCTGCAAGGCGTCCTCGGCCTCGGCGTCGTCCTTGAGGATCGCGCGCGCGGTGCGGAACATCGTGCGGTTGTAGTGCCGCATGAGGCGCTCGAAGGAGCGGGCGTCTCCTTTCGCTGCCGTGGAAACGAGCTCGGCCTCAGGGATATCCGCCTGCGCGGGCTGGGTCTTCATAGGGACATTGGATGACGCGAGACCGCCGGGCGTTTCAGTAGCTGCGGATGCCGGGGAAGTCCCCCGCGACCTCGTGCCGCTTGCCCGCCTCGTCGTACCAATAAAGCTTGTTCGGGTCCTCGCCCTGGGTAATCTTGTGCGAGCCGTCGCAGTACGGCTGGTTCTTCGACAGGCCGCACTTGCAGAACCACTGGTCCTTGCCGTCGATCACGTACTTGGTGGGCTGCTGGGGGGTGCGTCTAACGAGTCGGGCCATGTTGCCTCCTTAGTTAAGAGATGCCGCGAGCCGCTCCGGCGTTTCCGGGTGCACCGCTTGGCGGCGGTCCCTGATCCATATGGCCATAAACGCCATGGCGTGACCGACAGGACCATCTGGCTGGCGCAGCCGACCGGGGCCGCACCCCTTCGGCTAGCGGCAGTTCGCGCAATCGCTATCTCGGTTAACACTATCGGCGTATTAATTCGCCAGGCCACTCCCCCGCCCTTTTCCGAGGACAAGTAGCGATGAAAACGCCTGCCAGCATTGCCGGTCATCCGATACATCCGATGCTCGTGCCGATACCCATCGGCCTGTGGATTTTTTCGCTCGTCTGCGACCTGGTACACGCCGGCGGTAGCAGCAATGCCGCATGGACGACCGTGGCGCTCTACGCCATGGGCGGCGGCATCATCGGTGCGCTCGCCGCCGCGATTTTCGGGTTCGTGGACTTGCTGTCGCTCCCACCCGGTCCGCGTAGCACCGCGATCAAGCACATGAGCATCAACCTGATCGTTGTCGTTCTCTACGTCGTGAACTTCTGGGGCCGCCTGGGGCACCCGGAAAATCCCGGCGGCCTCATTTGGCTGTCGGTCGTAGCGATTCTGCTGCTCGTGGTCTCCGGCTGGCTCGGCGGGAAAATGGTGTACGAGCACGGCATCGCGGTGACGCCGGGCCACGATTGAACCGCAGCGCAGCGTCAGATCGATTTCAGGAACTCGATAAGGTCCGCCTTCTCCTGCGCCGACAGGCGCGTGCCGAAGTGCTGGTCGTAATGGTTGACCACGTCGGCGAGCGTGGCGAAGCGCCCGTCGTGGTAGAAGCCGCCCTTATGGGTCTTCTTCGAATCCCATAGCGCGCGCAGCGGCATGGTGCGGTAGCGCCCGTCGGGCGAGCGGCTGGCCTGGAACTCGTCGATGCCGATCTCGGCACCGGTGTGGAATGCCCAGCCCGGCTCCGTGTACAGGGGCGGCACATGGCAGCTGCCGCAGCGCGCCTTGCTCACGAAGAGCGCCTTGCCGCGCTCGGCGGCGGCCTTGTCGTAGCTTCCCTCGAGCGGCTTCGGCGTCGGCAGCGAGAGCTGGTAGACGTGGAGCGCGGCGAGCTTGGACGTCACCTTGTCCTCGCCCTGCGGCACGGTGTGGCCGAGCTTGGTGCGCGCCGCCACCGGGTATTTTTTCGCGTCATCGAGGCGCGGATCGAAGAACGTCCCCTGCCCGTGCATTTGCGTCACGGCCACGTACGCATTCCAGTAGCTCACCGTTCCCCAGTTGCCGGTCCATGTATGGCTGTTCACGCCGGCGAGGCCGAACGCCGGCGGATTGAGCGTCGCGGCCGGCTTGCCGTCGGGACGGAACGCCTTGCCGTCGAGGTTGAGCTCCGCGTCGTACTTGCCCGGTCCCCAGCTGGTCAGCACCTTGCGCACCGTTGCTTCGTCGACCTGTAGCACCTGCGCGAACAGGCTGAGGTCCGGCGCGGCGGCGACGATCGCGCCGACATTGAGATCGCGGTTGGGCCAGCCATCCAGCCGCCCGCCAATGCCCTCCTTGAGCGAGTCGTCCACCGTCGAATGGCAGAGGGCGCACGTGATGCCGATGCCGGTGAGCCGCTTGCCGTCCTCGGAGAAAAAGCCTTTGACGCCGACCACCATGTCGGCTTTCAGCAGCGCCAGCGTATTGGACGGATCGTTGAGGTCCACCTTCCCGGCCTGCAGGAGCGGCAGCAGGGCCTTCGGTGTCTTCTGCATGTCCACCTTGAGGCCGAGCTTCAGCGCCATGTTCGGACTGACGCCGGGCCCTACGCCGCCGTTCTTCTCGCCGGCGAT
>DATMIG010000249.1:0-6668 GCA_035554335.1 Burkholderiales bacterium
GTGAACCGCATCGTCTACGACGTGGTGGCCGAGCTCGATAGCTCGATCTCCGCCGAGCACGGGCTCGGGCAGCTGAAGCGCGAGGAAATCCGCGCGCACAAGGCGCCGCTCGAGCTCGAGCTGATGCGCTCGATCAAGCGCGCGCTGGATCCCGACGGGCTGATGAATCCGGGGAAGGTGCTTTAGCGCCGTTCGAGCTGGACCGGCTTGCCGTCCAGCTCGCCGACGATGCGATCGCCGGTCACGCGACCGCGGAACCGACCCTGCGGCCAGCGCCAGGAGATATCCGCTCCGCTCAGCCGCGCCTCGCTCGCACCTTCGACGTCGATCTGCTGGCGGTCCTGGTCGATGCGCAGGCGCCGGCCATCGCCGGTCCACTGCCCGCGCACGTTCGCCGGCACGACCCAGAGGTAGAGCGTGCTCTCGTCGCCCTGCCCGGCGTGCGGCTGGGTCACCTTCATCGTCTCGCTGCGGTCGGCGCGCCACCCGGCCATGCGGAATGAGTGCGAAACGATGCGCGTGCCCGGCGCCAGCTGATCGATGAAGCGGGATTGCAGCTGGTCCATCAGGTCCGGCAGCAGGTAGATCGTCACCACGCTCGCCTTGGAGAAATCCGTGAGCAGCACGTCGCCCTGGACGAATTGCGCGCGATCGGCCACCTGAGCCTTGCGGGCGTTCTCGCGCGACACTTGCACCAGCCTGTCGTCAAGCTCGATGCCGAGGCCGCGCGCGCCGTACTTGCGCGCCGCCGTGATGACGATGCGCCCGTCGCCGGAGCCCAGGTCGACCACGAAATCGCCGGCACGCGTGCCCGCGAGCTCGAGCATGCGCTCCACCACGTCGTCCGGCGTGGTGATGAAGGGCACGTGCCACGTGGTGTCCTGCGCGAACGCAGGCGCGACAAAACCCAGGAGAAGGAAGGCGCGCCACATCGGAAAACTCTAGCTCAAAAAAAAGCCCGGCCGGAGCCGGGCTTCCTGCTTGACGAGAGCCTTACTTCTTGGCTTCGTCGCTCTTTGCCTTGCCCTTGGTGCTCTTGGTGCTCTTGGACGAGGACTTCTTCTCGCCCTTGGACGACTTGGCTTTCTTGGACGACTTCTTGTCCATCTTGTCGGCCTTCTTCTCGGCCGGCGCCGGCGTGGACGGGGTGGTCGTGCTCGACTGCGCGAACGCCGTGACCGCGAAGGCCGAGGCGATGAGGGTGACGATCAGCTTCTTCAGCATAACTTGGAGTCTCCTGGTTCTCTGGTAATGGTCCGGATCCGGATCCAGCCCCTACAACGCGCCGGCCGCCGCGGCGGTTGACAGGGGCCTGCCATAATCCGCCTGCCCGGAATGAAACTCGAGGACTTCGCCGCGACGCTGACCCCGGGGGACCTCTGGGTGTTCGGCTACGGGTCCCTGATGTGGTCGCCCTGCTTCCCCTACCGCGAAAAGCGCCTCGCCCGGGTGCATGGCTATCACCGGGCGCTCTGCATCCTGTCCACGCGCTACCGCGGCACCCATCGAAAACCCGGGCTGGTCATGGGGCTCTGCCGCGGCGGATCGTGCTGGGGGATGGCCTTTCGAGTGTCGGCACGGGACGTCGGACGCTGTCTGGCGCGCCTGTGGCACCGCGAGATGCCCCGGCGGGTTTACGCGCCGCGCCTGGTCCCGGCGCGGGTGCGCGGCGGCCGTCGCGTCCGAGCGCTCGCCTTCGTCGCCGACCCGCAGCATCCGGCCTACGTGCGCGAGCTCGACCTGCACGGCCGCGCCCGCCTCGTCGCCCAGGGAATCGGGCAGCGTGGACCCTGCGTCGACTACATCCGCAATACGCTGGACCACATGCACGAGCTCGGCGTGCGCGATCCGCACCTCGAGCGTGTGCTCGCCGCCGCGCTCAGCCTGCAGGCTTCAGAGCGCTCGTCATGCGGCGTAGCGCCTCTCGCAGGCGATCGCGCTGCGTCCCGAAGTTCAGTCTGACGAAGCCCGGCGCGCCGAACTGCTCGCCCGGCGAAAGCGCGACGCCGTGCCGGAGGAAATGCTCGTGCGCGTTCGGCACGCTGCGTGCGTCGATCCACGACAGATAGGTCGCCTGTACGTGCGCCATGGGTAAGGGCAGTTCCCGCTCGACAAGGTCGCGGTTGCCGCGCAGGTATTCGAGCTGCGCAGCAAGCCAAGCGCCGCCCACGCGCAGCGCCGCCAGCGTCGCCTCATAGCCGAACACGGAAGGCGACGGCAACACATGCGCCCGCACGTCGGCCGACATCGCGTCGCGCAGCTTCGGATCCTCGATCACGGCCCACGCGCAGCCCGCGGCAGGAAAGTTGAACGCCTTGTTGGCCGACATGAGCGTCACCGTGCGGCGGGAAATCTCCGGCGAGAGGCTCGCGATGGGTACATGGCGGACATCATCCAGCACAAGGTCGCAGTGGATCTCGTCCGAGACGATGACGCAGCCGAGCTCGGCGAGCTTCGCCAGCTCCGCGCGCGCGAAGACCGTGCTGCCCGGATTGTGGGGATTGCACAGGTAGAGAACGCGCGTCTTCGCCGTCCGCGCCTTGCGCAGTGCGTCGAGATCCCACACCCATCGCCCAGCGTCCAGGACGAGCGGCACTTCCGCGTGCGGCCGCGGCGCAAGCTCGACCGCGCGCTTGAAGTGGTGATAGACCGGAATCGGGATGATGGCGTGCTCGTCGGACTGCAGCAGCCGCCGCGCGCTGAGATGAAGGCCCGGCACCACGCCCGGCAGGAAGACGATCCACGCCGGATCGACGCGCCACGCGTGGCGCAGGGCGAGGTAGTGGACGATCGCTTCGCGCAGCGCTTCCGGCGGCGCCGTGTAACCGAGCACCTCTTCGGCGCGCCGCGCCAGGGCCGTACGCACGGCGGCCGGCGAGCGGAAGTCGGTGTCGGCGACCCACAGCGGGATGACGTCGCGCCCCGCGTACCGCTCCCAGCGCATGCTCCACGTGCCGGCACGCTCGACCGGCCGGTCGAAATTTACTTCTTCGGCGGAGTCGACAGGTCGTCCTTCTCCAGCTCGCTCGGGTCGTTCTGGCCGCTGGTATACGGATCGTCCTCGAGCTTGTTCATGCTGTCATCGACTTCTTCGGTCGTCGTGGCGCGCGCCTCGGTCTGCAGCTTATGCGGGAAGTACGTCGCGATCTGCGGCACGAACATCACGGCGGCGATCGCGATGCACTGCAGGACCATGAACTCGAACATGCCCTTGTAGATCGTGCCGAGCGACCATTCCTTCACCACCTGCTTCAGGTAGTAGGCGGACATCGCGACCGGCGGCGACAGGTACGCCGTCTGCATCGTCACCGCGACGAGCGCGCCGAACCACACCATGAAGAGATCCAGCGGGATGCCGAACGACTGCGACAGCGCGGGCTTCAACGCGTCCACCACGGGGTAGAAGATCGGCAGGAAGACGAGGATGATCGCCGGCCACTCGAACGGCCAGCCGAGCAGGAAGAGCAGGATGACGACGAAAGCGAGCATCACGATCGGCGGCACCGGCAGCGACGTGAGCGAGCTCGTGATCCAGTCCGCGGTGCCCATGCGGGCGAACACCGCGCCGAAGATGTTCGAGGTCACCGCGAGCAGGAGGACCATGCTCGACGTGAGCGTGGCGCTGATCACCGCCTGCTTCAGGCCGGCGAACGTGAGGCGGCGGTAGATCACCGCGAGGATCAGCGCGCCCAGCGCGCCGACGCCCGACGCCTCGGTCGGCGTGGCGAGGCCGGCAAGGATGGAGCCGAGCGTCGCGGCGATGAGGAGCGCGAGCGGCAGCACGCCGATCACCACCTCCTTCAGGATAACGACCGGGTCGGTGACCCGCTCTTCCCTCGGCACCGGCGGACCGAGCTTCGGGTTGAGCATGCTGCGCGTGATGAGGTAGACGAGGTAAATGCTGGCCAGCAGGAAGCCCGGCCCGAACGCGGCGGCATAGAGGTCGGCCACCGACACGCCCAGCACGGGACCCATGACGATCAGCATCACCGAAGGCGGGATCAGGATGCCGAGCGTGCCGCCCGCCGTGATCGCGCCAGCAGCGAGCTTCGCGTCGTACTTCGTCTTGATCATGATCGGCCCGGCCATGATGCCGAGCACCGTCACCGCGGCGCCGACGATGCCGGTCGCCATGGCGAACACCGTCGAGGTGAGGATGACGACGATGTAGAGCGAGCCGCGCACCGGCGCGAGCACCATGCGCAGCGCCGAGAACAATCGCTCCATCAGCCCGGCCTGCTCGGTGATGAAACCCATGAAGATGAACAGCGGCACCGCGGCGAGCAGCTCCTCCTTCATCATGCCGATGGTCTGGAAGTAGGCGAGGTCGAACACCACCTTGCCGAGCGAGAAGTAGCCGAAGGTGAGCGCGAGGAAGAGCAGCGTGAACGAGATCTGGATGCCGATGAAGATGGCGCCGATCATCACGATCAGCATGATCAGACCGATGAGGACGTCGGCGGTCATATCTCGATCTTTTCCTTTTCCTCGAGCACGATGCCGTTACGCCAGGCGTACGTGCTCTTGATGACTTCCGAGATGCCCTGCAGGAGCAGGAGCACGCAGGTGAGCGGCACCACCGTCTTGTACGGCCAGAGGATCGGGCGCCACGGCGTCTGCTCCGAGGTCTCGTTGATGGTCCAGGCGTACCAGGCCTCGCCGCCGCTCGCCGCGAGCAGCATCACGATCGACGGAAAGAAGAACACGATGTACGAGATCGAGTCGACCATGCCCCTCGTCTTCACGGTCCACTTCTCGTAGAAGAAGTCGGTGCGGATATGGGCGCCCTTGTGCAACGCGTACGCCGCGCCCAGCATGAAGATGGTGCCGTAGAGCATGTACGTCATGTCGAACGACCAGATGGTGGGCGCGTTGAACAGGTAGCGCGCGATCACCTCGTAGGCGACGACCGCCACAAGCGGCAGGTTGAGCCAGGCGATCCACATGCCCGTGCGATCGGTGAACCGGTCGATGGTCTTGACGGTGCCGATGAGGCCCGCCGACGGCGCCTGCTCCATACCTTCTCCCTCGAAACGAAGCGGGGGCGGATCACCGCCCCCGCGTCACTGCTATTTCTTTTTGGCTGCGTCGCCGGCCTTGGCGCCGGGCTTCGCTCCGCCTTCCGGCCAGTAGTAGTTGGCCGCGAAGGAGTATGGCGGGAAGTAGAACCGCTTCGCCGGCACGACGAGCGACGCGTACTGGCGCTGCGATTCGTACATCTTCTTGAAGATGGCGCTCTTCTGCGCCTCCTCGCCGGCGATGGTATCCCAGGTCTTGAGGAACTCGACGAGGATGTCGGGGGGCGTGCGCAGCACGCGCACGCCGTGCTTCTCCTGCAGCTCCTTCAGCGCCTCGGCGTTCTGCTTCTGCCACTTCGCCCACCAGATGAGGAACGACTCATTCGCCGCGCTCTGGATCATCTCCCTGTGCTGCTGCGAGAGACCTTTCCAGACGTCCATGTTGAACACCACTTCGCCGATCGTCACGTTCTCGTGCATGCCGGGCGTGTAGTGGTACTTCCAGACGTTGTGGAAGCCGAGCCGCAGATCCTCGACCCCGCCGACCCACTCGGCGCAGTCGATCACGCCGCGCTGTGCGGACGGGATGATCTCGCCGCCGGGCATGTTGACGGTCGTCATGCCCATGCGCTGCCACACTTCCGCGGCCATGCCGGTCTGCCGGCACTTCATGCCCTTGAAGTCGGCCAGGTTCTTCACCGGCCGCTTGAACCAGCCGAAGGCCTGCGGGCCCGAAGGCAGGATCGGGATCCAGTGGATGTTGAGGTTCAGCGTCTTGGTGAAGAACTCGTTGCACATCTCGTTGCCGCCGCCGTGGTACATCCAGCCGATGGCGTCGATCATGTCCATGCCAAACGTGCCGCCCGGGCCGCCGGTGCACAGGATCGCCGCTTTGTTCTTTCCGACCCAGTAGCCCGACCAGGAGTGCGCGCCGTCGAGCACTTTCTTGTGCGTGGCGTCGAGCACTTCGAAGGCCGGCACGACTTGGCCGGCAGGCATAGCGTCGATCTTCAGGCTGCCATTGGAGATTTTGCCGAGGCGCTCCACGAAGTACGTGAAGTTCTCGTAGAGCGTAAGGCTCGCCGGCCAGGTGGCCTGCATTTTCAACGTGACGGTTTGTTGCCCGCTGGCGGCGCCGGCCGCGACGAATGCCGCGACGGCGAGCAGCAGTCTGACGGAATGCCCCATGGCTACCCTCCTCCTCTAAGGTGGTTGCTAGGCGAGGGGCAGACTACACGCTGGCCCGTCGGCTGGGAAGGGGGCTTACTTCGCCTTCCCCGGCGGCTTCGGGCGCTCAGGCCAGTAGTAATTGGCGGCGAAGGAGTACGGGGGGGTGTAGAAGCGCTTCGCCGGCACCACCTTGGATGCGTACTCGCGTTGCGAATCCAGCACGCGTTTAAAGAACGGGTTCTTCGCCGACTCCTCGCGGGCGATCTCGTCCCAGGCCTTGAGGAAGGCGATCAGGATGTCCGGCGGCGTGCGCAGGATCTGCGTGCCGTGCTTGGTACGCATCTCGTCGATGGCATCGGCATTCTGCTTCTGCCAGCGTGCCCACCAGCGCAGGAACGTCTCCGTGGTGGCGGAGCGGATCGCCTCCTGGTGCTGCGGCGCGAGACCCTTCCACACATCGGTGTTGACGATGAGCTCGCC
>DATMIG010000250.1:0-2695 GCA_035554335.1 Burkholderiales bacterium
GGCACGCCGATGATCCTCGAGCACATCGCCTCGGGCATGTACGGCGCGCTGGTCGTCGAGCCGAAGGAAGGCTATCCGACGAAAGTCGACCGCGAGTACGTGGTCGTGCAGAGCGAGTTCTACGCCAAGGCGCCGGCCGCATCCGGCAAAGGCGGATCGAAGAGCCAGGTCTACGTGCTGGACAGCGACCGCCTGCGCGCCTCGCAGCCGACGCATACCGTCTTCAACGGCGTGCACAACGGCATGGTCGGCAACCCGCTCGCGGCGAAGCCGGGCGAGCGCGTGCGGCTCTACGTGATGAACGTCGGGCCGAGCAAGACCTCGAGCTTCCACGTCGTCGGCACCATCTTCGACCGCGTGTGGATCGAGGGCAACCCGAAGAACGAATTCCACGGCATGCAGACGGTGCTGCTCGGCTCGTCGAACAGCGCCATCGTCGAGTTCATGATCCCGGAGGAAGGCTCCTACATCATGGTCGACCACCACTTCGCCAATGCGTCGCAGGGCGCGATCGGCCTGGTGTCCACCATCGCCAAGCCGCCGCGCCAGGAGCTCGAGCACCACAACCTCGAGGCCTCGGCCGCGCCGCCGGACGCCGAGGGGCAGCAGGGCAAGCTCGACTTCGAGTCGAAGTGCTTCGCCTGCCACTCGATGGGCCACGGCAAGAAGCTCGGCCCCGACCTCGCGGGCGTAACCCAGCGGCGCAGCGACAGCTGGCTGACGAACTGGCTCAAGTCGCCGGAGAAGATGCTGCAGAGCGACGCCGACGCGAAGGCGATGCTGAAGGAGTACAACAACATCCCGATGCCGAACCAGAACCTGACCGACGCGGAAGTGCGCCAGTACCTGAAGTACTTCAAGTGGTACGACGCGCAGCCGGCGGGCAGCGTGCAGTCCTCGGGCGGCGGGCACTGACATGCGCGCCCTGTTCCTTCTGGCATTCGCCTGGGGCAGCGCGCAGGCGTGCGGCTACTGCGTCGAGGACAAGATCGCCGCGGTGTACGACCACGCGCTCATCTCGCAGGCCCTCGCAGCAAAGCACCCGGTGGTCTTCATGCATGTCGAGGGGCCGGCGACGAAGCAGGCGCTCGAGCAGGCCGCGCAGGCGTCGGGCGCCGACCGCGGCAGCGTGCGCGTGTCGGGCGATCTGCTGACGGTCTCGTTCTCGTTCGACCCGAGGCGCGGCGGCCTCGGGCCGATTCACGCCGCGATGGAGAAGCGCCTGAAAGGCGTGTCGCTGATGCCGTTCCAGGTAATGGACAAGCCGGGGGACCTGAAGGCTATTTCGCGGCGCTGAGCAGCTTCTCGAGCCCGGCGATGTCGAGGATGCGCACGTGCTTCTGCTCGACCGCGATCAGGCCGGCTTTCTGGAACTGCGAGAACAGCCGGCTCACCGTCTCGAGCTTCAGGCCGAGGTAGCTGCCGAGCTCCTCGCGCGTCATGCGCAGGTGGAAGTCGGAGGGCGAGTAGCCGCGGCGCACGAAGCGCTTGGAGAGATTGGAGAGGAACGCCGCCAGCCGCTCCTCGGCGCGCATCGAGCCGAGCAGCATCATCACGCCGTGGTCGCGCACGATCTCGCGCGACATCACCGCGTGCAGCTGGCGCTGGAGCTGCGGGTAGTCGCGCGCCATGCGCTCGACGATCGCGTAGGGCATCACGCACACCTCGCTGTCCTCGAGCGCGACGGCCGTGCCGTTATGGCGCCCGGTGCCGATGGCGTCCATGCCGAGGAGCTCGCCGCCCATGAAGAAGCCAGTGACCTGCTCGCGGCCTTCGCCGTCCACCACGCTCGTCTTGAAGAAGCCCGAGCGGATCGCGTACACCGAGCTGAACTCGTCGCCCGCCGCGAACAGGCTCTCGCCGCGCTTCACGCGCCGGCGCGAGTGCACGATGTTCTGCACCTGCTCCAGGTCTTCCAGGCACACGCCGCCGGGCAGGCAGATCTCGCGCAGGTTGCAGTTGGTGCAGGTGACCTCGAACTTGCGCGGCTGGGCCGGGTTCAAGAGCTCGCTCTTCTTGTGGAATGCGACGACGGCGGACATGCTTTTCTCCTTAGTGGGCGGCGCGCGCGGCGACAAGGTCGCGCACGCGCTCGAATTCTTTGGACTTGTCGAACAGGGCGCGGGCGCCGAAGCGCTCGGCGATCTGCCGGTAGGGATCGCCGGAATAGTTGCTGAGCATCACGACCTCGAGCTCCGGCGCGTGCGCGTGCAGCGCGCGCAGCACGTCGAAGCCGCTGCCCTCGGCGAGCTGCACGTCGAGCACTACGAGGTCGGGCCGCTTGGCGAGGATCTCGCGGATCGCCGCCGCCGCGCCGGAGGCATGGCCGACGATCGTCGTGCCCGGCACCTGCACGAGGAGGCGGGCGAGCCGATCGCGCACCAGCGCAGAATCTTCGACCAGGAACACTTGCATGCGGAGCAGTGTGCCGGCCCGGCGCGCGCGCGAACATCAGCGGCGGCTGAACTGCGCTGTAGGAATATTCCTAAGCTACTCGTGCACCGGCAGCAGGTAGATCGCGGCTCACTTTTGACGAGGGTCAAAGGTTGCGCCGGGCGCCGGCGCATCATGGTCGCAGCAAGAGCCCATAAAGGAGATGACCATGTTAGGCCTCACTCGAGAAGACTTCCGCATCAAGGCCGAAAGCTTCGACCTCACCAGGGGCGAAAACATCCTGCGCATCATGGCGGGGGCG
>DATMIG010000251.1:0-1863 GCA_035554335.1 Burkholderiales bacterium
GTCTACATCCTGCCGAAGGCGCTCGACGAGAAAGTGGCGCGCCTGCAGCTCAAGACGCTGAACGCGCAGCTCACCGAGCTGACCGAAGAGCAGGCGCGCTACATCGGCGTGGCGAAGGAAGGCCCGTACAAGTCCGACCACTACCGCTACTAATGTGAAGATCGCGATTTACGGCTCCGGCGGCGTGGGCGGCTTTTTCGGCGCCCGCCTCGCCAATGCCGGCAACGAAGTGCACTTCATCGCGCGCGGCGCTCACCTGCGCGCGATGCGCGAGAAGGGCCTGAAGGTCGAGAGCGGGTCCGGCAACCTCCATCTGGCGAAACCGAACGTCCACGAAGATCCCGCCGAGATCGGGCCGGTGGATGTCGTGATGTACGCGGTGAAGCTCGGCGACGTGGAAAGCGCGGCGCACAAGCTGAAGCCGCTGCTGCACGACCGGACACTCGTGATTCCCTTCCAGAACGGCGTCGAAGCGCCTGAAATGCTCGCCCGGATCATCGGCCAGAAGCATGTGCTGCCGGGCGTGGCCTACATCGCGACCAGCATCAGCTCGCCCGGCGTGGTGACGCATACGGGGACCATGCAGGGGCTGCACGTTGCGCGCGGCGCGGACGCATTTGTCGCCGCGGGGAAGGCCGCCGGCATCAACATCGAGCAGGCCGCCGACATCGAGCTGACCCGCTGGCAGAAGTTCGTCTTCCTGGTCGGGATGTCGGGCACCACGACGCTCTCGCGCCAGCCGCTCGGCGTGATCCGCGCCGACCCGGAGCTGCGCGCCACGTTGCAAGCGGCGATGACCGAGACCTGGACCCTCGGCCGCAAGCGCGGCATCCGCCTGGCGGACGACTTCATCGCCGAGCGCATGAAATTCGCCGACAGCCTGCACGCCAACATGAAAACGTCCATGCAGCACGACCTCGAGGCCGGCAAGCCCCTCGAGGCGCCGTGGCTTTGCGGCGCGGTGGTGCGCATGAGCGAGGAGGTCGGGCTCGAGGCGCCGGTCAACCGCACGATCTACGCCGCCCTCAAACCCTACCTGCGTGGCCGATAAGGCGTACAGCTTCGAGTTCTTCCCGCCGAAAACGCCGGAGGGGAAGGAGAAGCTGCGCACCGCCTGGCAGGAGCTGGCGAAGCTCAAGCCGCGGTTCTTTTCGTGCACCTACGGCGCCGGCGGCTCGACGCGTGAAGGCACGCTGCAGACCGTGCTCGACATCCGCGCCGCCGGGCACCAGGCCGCGCCGCACATTTCCTGCGTGGCGTCCAGCAAGAGCGATATCGCGGAGCAGCTCGAGCGCTACCGCTCGAACGGCATCCGCCACGTCGTCGCGCTGCGCGGCGACCTGCCCTCCGGCCTCGCCGCCTCCGGCGAATTCCGCTACGCGAGCGAGCTCGTCGCCTTCATCCGCGAGCGCAGCGGCGACTGGTTCCACGTCGAGGTGGCGTGCTATCCGGAATTCCATCCGCAGACGCGCAACGCCGAAGACGAGATCCGCAACTTCAAGCGCAAGGTCGATGCCGGCGCGAATGCCGCCATCACCCAGTACTTCTACAACCCGGACGCCTATTTCCGTTTCCTCGACGACGCGCAGGCGGCCGGCATCCGCGTCCCCGTAGTGCCCGGCATCATGCCGATCGGCAACTTCTCGCAGCTCTCCCGCTTCTCGGACGCCTGCGGCGCCGAGATCCCGCGCTGGATGCGCTGGAAGCTCGAATCGTTCCGCGACGACGCGAAATCGATCCAGGCGTTCGGCCTCGACGTGGTGACGGCGCTCTGCCAGCGGCTGCTCGCCGGCGGCGCGCCCGGGCTGCACTTCTACACGCTCAACCAGGCTTCGCTGTCCGCCGAAATTTGGAAGCGGCTCG
>DATMIG010000252.1:0-11693 GCA_035554335.1 Burkholderiales bacterium
GCACGCGGCGGGCGCGCTCGTCTCCGTCGGCACCGATCTCCTCGCCCTCGTGCTGCTGCGCTCGCCGGGCGCGCTCGGCGCGGACATCGCCATCGGCTCGGCGCAGCGCTTCGGCGTGCCGATGGGCTTCGGCGGGCCGCACGCGGCGTTCATGGCGTGCCGCGACGACTTCAAGCGCTCGATGCCCGGGCGGATCATCGGCGTGTCGCACGACGCGGCCGGCCGCCCGGCGCTGCGCATGGCGCTGCAGACGCGCGAGCAGCACATCCGGCGCGACAAGGCGACGAGCAACATCTGCACCGCGCAGGCGCTGCTCGCCAACATGGCGGGCTTCTACGCCGTGTATCACGGCCCCGAGGGGTTGCGGCGAATCGCTCTGCGCACCAACTTCATGACGCGGCTTCTCGTCGCCAGCGTGCGTGGCGTTCGTGTGGCGACGCCGGCCTTCTTCGATACCGTGATGCTGGAAGTGCCCTCCGCGGACGTGGTGCGCGCCCGCGCCGAGATGAAGCGCATCAACCTGCGCTACATCGACGCCACGCGCGTGGCCGTGAGCTTCGACGAGACCACTTCGCTCGAGGACGTCGCCGCGGTGGCGGAGGCGATCGGCGGCGAGCGGGTGCCGGTCGAGCGTAATGCGCAGGGACTGACCACCGAGCCGGCCTCGATCCCGGCCGAGCTGCGCCGCAGCGACGCGGTACTGGCGCATCCGGTGTTCAACCGCTATCACACCGAGACGGAGATGATGCGGTACCTGAAGCGGCTGGAGAACCGCGATCTCTCGCTCGTGCACTCCATGATCCCGCTCGGCTCGTGCACGATGAAGCTCAACGCGGCCGCGGAGCTCATACCCATCTCGTGGCCGAAGTTCGCCGGCCTGCATCCGTTCGTGCCGACCGAGCAGGCGCGCGGCACGCTCTCGATGCTGCGCGAGCTCGAGGCGATGCTCGCCGAGATCACCGGTTTCGCGCGCGTGTCGCTGCAGCCGAACTCCGGCGCGCAGGGCGAATACGCCGGGCTGCTCGCGATTCGCAACTATCTGAAGGATGCCACCCGCGACATCTGTCTCATTCCCGCCTCCGCGCACGGCACCAACCCCGCCAGCGCCGCGCTGATGGGCCTGCGCGTGATGGTGGTCGGCTGCGACAAGAACGGCAACGTCGACATCCCGGACCTCGAGAAGAAGCTCGCCGAGCACGGGCCGCGCGTCGCGGTGCTGATGGTCACCTATCCCTCCACCCACGGCGTGTTCGAGGAAGGCATCGTCCGCATCTGCGAGCTGGTGCACGCGGCGGGCGCGCAGGTGTACATGGACGGCGCCAACATGAACGCGCTGACCGGGCTCGCCAAGCCGGCGCTGATCGGCGCCGATGTGTGCCACATCAACCTGCACAAGACGTTCTGCATCCCGCACGGTGGCGGCGGCCCCGGCATGGGGCCGATCGCGGTTGCCCCCCACCTCGCGCCGCACCTGCCGGCCAATCCGCTGGAGGAGCGCGACGCAGTATCCGCCGCGCCCTACGGCAGCGCGCTCATCTGCCTCATCTCGTGGATGTACATCCGCATGATGGGCGCCGCCGGCCTCGCCCAGGCGACGAAGGTGGCGATCCTCAACGCCAACTACGTCGCTGCGCGGCTCTCGCCTTATTTGCCGGTGCTGTACAAGGGTGCGAACGGCCGCGTGGCGCACGAGTGCATCCTCGACCTGCGCAAATTGAAGGAGACATGCGGCGTCACCGCCGAGGACATCGCCAAGCGCCTGATGGACTACGGCTTCCACTCGCCGACCCTCTCCTTCCCCGTGGCTGACACGCTGATGGTCGAGCCGACCGAGAGCGAATCGAAGGACGAGCTCGACCGCTTCTGCCACGCGATGATCCTGATCCACGCCGAGCTCGGGAAGGCGCCGGCGCTGTTGAAGAACGCGCCGCACACCGCGACCGAGATCGCCGGCGAATGGACGCACCCCTACTCGCGCGAGGAAGCCGTGTTCCCCGCGCCCTGGCTGCGCGCGGCGAAGTACTGGCCGCCGGTGAAGCGCATCGACAACGCCGCCGGCGACCGGCAATTCATCTGCACGTGTCCGCCCATCGAGGCGTATGCCTGAGCCACTGCAGCGCACGCCGCTGCACGCGCTGCATGCGGCGCTCGGCGCGAAGTTCACGCCGTTCGCGGGCTACGAGATGCCGGTGCAGTACAAGGAAGGCCTGCGCGCCGAGCACCTGCACACCCGCTCGCACGCGGGCCTCTTCGACGTCTCGCACATGGGCCAGGTGCGCGTCACCGGCCCGGACCTCGAAAAGGCGCTCGAGCGCGCGCTGCCGGTGGACTTCGACGACTGGCCGGCAGGGCTGCAGCGCTACACGCTGCTCCTCAACGAGCGCGGCGGCATCGAGGACGACCTGATGGTCACGCGCCTCGGCAGCGAAGTGCGCCTGGTGGTGAACGCCTCGACGAAGGAAAAGGACCTCCAGCTCCTTCGCAAGATGTGTCCCGCGCTCTCATTCCAGCTCCTCGACCATGCGCTCCTCGCGCTGCAGGGACCGGACGCCGAGCGCGTGCTGCCCGATGCGAGTCGCCTGAAGTTCATGCATGTCGACTGGGTGAAGCTCGCCGGCGCCGAGTGCCTCGTCTCGCGTTCCGGCTATACGGGCGAGGACGGCTTCGAGATCTCCGTGCCGAAGGAGGCAGCGGAATCGTTCGCTCAAGCCTTGCTGGGAGATAGTCGCGTCAAAGCGGTGGGGTTGGGCGCGCGCGACACGCTCCGCCTCGAGGCGGGCCTGCATCTCTATGGCCAGGACATGAACGCCGATACCACGGTGCTGGAGGCGAGCCTCGGCTGGGCGATCGCCAAGTCGCGCCGCGCCAGTGGAGGGTTCCCGGGAGCGGCGGTCTATCAGCGCCAGGCGCGCGACGGCGTGCAGAAGAAGCTGCACGGACTGGTCGGCGAGGAGAACGTGCCGATCCGGCACGACTCGCCGCTCGTCGATGCGGACGGCGGCGAAGTCGGCGTGGTCACCAGCGGCACCGTGTCCCCGTCCCTGCAGAAGCCGATCATGCTCGGCTACGTTCGCACCGGCGCGCCGGAAAACCTCTTCGCGATGGTTCGCGGTGCACGTCGGCCGGTAAAGCTGGCCAAGCTGCCTTTCGTGCCCAAGCGCTACAAACAATAAATCAGGGTCAGAGCCTATTTCGGCGCTCGCCGGGAGCGCTTCGCGACACCGCGCTTGGCGTCCTGAGCCCGCATGAGCTGCCGCAGCGCCTTGTTTACGGCGCTGGAATTCTTGAAGCGCTTGTGCACATCCGGCTCCAGGACGACCACGTTGCTATTGGCTGTGTATCGCTTGTAGTACTTGCCGCGCACACCAGCGGAAAAGTCGTACTCAGCCCGCATGGCCGGCTCCCTCACCTTATTTCTCGTAGTCCTGTCGCTCATGCGTGGTTGCCTGGCGGGCGGAAATGATGCGAATGGTATCGCCTTGCTCCATATGGCACACGACTAGCAGCCGACCCGATGAGGACTGGCCGATGGTCACGAAGCGTTCTTCACCCATGGAGTGATCGGGATCCGAGATGGTCGTTGCGAGCGCATCGCTAAAAACGCCCGTCGCTTCCTGAAATGCCACCCCATGCCTACGTCGATTCCGGCGTTCTTTTGCCGGATCCCAGGCAAAGCGCATCTATTGCTCTTAGCGTGGTTTACTTCTTCTTCGAGTAGACATCAGGATCCCATTCGGTGTCGTAGCGGATCACACGGTTGTCGGGCCCGAAGGTGACGTGCAGGAGCTTGTAGACGCCGTCGTAATAGCGCCAGGTGAGCGAATGCGTGCCGTCGGCGTAGTCGCCGCGCGTGGCGAAGCCGGCGCCGACGATGTCCTGCACCTCGTCGAGCGTCATGCCGGGCTGGATACGCTTGAAGTTCGCCTCGGTGTGCAGCTGCTGGCGGCCGATCTCCTTGCCGTCGCGCGAGTACAGGATGCGCTCGTAGCCGTAGGGGATGTGCGAATACTCGCGGAAGGTTTCCCCGGCCGGCGTCGTTCCTTCGCGCACCAGCTGTCCGGAACTGCAGGCGGCGAGAAGAAGTAGCGCTGGCAGGCAGAAGCGCTTCATCCAGAAACAGGGACTGTCCCTATTTATTCGTAGCGGACGTCGAGGATCTCGTAGCCCTTCACGCCGCCGGGGGTCTGCACCTCGACCGAGTCGCCGGCGGACTTGCCGATCAGGGCGCGCGCGATGGGCGAGCCGACGAAGATGCGGCCCTGCTTGATGTCGGCCTCGTCCTCGCCGACGATCTGCCAGGTCGATTCCTCGCCCTTGTCGTCTTCGACCTCGACGGTGGCGCCGAACACCACGCGGCCCTCGGCGTGCAGCGTCTTCGGGTCGACAACCTGCGCATTGGCGAGCTTCGCCTCGATGTCGCGGATGCGCGCCTCCATCAGGCCCTGCTTGTCGCGCGCGGCGTCGTACTCGGCGTTCTCCGACAGGTCGCCGTGCGAGCGCGCCTCCGCGATCTGCTCGGAGATCTTCGGCCGCTCCACGTTCTTCAATTGCGTTAGCTCCTTGCGCAGGAGCTCGGCCCCGCGCAGGGTCATCGGCGTCTTCATGGTCAGGAGGTTACTGGTTCCGCGGGCGCTTGGCGAAGCCGGGCATGCAGGTCCTGCAGGCGGTACGGCTCGAGGCCGCCGGTCTGCTGCTGTTTCATGCCGGCGCAGGCGGCCTTGGCGCCCGCGATGGTGGTGAAGTAGGTGACGCGGCGGGCGAGCGCCGTCACCCGGATCGCGCGCGAGTCGGAATGCGCGGTGCGCGTCGCCTCGGTGGTGTTGACGATGAAGTTCACGTCCCCGTTCTTGATCATGTCGACGATGTGCGGCCGGCCCTCGGCCACCTTGTTCACCTGCGTCACCGGGATGCCGTGCGACATCAGCACGCCCGCGGTGCCGCGCGTGGCGAGGAGCGAGAAGCCGAGCTCGACGAGGTCGCGCGCCACCTGCACCGCCTGCAGCTTGTCGCCGTCGCGCACGCTGACGAACGCGCGTCCGCCGGTGGGCAGCTTCACGCCGGCGGCGAGCTGCGATTTCACGAACGCCTCGCCGAACGTTTCGCCCACGCCCATCACCTCGCCGGTCGACTTCATCTCCGGGCCGAGGATCGTGTCGACGCCCGGGAAGCGCGCGAACGGGAACACCGCTTCCTTCACCGAGAAGTACCCGGGCGTGATCTCCTCGGCGCCCTGCTCGCGCAGCGTCTTCCCGGCCATGCAGCGCGCCGCGATCATCGCCAGCGGCTGGCCCGTGGCCTTGGAGACGTACGGGACGGTGCGCGAGGCGCGGGGATTCACTTCCAGGACGTAAACGGTGTCGCGCTGGATCGCGTACTGCACGTTCATCAGGCCGACGACCTTCAGTGCCTTCGCCATCAGCGCCGTCTGGCGCTTGAGCTCGCGCTCGACGTGGCTGGCGAGCGAATGCGGCGGCAGGCAGCACGCGGAATCGCCGGAGTGCACGCCGGCCTGCTCGACGTGCTCCATGATGCCGCCGATCAGCACGTTGCCGTCCTTGTCGCAGATGCAGTCCACGTCCACTTCCGTCGCATCCGTGAGATAGCGGTCCAGCAGCACCGGCGAGTCATTGGAGACCTTCACCGCCTCGCGCATGTAGCGCTCCAGCTCCGACTGCTGGTGCACGATCTCCATCGCGCGGCCGCCGAGCACGTAGCTCGGCCGCACCACCACCGGGTAGCCGATCTCCTCGGCGGACTTCACCGCTTCAGAGGTCGAGCGCGCGGTGCGGTTGGGCGGCTGGCGCAGCTTCAGCTTGTCGACGAGCTTCTGGAAGCGCTCGCGGTCCTCGGCGATGTCGATCGCCTCAGCGCTGGTGCCGATGATCGGCACGCCGGCCGCGGCGAGCTCCTTGGAGAGCTTGAGCGGCGTCTGGCCGCCGTACTGCACGATCACGCCCCAGGGCTTTTCCTTGTCGACGATCTCGAGCACGTCCTCGAGCGTGAGCGGCTCGAAGTACAGCCGGTCGGAGGTGTCATAGTCGGTGGAGACCGTCTCCGGGTTGCAGTTGACCATGATGGTCTCGAATCCGTCGGCGCGCAGCGCGAGCGCGGCGTGCACGCAGCAGTAATCGAACTCGATGCCCTGGCCGATGCGGTTCGGCCCGCCGCCGAGCACCATCACCTTCTTCCTGTCGGTCGGCTGCGCCTCGTCCTCTTCCTCGTAGGTCGAGTACATGTACGCGGTCTTGGTGGCGAACTCCGCCGCGCACGTGTCGACGCGCTTGTAGACCGGGCGGATGCCGAGCTGGTGGCGCCGCGCGCGCACCGCCTTCTCATCGGTATTGAAGAGGTACGCGAGGCGGCGGTCGGAGAAGCCTTTGCGCTTCAGCTCCCACATCGTCGATTTCGAGATATCGCCCAGCCGGCGGTCGTCGAGCTCCATCTCGAGCTCCACGATCTGCTGGATCTGGTCGAGGAACCACGGATCGATCTTCGTCAGCCGGAAAACTTCTTCCAGCGTGAAGCCGTTCTCGAACGCGTCGCCGACGTACCAGATGCGCTCGGGGCCGGGCTCGCCCAGCTCCTTCTCGATCGTCTCGCGGTCGCGCGTCTTCTGGTTCAGCCCATCGACGCCGATCTCGAGGCCGCGCAGCGCCTTCTGGAACGATTCCTGGAAGGTGCGGCCGATCGCCATCACCTCGCCCACCGACTTCATCTGGGTGGTGAGGCGGTCGTTCGCCTGCGGAAACTTCTCGAAGGCGAAGCGCGGCACCTTCGTCACCACGTAGTCGATGGTCGGCTCGAAAGAGGCAGGCGTCGCGCCGCCGGTCACCTCGTTGGCGATCTCGTCCAGCGTGTAGCCCACCGCGAGCTTCGCCGCCACCTTCGCGATGGGGAAGCCCGTCGCCTTCGACGCGAGCGCCGAGGAGCGGGAAACGCGCGGGTTCATCTCGATCACCACCATGCGCCCGTCCTGCGGGTTGATCGCGAACTGCACGTTCGAGCCGCCGGTGTCGACGCCGATCTCGCGCAGCACCGCGATCGAGGCGTCGCGCATGATCTGGTATTCCTTGTCCGTCAAGGTTTGTGCCGGGGCGACGGTGATCGAGTCGCCGGTGTGCACGCCCATCGGATCGAGGTTCTCGATCGAGCAGACGATGATGCAGTTGTCCTTGCGGTCGCGCACCACCTCCATCTCGAACTCTTTCCAGCCGAGGAGCGACTCCTCGATCAGCAGCTCCTTGGTCGGCGAGGCGTCGAGGCCGCGCGTGCAGATGGCGATGAACTCTTCCTGGTTGTACGCAATGCCGCCGCCCGTCCCGCCCAAGGTGAAGGAGGGCCGGATCACGACCGGGAAGCCGATGCCGGCCTGCACCTGCAGCGCCTCCTCCATCGAGTGCGCGAGCGACGAGCGCGCGGATCCGAGGCCGATGCGCGTCATCGCCGCCTTGAACTTCTCGCGGTCCTCCGCCTTGTCGATCGCCTCGCGCGAGGCGCCGATCATCTCGACGTTGAACTTCTTCAGCACGCCCTCGCGCGCGAGGTCGAGCGCACAGTTGAGCGCCGTCTGCCCGCCCATCGTCGGCAGCAGCGCGTCCGGCTTTTCTTTCTCAATAATTCGCGCCACCACCTGCCAGGTGATCGGCTCGATGTAGATCGCGTCCGCCATCTGCGGGTCGGTCATGATCGTCGCCGGGTTCGAGTTGACGAGCACCACGCGATAGCCCTCCTGACGGAGGGCCTTGCACGCCTGCGCGCCCGAGTAATCGAACTCGCACGCCTGGCCGATGATGATCGGGCCGGCGCCGATGATCAGGATCGACTTGAGGTCGTTACGCTTTGGCATCGCTCATCAGCCGAGCAAAGCGATCGAAGAGATAGCCGATGTCATGCGGCCCCGGGCTCGCTTCCGGGTGCCCCTGGAAGCAGAACGCCGGCCGGTCAGTCCTGGCGAGCCCCTGGAGGGAACCGTCGAAGAGCGACACATGCGTCGGCCGCAGGTTTGAAGAGAGCGTCGCCGGATCCACGGCGAAGCCGTGGTTCTGGCTGGTGATCACCACCTGGCCGGTATCGAGGTCCTTCACCGGATGGTTCGCGCCGTGGTGGCCGAACTTCATCTTGAGCGTCTTCGCGCCGGAGGCGAGGCCCATCAGCTGGTGGCCGAGGCAGATGCCGAACACCGGCACGCTGGAGGCGTCGAGGATCTCGCCGATCGCCTCGATCGCGTAGTCGCACGGCTCCGGATCGCCGGGGCCGTTGGAGAGGAACACGCCGTCGGGCTTCATGCGGAGCACGTCGCGCGCCGACGTCTGCGCCGGCACCACCGTCACGCGCGAGCCGCGGTCGACGATCATGCGCAGGATGTTGCGCTTGATGCCGTAGTCGTAGGCGACCACATGGGTCGCCGGCTTTTCGTTCTTCACGTAGCCGCGGCCCAGCTGCCAGCTGCCTTCGGTCCACTCGTACGGCTCGCGGATCGTCACCACCTTCGCGAGGTCCATGCCGGCGAGGCCGGGAAACTTGCGCGCTTCGGCAAGCGCCTTTTCTTCGCTGACGGAGCCGCTCAGGTCACCAGCTATGAGGCAGCCGTTCTGCGCGCCCTTCTCGCGCAGGATGCGCGTGAGCTTGCGCGTGTCGAGGTCCGCGATGCCGACGACGTTGTATTTGCGCAGGTAGCCGGTGAGATCCAGCTGCGAGCGCCAGTTGGACAGGCGCCGCGGCACGTCGCGCACCACCAGGCCCGAGGCGTAGACCTGCGGCGACTCGTGGTCTTCCTCGTTCACGCCCGTGTTGCCGATGTGCGGATAGGTGAGCGTCACGATCTGCCGGCAGTACGACGGATCGGTGAGGATCTCCTGATAGCCGGTGATCGCCGTGTTGAACACGACCTCGCCGACGGCGACGCCGTCCGCGCCGATCGAGCGGCCGCGGAAGATCGTCCCATCCGCGAGCACGAGAAGGGCAGAGTCTTGGGTAGGCGTCATTTCTTGAAGCGGATGTGAAAAGCGGGAAAGGCTGTCCGCCCTTCCCGCTCCCATGAACAGCAATTATACGGCGGTTACCTGAATGGTGGTTACTTCAGGCCCAGCACATCAAACATGTCGTAAAGCGCGGCGGGCTTGCCCTTCAGCCACTTGGCCGCCCGTACGGCGCCGGCGGCATAGGTCATGCGGCTTTGGGAGCGCACGGTGATCTCCACCCGCTCGCCCGCGCCGGCAAAGAGCACGGTGTGCTCGCCGACGATGTCGCCGCCGCGGATGGCGTGGTAGCCGATCTGCCGGGCCGGCCGCTCGCCGGTGTCGCCGTGGCGGCCATGGACGAAATCCTTCGTCTTGAGGACCGAACCCAGCACCTCGCCGATCTTGAGCGCGGTGCCGGAGGGCGCGTCGACCTTGTGGCGGTGGTGCGCCTCGATGATCTCGACGTCGTAGCCGTCGCCGAGGATGCGCGCGGCGGTCTCGGCGAGCTTGTAGACCGCGTTTACGCCGACGGCGAAGTTGGCCGCCATCACGATCGGGATGCGGCGCGCGGCGTCCTCGATCTGCTGTTTCTGTGACGCCGAAAACCCGGTGGTACCGATCACCATCGCGCGCGCGTGCTTCAGGTGCTCGAGCGTGCCTTCGGGCCGAGTGAAGTCGATGAGGACATCGCACGTCGCGGCGACCGCAGGATCGGCGCCGATGTCGAAAGTCGCGCCGAGCTCAAGGCTGCGGTCGGCCTGCACCGCCTCGATCACCGTGCGACCCATGCGGCCGCCGGAGCCGGCGACGGCAATCTTCATCGGCCGGCCGCCGGCGAAGTGACGTCGCCTTCCACGCGCGTGAGCTTGTTGTCGGCGAAGAAGAGCGCGATCTTGCGCTGCTCCCGCTTGCCGTTTTCGGCCTCGCGCCAGTAGACGTAGTCCCAGCGATCGGCGTGGAAGATGTCGGTGAGGAGCGGCGTGCCGAGAAGGAAGCGCACCTGCTCGCGCGTCATGCCCGGCTTCACCTGCGAAATCAGATCCTGCGAGAGGTAGTTGCCCTGCTGGATGTCGGGCTTGTACGGCGTGATGCCGGGAATGCGCGGCACGCCGCACGCGCTGAGGAAGAGAAGGAGTACGGGAACGGAGCGCCGAAGCATCGTCCTATAATGATAGTCGATGACCAGCACGCAAAGCCTCAAGGAGAGCGGCCTCAAGGCGACGCTGCCGCGGCGCAAGATCCTCGAGCTCTTCGAAGCGAGCAAGGTGCGGCACCTCTCGGCGGAAGACGTCTACAAGGCGCTGATCGCCGAAGGCATCGACATCGGCCTCGCCACCGTCTATCGCGTGCTGACGCAGTTCGAGCAGGCCGGGCTGCTGTCGCGCCAGCACTTCGAGACCGGCAAGGCGGTGTTCGAGCTGAACCAGGGCGGCCACCACGATCACCTCGTGTGCCTGCAGTGCGGGCGCGTGGAAGAGTTCTACGACCCGGACATCGAGCGGCGACAGAACGACATCGCCCGCGCGCGCGGCTTCCAGCTCCACGGCCACTCGCTCGCGCTGTACGCGGACTGCATCAAAAAGGACTGCCCGTACCGTCCGGGCTGACCCGATAGGCCTACGGGAATCCCCCGTCGCCGGCCAACGCCAGTCATTTTCGTAACGGCGTGACGCGAATTAGGTCGACGCGGCTATAGCGCCGCCCGGCGAGCGTCCCCACAATGCTGCCTTGAATCGGAGGACGGCCATGGACGAGCACAATCCCCTCAGAGTTTTGGTCGTGGAGGACAACCCGGACGCCGCCGAAACGTTGCGCTCGCTGCTCGCCGACTGCGGCTTCTACGTCGCCGTGGCGCACACCACGCAGGAAGGCCTGAAGACCGCGCGGCAGATCGAGCCGCACATCGTGCTTTGCGACATCGGCCTGCCCGACGGCGACGGCTACAGCGTCGGCAGCCAGCTGCGCCAGAGCGCCGGCCAGGGCGCGCGCCTGATCGCCGTCACCGGCCACACCGCCCCCATCGACCGCCAGCGCGCCCTCGCCGCCGGCTTCGACCAGCACCTGCCGAAGCCGGTCGACCCGGCCGAGCTGCTCCGCGAGCTTGAAGTAACTCTCTAGCTGTCCAGCAGCTCGGCCGCGTGCTTGCGCGCGGTCGCCTCGGCGCCGCCGAGCATGCGCGCGAGCTCCTCGATGCGAGCGGCGCGGTCGAGGCGCTGCACGCGGAACTTGAGCTGCGCGGACTTGCTGACGCCCCACTGCGCATCGCCGCAGGCGGCGACCTGGGGCAGATGCGTGACGCAAAGAACCTGGCGCTGCTTGCCGAGGCGCTTCAGCGACCGGCCGATCGTGTCGGCGACGGTGCCGCCGATCCCCGAGTCCACTTCGTCGAATACCAGCGTGCCGACCGGCGACGCCTTCGCCGCGACGAGCTGGATGGCGAGGCTGATGCGCGAGAGCTCGCCGCCCGAGGCCACTTTCGCCAGCGGGCGCAGCGGCAGGCTGGGATGCGAGGCAACCTCGAATTCGATCTGCTCGTTGCCGGCCGCGCTGGGCGCGTCCAGTTTGTTCAGTGCCACGTTGAAACGCGCGGCCTGCATTGCGAGCTGAGCCAGCGCGGCCGTAACGGCCTTCGATAAGCCCTGCGCGCCGGACGCGCGCTTGGCGGAGAGCTTCTTCGCCGCCGCGTCGTAGCGCTCGCGCGCCGCCGCCACTTCCTTCTGCAGCGCTTCGGGA
>DATMIG010000253.1:0-1976 GCA_035554335.1 Burkholderiales bacterium
GCAGCCATGGTCAAGCACCTGCCACAGCTGGCCGTACGCCGCCCAGTGCACGTGCGGCAGGTCGCTGGTCTGCGGGATGACGATGTCGACCTCGACGCCGCGCAGCGCCGCCGCGTCGAGCGCCGAGATGAGCGTGGCATCGGGGATGAAGTAGGGCGTCAGCACGCGCACCGAGCGCTGCGCCGCGTTCACGCCGCCGACGATCGCCCACCGTACGCGCTCGATCGATTCATCCGGGCCTGCCTCGATCGCCCTGGAGAGAACCTCGCCAGCCGAGGCGAGGGCGGGAAACCACTTCGGACCGCGCAGCGCCTCCTCGGTGGTGAACTGCCAGTCGTCGGCGAACACTTCCATCAGCTGCCCGACCACCGGGCCGCGCACGCGGAAATGCAGGTCGCGGAACGCCTGGTCCGGCGCCTCCGGCTTCCAGTAGCGGCAGTCGACGTTCATGCCGCCGGTGAAGCCGAGGGTGCCGTCGACCACCAGGATCTTGCGATGGTTGCGCAGGTTGAGCGCGTGCAGGCGCGCCGGCACGATGGGCGGGTTGAAGACGGCGGCGTTCACGCCGGCGGCGCGCAGCGGCTTCACCGCGGTGGAGCTCGACCAGCGCGCGTCGACGTCGTCGATCAGCACGCGCACCTCGACGCCGCGCTTCGTCGCCGCCGCGAGCGCCTTCACGAAATCCTCGCCGATGCCGTCGCCGTCGAAGATGTAGGACGCCATGGCGATGGACGACTTCGCGCCGTGGATCGCCTCCAGCATCGCCGGGAACGCATTCGGGCCGTCGACCAGCGGCTCGATCGAATTGCCCGGCAGCAGGGGCCGCTCGCACACCCGGCTGACGAGACGCGCGAGCGGCACGAAGTGCGTGCCCGGATCGCCCGGCGGAAACTGCGAGTCGCGCCGATGGCGCACCATGCGCGAGCGCAGGCGCATCGCGCGGCGCTGCACGCGGTTCACGCCGAGCACGGCATAGGCGAGGGCGCCGAGCGCCGGAAGGATCAGCACCACCAGCACCCAGATCGACGCCGAGCGCGAGTCGCGCTTGTAGATGATGGCGTGGCCGGCAGCCAGCACCGCGGCGAGGACCGCGGTGACCGCGAAGGCGATGTCGATGGCATCCTTCATGGCCCGCGAGCATGCCTGAACTCGCGCACCCCGTATTGGTCTGGTTTACATGCGCGCCATCACCCTGGCCCCCGGAAAGAAGGACTCGCTGCTCCTCGAGGAACAGCCCGAACCGCCGCAGTCGCAGGGCGCGCTTCTCGTGCGCGCCCTGGCGGTCGGGGTGTGCGGCACCGACCGCGAGCTGGTCGAAGGCCTTTACGGCGCCCCGCCCGAGGGCCGCGAGCGCCTGGTGCTCGGCCATGAGTCGCTCGGACGAGTGGCGAGTGCGCCGGCCGGCTCAGGCTTCGCGATCGGCGACGTCGTGGTCGGCATCGTGCGCCACCCCGACCCGGTGCCGTGTCCGAACTGCGCGCTCGGCGAGTGGGACATGTGCCGCAACGGCCTGTACACCGAGCGCGGTATCAAGCAGGCCGACGGCTTCTGCGCGGAGCGCTGGCGCTCCGCCCCGGGCTTCACGGTGAAGGTAAGCCCGGTGCTCGGCCTCGCGGCGGTGCTGCTCGAGCCGGCGAGCGTGCTGTCGAAGGCGTGGGAGCACATCGAGCGCATCGGCCGCCGCTCGCGCTGGGCGCCGCAGCGCGTGCTGGTGACGGGCGCCGGTCCGGTCGGCCTGATGGCGGCGATGATGGGGATGCAGCGCGCGCTCGAGGTGCACGTGCTCGACCACAACAAGAGCGGCCCGAAGCCCGGCCTCGTCGAGCAGCTCGGCGCGACCTACCACACCAGATTCCCGCGGCTCGAGTTCGACGTGGTCATCGAGTGCACCGGCTCGCCGGGCGTGATCGTGCAGGCGGTGAGCGGCAGCGCGCCCGGCGGCATCGTCTGCCTCACCGGCCTCGGCGGCCAGCAGC
>DATMIG010000254.1:0-2428 GCA_035554335.1 Burkholderiales bacterium
AGCCGCATCGAGCCTTTCGTGCGCCGCGCGCCCGAGCTCGTCTCGGCCGAGAAGGCGGCGCGCCGGGTGGTGATGCTGGTGAACCCGGGGCGCAAGGAGTGGAGCGCCGCGGCGGGGCTTCTCTATACCGGCGTGCAGATCATGAACCCGGGCGAATTCACTTCCGCGCATCGTCACCAGGCATCTGCGCTGCGCTTTGTGATGGAAGGCCGCGGCGCTTACACGGTGGTCGACGGCGAGAAGATGGCGCTCGGCGCGAGAGATCTGGTCCTGACCCCGAATAGCACCTGGCACGACCATGGCATCGAGGCGAGCGGCACGCAATGCATCTGGCAGGACGGGCTGGACATCCCGCTGATGAATTCGCTGGATGCCAATTTCTACGAGGTGCATCCGCAGACGGTGCAGACACCGGCGCCGCTGTCGCGGGAGAACTGGGCGAAGCCGTATTCGCCGCAATTCATTTACCGCTGGGACGATTCGTTCCAAGCCGTGAAGCAGGCCACGTGGACGCCGCACGACGGCCGCGTCTACGAGTACCGCAATCCGCTCACCGGCGGCCCGATCATGCCGACCATGGGTGCGCAGCTGCAGCTCCTCGCGCGCGGCGAAGAGACGAAGGCGCATCGCCACACCGGCAGCGTGATCTACCAGGTGGCCAAGGGGCGCGGCTGGTCCGACATCGATGGACGGCGGTTCGAGTGGGAGGAGAAGGACATCTTCGCGCTGCCGTCGTGGGCGTTGCATCGCCACGGCGCGCAGGAAGAGAGCGTGCTCTTCTCGTTCAACGATATCCCGGCAATGAAATCGCTGGCCCTTTGGCGCGAGGCCGAGCAGTAGTTCATTGCGGCGCGGTGGCGGCTAGGCTGGGATAGCGTCATGCTCGGTTTCCGATGGCTTCGCTGGCCGAAGCGAAGCGGCCGCTTCGTGCGCCGCATCTTCGTCAATCACGCCGGCAGCCGCTTCTACAAGCTCTACATCCCGTCCACCTATCGCGGGCAGTCTCTGCCGCTCCTCGTCATGCTGCACGGCTGCAAGCAGACGGCGGACGACTTCGCCGCCGGCACGCGCATGAACGAGCTCGCCGAGGACCGCGGCTTCTTCGTTGCGTATCCGGCGCAGGCCTGGCGGGCGAACGTCGAGCGCTGCTGGAACTGGTTCCGCAGCCAGCACCAGAACCGCGACGCCGGCGAGCCGGCGCTCATCGCCGGCATCACGCGGCAGGTGGTCGCGCGCTACAACATCGACGCGCGGCGGGTCTTCATCGCGGGGCTCTCCGCCGGCGGGTCGATGGCGGCGGTCATGGCGGCGACCTATCCCGAGCTCTACGCGGGCGTCGGCATCCATTCCGGGCTGCCTTATGCCTCGGCCCATGGCGCGGCGAGCGCGGCGGCTGCGATGCGCTTCAAGCGGCTCGGTGCCGCCGCGACGGCGCCGTCGGTGCCGACCATCGTGTTTCACGGCGACGCGGATACGGTGGTGCACCCGAGCAATGGCGAGTACGCGATCGGCGCCAACGCCGTCCGGGAAGACGGCCAGGCCGGCGGCCGCGCCTATACGCGCACCCGCACGCCGGTGTTCGAGCACTGGCTCGTGCACGGTGCCGGGCACGCCTGGTCCGGCGGCGATGCGGCAGCGTCGTACGCAGACGGCAAGGGGCCCGACGCGTCGCGCGAGATGCTGCGTTTCTTTCACGTGCGATAAGATCGGCGGCGCATGATCAGCGCCGAACAGAACGAGTTGATGACGCGCGTCGGCCGCGGCACGCCGTGCGGGAAGCTCTTGCGCCGCTACTGGCAGCCGGTGGCGCTCACCGACGAGATGAAGGGCCCGCGCCCGGTGAAGGCGGTGCGCATCATGGGCGAGGACCTCGTCCTCTACAAGGCGGGCGACGGCTACGCGCTCCTGCAGCGCCATTGCCCGCACCGCGGCGCCGACCTCGCCTACGGCCGCAGCGAGCCCGACGGCCTGCGCTGCTCCTTCCACGGCTGGAAGTTCGGCGCGCTCGGCAAGTGCATCGAGACGCCCGCCGAGCCCGCGAGCAGCCGGCTGTGCGAGCACATCAAGACACGCGCCTATCCGGTCGTCGAGAAGAGCGGCATCCTTTTCGCGTACCTGGGCGAAGGCGCGGCGCCCGCCTTCCCCGCGTTCGACTGCTTCGTCGCGCCGGACGCGTACACCTTCGCCTTCAAGGGCTACTGGGACTGCAACTGGCTGCAGGCGCTCGAGGTCGGCATCGACCCGGCGCACGCCTCGTGGCTGCACAAGTTCTTCGAGGACGAGGATCCCGCGGCGAGCTACGGCCGCCAGTTCCGCGGCACGCCCTCGGACAGCGACCTGCCGATCAGCAAGGTGCTGCGCGAGCTCGACCGGCCGGAGATCCGCGTCGAGCGCACCGACTACGGCATGCGCCTGCAGACCCTGCGGC
>DATMIG010000255.1:0-13905 GCA_035554335.1 Burkholderiales bacterium
CTCCTTCAGGTTGTTGCCGATTGTCACGAGATGCAGCGCTTCCTGGCGGAAGTCGAGCTCGCGCAGGAGCGAGCGGCGGAACTCGTCGAAGAGCGGCGCGATGCCGAAGCGGCGGCCGAAGTCGGTGTGCTCGTCGATGAAGCGCGCCATCTCGCCGAGCGCCTCGAGGTCGTCGAGCACCTGCTCGCGGATGCCGGGCCGCTGCACCTTCAGGGCGACGGCGCGCCCGTCGCGCAGCTCGGCGTAGTGCACCTGTGCGATCGAGGCGGCGGCGATCGGCTTCGGGTCGATGCGCGCGAAGGCGCGCGACACGCGCACGTCGAGGTCCTCGTTCAGGATCTTCTCGACTTCGGCGAAGGGAAAGGGGGCGACGTTGTCCTGCAGGCGCGCGAGCGCGTCGCAATAGGCCTGCGGGATGATGTCCGGCCGCGTCGAGAGCAGCTGGGCGAGCTTGATGTACGTCGGGCCCAGGCGCTCGACGTCCTTCGCCAGCTCGCGCGCCTCCGGAACCTGCGCCTCGTCGTCCTCGTCGACCTCCTGCGGCAGCAGGTCGGAAAGGCCCGCGCGCGCCACCAAATCCTTGCGTCCATAGCGGAAGAGCAGGAAGGCGAAATCCTTGTACCGCTTGAGGTGCTCCGGACGCAGGGAAAGGTTCACCGCCCGGGTACAGCAAAATGCAGGCCGGGCGCGCCCGCCGCATGCATACGACACCCTGTAGATCGACCGCTACATCCGATTGGCCTTAGTCAACGACATGCCGTTCGCATGCTAGGCTCGCCACCCATTTCCGGAATGCAGATGCCGAATTCCCCCACTCGCGCCGCCACGGGCATCGCCGGCATGGACGACGTCCTGCACGGCGGCTTCATCCGCAACCGCCTGTATCTCATCGAAGGCATGCCGGGCTCCGGCAAGACCACGCTCGCGCTGGAATTCCTCATGGAAGGCGCGCGGCGCGGCGAATCGGTCCTTTACGTGACGCTGTCCGAGACCATCGAGGAAGTGCGCTCGGTCGCCGACTCCCACGGCTGGGACCTGTCGAAGATCCACATGCGCGAGCTCGGCCCGCCCGAGGGCATGCTCGACGCGGAGCAGCAGTACACCGTGTTCCATCCGTCGGAGGTGGAGCTCTCCGAGACCACCCAGAAGATCATCGCCGACATCGAGAAATTGGCGCCGACGCGCATCGTGTTCGACTCGCTGTCGGAGCTGCGCATGCTGGCCGGCAACCCGCTGCGCTACCGGCGCCAGATCCTCGCGCTCAAGCAGTACTTCATCGGCCGCGGCTGCACGGTGCTGATGCTCGACGACCTGACGAGCGGCGAGCACGACATCAACGTGCAGTCGATCTGCCACGGCGCGCTGATGCTCGAGCACACGCTGCCGACCTTCGGCGTGCAGCGCCGCCGCCTCTCGGTGACGAAGTACCGCGGCAGCGCTTTCCGCGGCGGCTACCACGACTATGTCATCCGCCGCGGCGGCCTGCAGGTCTATCCGCGGCTGGTCGCCGCCGAGCACCGCCAGGAATCGCGCCGCGACCGGCTGCAGAGCGGCATCGCGGAGATCGACCGCCTGCTCGGCGGCGGCATCGAGCGCGGCACCAGCACGCTCGTTGCCGGCGCCGCGGGCACCGGCAAGTCTTCGCTCGCGGCGCTGTTCTGCTTCAGTGCAGCCGAACGCGGCGAGAACGCGGCGCTCTTCATCTTCGACGAGAGCGCGAACACGCTCTATCTGCGCATGGCCGGGCTCGGCGTCGACCTGCGCAAGCACGTCGCGAGCGGGCGTATCTCGGTCACCGAAGTCGATCCCGCACAGCTGACGCCGGGCGAGTTCGGCTACCTCGTGCGCCAGGCCGTGGAGAAGCAGCAGGCGGCCGTGGTCGTCATCGACAGCCTGAATGGCTATCTCAACTCGATGCCGGAGGAGAAGTTCCTCATCGTGCAGCTGCACGAGATCCTGTCCTACCTCGGCCAGCAGGGCGTGGCGAGCCTGCTGATCGCCGCACAGGCCGGGCTCATCTCTTCGCAGATGTCCACCCCGGTGGACGCCAGCTACCTCGCCGACGCGGTTCTCCTCCTGCGGTACTTCGAAGCCGAAGGCGAGGTGCGCCAGGCGATTTCGGTGGTGAAAAAGCGCGGCGGCGACCACGAGCGCAGCATCCGCGAATTCCGCATCCGGCAAGGCCGCATCGCGGTGGGCGAGCCCCTGCGCGAGTATCGCGGCGTGCTGTCCGGCATACCGGAGCTGCGGACGAAGTGACGACGGACGGCGGGGCGCGCTCGGCGGACGCCGAGCGCCGCGTGCTGATCCTCGCGCCGATCGGGCGCGACGCCGAGCTCATGTGCCGGATGCTCGAGCCGGACGGTTTCGAATGCGTGGCGTTCAAGGCGATGCCCGATCTCGCCGCCGAGGCGCGCCGCGGCACCGCCACCGTGATCGTGCACGAGGAGGCGCTCGGCCGGCAGGCGACGGCGCTGCTCGAGGTCATCCAGCAGCAGCCGCCGTGGTCCGACCTGCCGATCGTGGTCCTCACGCGCGAGGGGGCCGATTCGCCGCTGGTGCAGGAAGCGATGATCAAGCTCGGCAACGTCACGCTGGTCGAGCGGCCGGTGCGCGTCGCGGCGCTGCGCAGCACGGTGCGCACCGCCGTGCGCGCGCGCGACCGGCAGTACCAGACGCGCGACTACCTGCGCGAGCGCGAGGAAGCCGACCAGCGCAAGGACGAGTTCCTCGCCATGCTTGCGCACGAGCTGAGGAACCCCCTCGCGCCGATCCGCAACACCATCAGCATCCTGCGCCTCTCCAACGGCAAGCAGCCGGCGAGCCAGCTGTGGGAGATGATGGAGCGCCAGGTCGGCCACATGGTGCGCCTGGTCGACGACCTCCTCGAGGTGTCGCGCATCACGCGCGGCAAGATCGAGCTGCGCAAGGACCGCGTCGAGCTCTCGCTCGTCATCGCCTCCGCGGTCGAGACCAGCCGGCCGCTCGTCGAGGCGGGCAACCACCGCCTCAGCATCACGCTGCCGGGCGACTCGCTGGTCGTGGAAGGCGACGCCACGCGCCTCGCGCAGGTGTTCGCCAACCTGCTCAACAACGCCGCCAAGTACACCGATCCGGGCGGCGAAATCTCCCTCAGCGCGGCGCGCGAGGAGGGCCAGGTCGTCGTGCGGGTGCGCGACAACGGCATCGGCATCGCCGCCGAAGCCCTGCCGCGCATCTTCGACATGTTCATGCAGGCCGGCCTGCCGGGCCGCAACGTGCAGCCCGGGCTCGGCATCGGCCTCACGCTGGCAAAAAGCCTGGTCGAGCTGCATGAGGGCAGCATCTCGGCGACGAGCGCCGGCCCCGGCCAGGGCAGCGAGTTCATCGTGCGCCTGCCGCTCGCCACCGCGCCGGCGTCGACGACGGCACGCGACGCGCCTCAGGCGAGCGCCGGCCAGCGCCGGCGGCGCGTGCTGATCGTGGACGACAACCGCGACGCGGCCGACAGCCTCGGCGCGCTCCTCCAGGTGCTCGGCGCCGAAGTGCGCGTCGTCCATAGCGGGCCGAGCGCTCTCGAGACGCTCGAACGCTTCCGGCCCGAGATCGCCTTCCTCGACATCGGCATGCCCGAGATGGACGGCTACGAGGTAGCGCGCCGCATCCGCGGCATGCAGGAGTGGCGCGACCTGCGCCTCGTCGCCCTCACCGGGTGGGGCCAGGAGCGCGACCGCCGCCAGAGCAAGGCCGCCGGCTTCGACCACCACCTCATCAAGCCGGCCGACGTGAGCGCATTGCAGGCGGTGCTGGACGCCGCCTGAGCTCCCTTTCTCGGCCGGCGACATGACGCCTTAGCGCAGAGGCGGCGGTCATTGGCGAAGGCGCGAAATCTCGCCACGCAGACGGTCACCTTCTCACGCGCACGCGGAAAACGCTCAGCGAAGCGCGCAACCGCATCCATGCCATCCGCCTGATGCGCGAGCTCAGGGCGATGACTGGAAGCGCAGCCGCACGCGCAGCCCTCGTCCGCCGGCCCCCTCGCTGAGCGAGAGCTCCGCGCCGTGCGCCTGGGCGACCTGGCGCACGATGGCGAGGCCGAGCCCGCTGCCTTCGGCGCCCGATCCCGGCACCCGGTAGAAACGATCCAGCACCCGGTCGCGCTCCGCGGCGGGAATGCCCGGCCCCGTGTCTTCCACTTCGAGAGTGGTGCCGCGCACCGCCACCGTCACCCGCCCGCCCGGCGGCGTGTAGCGCACCGCGTTGTCGACGAGGTTGCGCACGAGCGCGTGCAGCGCCGAAGGCTGGCCGCCGACCGTAGCCGGATGCAGCTCGCCGAGCCGCAGCTCTACGCGCTTCGCCTCGGCGAGCGGCTCGTGATCGGCCGCCACCGCCGCGGCGACGGCGGCGAGATCCACGGGCACGAAGGTCTCCGCCGCCGCGTCCGGATCGAGGCGCGCCATGGTGAGGAGCTGGTCGACGAGCCTCGCCGCGCGCCGGATGGCGCCGCGCAAGGCCGCGATCGCCTCGCGAGCCGCTTGCGGCGTCGCGGCGCGCTCGACGAGGTCGAGCTGCATCTGCAGCGCGGTGAGCGGCGAGCGCAGCTCGTGCGCGGCGTCGGCCGTGAAGCGGCGCTGCGTCTGGAGCGCGAGCCGCAGGCGCTCGAGCAGCGCATTGAGCTCGCGCGTCATCGGCGCCACCTCCGGCACCTTGGATTCCGGCAGCGGATCGAGCGACGTCGGCGCGCGCCGGCGTATCGCGCCGGCCATCTCCACCAGCGGGCGCAGGCCCTTGCCGACGACGAACCAGATCAGCACGCCGTAGAGCGGAATCGCGATCAGCACCGGAACCAGGATGCGCAGCGCCATGCTCGTCGCCTGGTCGCGCCGCAGGCGCATCGGTGCCGCCACCTGGATCGTGCGCTCCGGGCGCCGCAGCGTGAACACCCGCCAGTCCTGCCCTTCCACGCTCACGGTGTCGTAGCCGCCCGGGCCTTCGGGCAGCGCCGCGGCGCCGCCGGATACATAGAAGGCGACGCCCTCGGGCGTCCACATCTGGATGCTGTAGTCGTGGCCGAGCTCGGGCAGCAGCGCGACCGGCCCCTGCGGCGCCTCGTCGCGCAGCGAGAGCGCCATCTGCCGCAGGTGATAGTCGAACAGGCGGTCCGCTTCCTGGTGCACCGCGAGCCAGGTGACGCCGCTCGCGACGAGACCGGTGACGAGGAGGCCGCCGAGCAGCGCTAGGAGGAGTGTTCTCCGGATGGACACTCGGCACCGCCGACCGCGTAGCCCAGGCCGCGCACGGTGGAGATCGCGCGGTTGCCGAGCTTCTTGCGCAGGTTGTGGACGTGCACCTCGATCGAGTTGCTCGCCACCTCCTCGCCCCAGCCATACAGGCGTTCCTCGAGCTGCGCGCGCGACAGCGCCTGTCCCGGCCGGTCGAGCAGCGCTTCGAGGAGCGCATACTCGCGCGCCGACACCGGCACCGTGCGGCCGCGATAGACGACCGTGCGCCGCACGGGATCGAGCACGAAGCCGGCGTGCTCGACGAGCGGCGCGGCGCGCCCCGCCTGCCGGCGAAGCAGCGCGCGGATGCGCGCCGAGAGCTCGACGAGATCGAACGGCTTCACCAGGTAATCATCGGCGCCGAGGTCGAGACCCTTCACGCGGTCGGCGACCGCGTCGCGCGCGGTGATGATCAGCACGGGGACTTGATCGCGGCGCGCGCGCATGGCTTCGAGGATGGCGAAGCCGTCCTTGCGCGGCAGGCCGAGATCGAGGAGCACGACCGCGTAGGCCGACTCGGCGGCGAGCGCCGCCTCCGCGGCGACGCCGTCGCGCGCCCAGTCGACCACGTAGCCCTCCGCGCGCAGGCCCGCGTGGATGCTCGCGCCGATCATCGCATCGTCCTCGACGAGGAGGAGCCGCATGGCTAACCCAAGTCGATGGGCACGTAGTGCCGCGCATCCTCGCGCTGCACGAGGAGCGCCACGTGCTTGCCGGCCTGCTCGACGTAGTCCTTCAGCTCTTGCACCGACTTCACGTCGTGGTTGTTCACCGCGACGATGGTATCGCCGGGGCGCAGGCCCGCGGCGGCCGCCGGCCCCGTCGCCTGGTCGACGACGATGCCGCTCTCGTCCTGGTGCACGGCGAGGCCGAGCCGGCCGGTGTTCGCCGCCGGCGCCTCGGACGGCGCGCTCGCCGTCTTCTCCTGCGGCATCTTGCCGACCGTAATGCCGAGCGTGCGCTCGCTGCCGTCGCGCCAGATCTTCACCTGCGCCTGCTTGCCCGGAGCGGTGTTCGCCACCAGCGCCGGCAGCGAGGTCGAGACGTCGACCGGCGTGCCGTTCCACGCGAGGATCACGTCGCCCGGCCTGATGCCGGCTTTGGCGGCGGGCGCGTTACCGTCCACCGAGCTCACCAGCGCGCCCTCGGGCTTCGGCAATCCGAACGATTGCGCGAGGCTCTGGTTCACCGGCTGCACCGCGACGCCGATGCGTCCGCGGGTGACATGGCCGTGCGCCTGCAGCTCGTCCTTGACGTGCATCGCGACGTCGATCGGGATGGCGAACGAAAGGCCCATGTAGCCGCCACTCTGGCTGTAGATCTGCGAGTTGATGCCGACCACGTTGCCGTTCACGTCGAAGAGCGGGCCGCCCGAATTGCCCGGGTTCACCGCCACATCCGTCTGGATGAACGGCACATAGGAATCGCCCGGCAGCGCCCGCGACGTGGCGGACACGATGCCGGCGGTCACCGTGTTCTCGAAGCCGAACGGCGAGCCGACCGCGGCGACCCACTGGCCGACCTTGATGTGCTTCGAGTCGCCGATGTGCACCACCGGCAGGCCGGTGGCGTCGATCTTCACCAGCGCGACGTCGCTCTTCGGATCGGTGCCGACCACCTTGGCGGTGAACTCGCGCCGGTCGGTGAGCTTCACCTGTACCTCCTTCGCGCCGTCGACGACGTGCGCGTTGGTGAGGATGTAGCCGTCGGCGCTGACGATGAAGCCCGAGCCGATGCCGCGCATCGGCGCCTGCTCCGGCACCGGCACCTGGAAGTGCCGGAAGAACGGATACAGCGGATCGTTCTCGTCGACCGGCGCCTGCGACACGGCCTGCTTGGTCACCTGGATGTTGACCACGGCAGGTCCCGCCTGCTGCACGAGGCGGGTGAAGTCGGGCGCGCCTTGCACGGCGGCGGGTTGCGCGGCCGCGGTGGGCGCGGGCGCGGCGGTCGAAGTGCTGCAGCCGGCAACGAATGCCGGAATGAGCGCCGCGGCGATCGCGGCGCGAAGCGGATGCAATCTCATGGTCTGGCTCCGAAACAAAGACTGAAAGTGAAATCGATCGTAGGAGCGCGACCTTAAGAAGAGCTTAAGGAGAAAATCGCGCGGTTGTGCAAGCGGCGTACCGGAACAATGCGCGCGATCGCCGGTCGCATCTCCATGGGCGCGATCGAATCCGCAACGAGAGCCGGCACGCGGGTCGACATCGATGCAGTTTCGGTCGACGCCTATACCATCCCGACCGACCGTCCCGAATCCGATGGCACGCTCGAGTGGAGCGCGACCACGCTCGTGGTCGTGCATGTTTCGGCGGGCGGTGTTCGCGGCTTCGGCTACACGTACGCCGATCGCGCGGCCGCAGCGCTGATCGCCGGAAAGCTTGCGCCACTCCTGCAACGGCAGGACGCGTACGACATCCCTGCCCGATACAGCGACATGGTGCGCGAGCTGCGCAACGTCGGCGTGCCCGGCCTCGGCGCAATGGCGATCTCGGCGGTTGACGCCGCCCTATGGGACGCGAAAGCAAAACTCTTCGGCGTACCGCTCGCCACCCTGCTCGGCCGCGCCCGGGAGGGCATTGCCGTCTATGGCAGCGGCGGCTTCACGAGCTACAGCGACGACGAGCTCTGCGACCAGCTTGGCGAGTGGGCCGAGTCCGGCATGCGATTCGTCAAGATGAAGGTGGGGCGCGATGCGCACGCCGACGCGCGCCGGGTGCGCGCCGCCGGACGAGCGATCGGCGCGACCGAGCTCTTCGTCGACGCCAACGGCGCGTACACGCGCAAGCAGGCGCTGGCGCAGGCCGAGGCGTTCGCCGCGAACGGCGTCGCCTGGTTCGAGGAACCGGTGAGCTCCGACGACCTCGAGGGACTGCGCCTCATTCGCGATCGCGCCCCCGCCGGCATGGCGATCGCCGCCGGCGAATATGGCAGCACGCCGGCGTACTTCCAGCGAATGATCGGCACCGTGGACGTGCTCCAGGCCGATGCGACCCGTTGCGGCGGCTTGAGTGGTTTTCTCGCCGTCGACGCCCTCTGCGATGCCCACGGGCTGCCGCTCTCCAGCCACTGCGCGCCGACCCTGCACCTGCCGCTGATGTGCGCCGCGCGGCGCGCCGTGCATCTCGAGTATTTCCACGACCACGTGCGCATCGAAAGCCTGCTCTTCGACGGCTTCCAGCATCCGGCCAATGGCGTGCTGCGGCCGGGCGACCGGCCCGGGCTCGGCGTGGAGTTCAAGGCGCGCGACGCGGAGCGCTTCCGGTGCTAGTCATGCGCACGCCCTTCGCCCCGGAGCAGCGCGTGAATATGCGACCGACGCTCGCCGCGGAGCTGCGCTCGTCGATCCAGGGCGAAGTGCGCTTCGACGCGACGAGCCGCGCGCTCTATGCGACCGACGCTTCGAACTACCGCCAGGTGCCGATCGGCGTCGTGGTGCCGAAGAGCAAGGAAGACGTCGTGCGCACCGTGGAGATCTGCCGCAAGCACGGCGCGGCGGTCCTGCCGCGCGGCGGCGGCACCAGCCTCTGCGGCCAGTGCTGCAACGTCGCAGTGGTAATCGACTTCACCAAGTACCTGCATCGCGTGCTCGAGATCGATCCGGCGAAGCGCATCGCGCGCGTCGAGCCGGGCTGCGTGCTCGATGATCTGCGCAAGGCCGCCGCGGCGCACGGCCTCACCTTCGCGCCCGATCCGGCCACGCATACGCACAACACGCTCGGCGGCATGATCGGCAACAATTCGTGCGGCCCGCATTCGGTGATGGGCGGCGAGACGACGGACAACGTGCTCGCGCTGGACGTGGTCACCTACGAAGGCCGGCGCATGACCGCCGGCCCCGGCATGGGCGACGAGGCGGTGCTCGAGAAGCTGCGCGCGCTGCGCGACAAGTACGCGGCCGCGATCCGCCGGCAGTTTCCCAACATTCCGCGCCGCGTCTCGGGCTACAACCTGCCGGCGCTCCTGCCGGAGAACGGCTTCAACATCGCGCGCGCGCTGGTCGGCTCGGAGGGCACCTGCGTGGTCATCCTGGAAGCGACCGTCCGGCTGGTGGAGAACCCGCCGGTGCGCTCGCTTCTCGTCCTGGGCTACGACGACGTCTATAGCGCAGGCGACCACGTGCCGGAAGTGATGAAGCACGGCCCGATCGCGCTCGAGGGCATGGACGATCGCCTGATCGAGGATATGAAAGCCGTCGACCTGCATCCGGGCGACGAGCGCATGCTGCCCGAGGGCCGCGGCTGGCTCCTGGTCGAGTTCGGCGGCAAGGACAAGGCGCAATCGGACGCCCGCGCGAGGGCGGCGATGGACGCGCTGAAGAAGGTGGACCGGCCGCCGAGCATGAAGCTCTACGACGATCCGCCGCTCGAGGGAAAGATCTGGAAGATGCGCGAGTCGGGCCTCGGCGCGACGGCGCACGTGCCGCAGAAGAAGATCACCTGGGAGGGCTGGGAAGATTCTTCCGTCCCACCCGAGAACCTCGGCAAGTATCTGCGCGAGCTGCGCAAGCTCTTCGAGCGCTACGGCTACGGCTGCGACCTCTACGGGCACTTCGGCCAGGGCTGCGTGCACACGAGGATCGACTTCGACCTCGAGACGGCCGAAGGGATCCGCACCTTCCGCGCCTTCGTGCACGACGCGGCGAAGCTGGTGGTGAGCCTCGGCGGCTCGATCTCCGGCGAGCACGGCGACGGCCAGTCGAAGGCGGAGCTCCTGCCCATCATGTACGGCCCCGACATCATGACCGCCTTCCGCGAGTTCAAGGCGATCTGGGATCCGCAGAACCGGATGAACCCGGGCAAGATCGTCGATGCCTATCGGCCCGACGAAAATCTGCGCCTCGGCACCGGCTACGACCCGCCGCGGCTCAAGACCTGGTTCGGCTATCCGAACGACGGCGGCGACCCGGCGCGCGCAGCCCTGCGCTGCGTCGGCGTCGGCGAGTGCCGCAAGGACCACGGCGTCATGTGCCCGAGCTACATGGCGACGCGCGAGGAGATGCACACCACGCGCGGCCGCGCCCGCCTCCTGTGGGAAGCGATGAAAGGCGAGGTATTGAAGGACGGCTGGCACGAGGACGGCGTGAAGGAGGCGCTCGATCTGTGCCTGTCGTGCAAGGGCTGCAAAGGCGAGTGCCCGGTGAAGGTCGACATGGCGACCTACAAGGCGGAGTTCCTCGCGCACTACTACGAGCACCGCATGCGCCCGCTGAATGCGTACGCCTTCGGCTACATCGACAAGTGGGCTCGGCTCGCGCGGTTCGCGCCCTCGCTCGCTTCGAGCGTGGCGAATTCCGCGCTGTCGAAGCGGCTGCTCGGCATCCCCGCGCAGCGGACGGTGCCGCGCTTTGCGAAGCGCAGCTTCACCGGCTCCTTCAAGCCTTGCGGGCACGGCATGAAAGTCATCCTGTGGCCCGATACCTTCAACAATTATTTCCATCCGCAGGTGGCGCGCGCGGCGGCGGACGTGCTGGTGCGCGCGGGGTGCGAGGTGCACGTGCCGCGGCAGCCGCTGTGCTGCGGCCGGCCGCTGTATGAATTCGGCCTGCTCGATTCCGCGCGCGCCTATCTGCGGCGCGTGCTCGATTCACTCGACGCCGAGATCCGCGCCGGCACGCCGATCATCGGCCTCGAGCCGGCCTGCGTGTCGGTGTTCCGCGAAGAGCTGCCGAACCTGCTCGCGCACGACGAGCAGGCGATGCGCCTCTCGCGCCAGGTGTTCCTCTTCTCCGAGTTCCTCGCGCGCCACGCCCCGCCCCTCGCCTTCGGCCGGCTCGAGCGCCGGGTCCTGGTGCACGCGCACTGTCATCACCAGGCGGTGCTGAAGACCGACGCGCTGCGCGAGCTCCTCGAGCGGCTCGGCGCCGACTTCGAGATCCTCGATTCCGGCTGTTGCGGCATGGCCGGTTCCTTCGGTTTCGAGAAGGACAAGTACGACGTCTCCGTGAAGTGCGCCGAGCGCGTGCTCCTTCCCGCGGTGAAGCGCGCGGCGGCCGACACGCTCGTCGTCACCAACGGCTTCTCCTGCCGCGCGCAGATCGAGCAGCTCGCCGGGCAGCGGCCGCTGCACGTCGCCGAGCTCCTGCGCTCGACCTTCTGATGGCGGCCATCGGGCGCACCTGCTGGGTCATTGCCGAGGGCTACATCCCCGGCTCGAGCAGCATGGACACGCGCGCCATGGAGAGCCACGAGACCGCCTGCATCCTGAACGCCGGCGATCGCGACGCGAACGTCGGCATTACGCTTTACTTTGCCGACCGCGACCCGGTCGGCCCCTACCGCCTCGTGGTGCCGGCGAAGCGCACGCGCCATGTGCGCTTCAACGACCTCACCGACCCCGAGCGCGTGCCGCGCGATACCGATTACTCGAGCGTCATCGAGTCCGACGTGCCGGTGGTGGTGCAGCACACGCGCCTCGACTCGCGGCACGAGGCGCTCGCCCTTCTCTCCACGATGGCCTTTCCAGCGGAGTAGCCATGCGCAGCAAAGTCCTGAACGAAGCGCCCGAGCGCTCGTTCGCCCTGGTCTTCGACACCGGCGAGGAGCCGGTCAGCCTCCTGCAGCGCTTTGCCGCCGATCACAACGTGCGCGCGGCGCGCTTCACCGCGATCGGCGCCTTCAGCGAGGTCGTCGTCGGCTACTTCGAATGGGAGAAGAAGGATTACCTGCGCATTCCGATCCGCGAGCAGGTCGAGGTGCTCGCGCTTGTCGGCGACGTGGCCGTCGCCGAGGGCAAGCCCAGGATCCACGCGCACGTCGTCCTCGGCAAGCGTGACGCGACCGCGCACGGCGGGCACCTGCTCGAGGCTCGCGTGCGCCCGACGCTCGAGGTGGTGCTGATCGAATCGCCCGCCACCCTGTCGCGCCAGCACGATGCGCAAACAGGCCTCGCGCTCATCCGTTTCTAGGCATGGGCAACTGTGCGCCAGGGTGCGCCGCTCGGAGTCGGCTAGGCCGCGCCGGCCTTGCTGTGCAGACGTTCCGACAAGCCTGTGGTCCTGCGGCCGGCGCGAAAGTCCGCCAGGACTGCCAGCAGTTCCTTTGGATCAGCCGGCTTCTGAAAAAAGTGGTCGAAGCCGACCATGATGGCGAGGAACCGCTCCGATGGCTTGACCCATACGCCAGAGATGGCGACGAGCAGTGGCTGGCCGGCCACCTGTCGTTCATGCAGCTCGCGCGCAAGCGCGTAGCCGTTGCGCCCGGGCATTTCGATATCGAGTATTACGACGTCAGGATCGAAATCGCGGACGAGTTCGGGCACCCCCGCTCCGTCGCCGAGCGCCCGAACCTCATGTCCGTCGTCGGCCAGGATCGTCGCCAGGGTGAGGACCGTGTCCCGATCGTCGTCGGCAAGCAACACGCGCAGCCCCGCAGAGCCGGCCGCGCGGTTGGCAGGGAAGCGGAGGACGTTCGAGATCATGCGAATGCTCCCGCGGCAGTGCAAGAGTCGGGCCGCGCGCGCCGGAAAGTGCAGCGGGGAACGAGCTTCGAACTCATGCCTCGATCGGGGACCGATCGCGCGAAGGAAAATCCCGGCGGGCCGTCGTGGCTTTCTTGCCAACTTGATTGCCCGCATCGCGCTCGGTAAGGCTCAACCGACTCCTTCGGCCATGGAATATCGCGTCAGCGGAGCGGCGCATAAGGCAGCCGACGACGTGGCTTCACCTGGGCGCCGTGCCGCCTGGCGAGCGCCCCGCGACGATATCAAGGGCACGGAGGTAGACATCCGAAGGAGTCTGTTCTGTGCCGCAGAGCCACGCGGCGAGCGCTGCGGTGTCGCAGTCAAGGCGTTGCGCGAGCGTCTCCGCGCTGCCAGCCATCTCCAACGCCCGCCTGAGCGTGCGAGTCTGCGGCGTGCTGCTCCCCATTCCCCTTGCATGTCCCCGGTTAAATTTTCCCCTGCAGGGGCAAGCAGTGTGCCCGCTTTTGACGGCCTGCACCGCTCTTCTTAGCGCGCTACCGTTTCTTCGAGCTCAACGCCGAGCGAGATGAGGTTCGTCACGCGCCGTTCGAGCTCCTCGGCGATGACTTTCTTCGACTCCGTCAGGTCCTGGACAAGGACGACCGCGCCGACGATCCGGCCGTCGAGGCTGCGCAATGGGGAAGCGGAGATCAGGATGCTTTTGAGAGAGCCGTCCAGCGCCCGTATCTGCAGCGGCTCGCTGTGCGATGTTTCGCCGTCGTGAATGGCGCGCGAGAGCGGACCTTCGTGATCTTTGAGCATGCGACCGCTCGCGTCCCACCACCCGAGGATCTCTCCATATGCATCGGTTTCGGTCGGAGCGACGGTGCCAAGAATGCGGGTCACTTCCTCGGTCGTCTGGCATATCCTGCCCTCGACATCGGAGATGAGCACGCCGATCGGCAAGTCTTCGAGCAGGAGCGACAGCTTCTTGCCGACACGTAGCAATTCCTCGGACTCCTTGACGCCGCGCTCTCGCGCCTTGAGCACCTCGTCGCGCAGCTTGTAAGAGGCATACACGGCGATCTTCATTCTCAGGATGTCGGGATCGAACGGCTTGCTGAAATAATCGATGCCGCCCGCTTCGTAACCTCTCCTGACGAACGGGTCCTCGGTGAAGACCGCGGTGACGAAGATGATCGGAATGTTTTCGCAGCCGGGCAGCTTCTTGATCTGCGACGCG
>DATMIG010000256.1:0-23054 GCA_035554335.1 Burkholderiales bacterium
CCACGCTGCCCGAGCCGCCGGCGTTCGATGCCGCGACGATGGCCGCGAGGTAGCCGATGTGTACGCGTCCGCGGAACACGCCGCGCGCAATGGTCCCGCCGATGAGGGCGGCTGCGATGTTGTCGAGGAAGGACGACAGCACGAAGATCATGAACAGCAGCACGAGCCCGCCCTTCCAGTCGTCGGGCAGGAAGCGCGGCAGGACGGCGGGGACCTGGCTCTCCTCGAAATGATTGGAGAGCAGCGCGAAACCGAGCAGTAGGCCAAGCAGGTTGGCGAGGATCACCCACTCGTGCGCCATGTGCAGCGCGAGTCCGCCGAGTCCCGGCCCGGTCTTGAAGCCGGTGAAGCCCAGCTTGTAGAGCAGGATGACGGCGAGGCCGATCAGCGCGACCTGCAGCGTGTGGTGATGGAAAAGCGCCACGCCGGCGAGAGTCAGGCCGAAGAGCACGAAGTCGATCGGCACGCCGAGCGCGATGCACGCCGCGCCGACGACCAGCGCGCCGGCGAAGAGGCCGCGCTCGCGCGCGAGGAGGCGCATAACCACTGATTTCATGGGCGCGCCGCCTGCAGGAATTCGTCGAGCAGCGGGCCGCCGTCGAGGAAGCCTTCGCGGCGGCGGTGGAATTCAGGGTGCCATTGCACGGCGCAAATATACGTGGGTCCGCGCGAGCGGATGGCCTCGATCACGCCGTCCTCCTCGGCATGCGCTTCGACCACCAGGTCGCGCCCCAGACGGTTGATCGCCTGGTGGTGGATCGAGACCACCTGCCGCGGGCCCGTCTCGCCATAAAGCCGCGCGAGCCCGGAGCCGGCCTCGAGGCGCACGCGGTGGCAATGGCTGTCGTAGCCATCGCTGCGGTGGTTCGGAATGTCCTGGTGCAGGCTGCCGCCGAGCGCGACGTTGATGAGCTGCGCGCCGCGGCAGATGCCGAGGATCGGCTTCTTCGCGGCGGTGAATGCCTGCACGAGCGCGATCTCGAAGCGGTCGCGCGCCGGGTCGCCGGCCCATTCCGGCTTGCGCGGCTCTTCGCCGTACGCGAGCGGACTGATGTCGGCGCCGCCCTGCAGGACGAGGCCATCCAGCGCCCGCGCATACTCGCCCGCCCGGTCGCTCGCCGGCAGGAGGAAGGCGAGCGCGTCGCGCGAATGGATCCAATCCGCCACCGAGTGCTCGAGGTAGTCGAGCAGCTTGGTATGCACGCCTTTCGCGCCCGGCTCCGGATGGAACAGGCGCGGCGAGATGCCGATCTTGATCATGCCTTCAGCGCGACCAGCACCTCGTCCAGCATCTTCTTCGCATCGCCGAACAGCATGCGGTTGTTGTCCTTGTAGAAGAGCGGGTTGTCGACGCCGGCGTAGCCGGAAGCCATGCTGCGCTTCATCACGATCGAGGTCTTCGCCTTCCACACTTCGAGCACCGGCATGCCGGCGATGGGGCTGGACGGATCTTCCTGCGCCGCCGGGTTTACGATGTCGTTCGCGCCGATCACCATCGCCACGTCCGTGTCGGGGAAGTCGCCGTTGATCTCGTCCATCTCGAGCACGATGTCGTACGGCACCTTCGCTTCGGCGAGCAGCACGTTCATGTGCCCGGGCATGCGGCCGGCGACCGGATGGATGCCGAAGCGCACGTTGACGCCCTTCTCGCGCAGCAGCTGGGCGATCTCGTAGACCGCGTGCTGCGCCTGCGCGACCGCCATGCCGTAGCCCGGCACGATGATCACGCTGCTCGCGTTGCGCAGGAGCTCCGCCGTCTCGGGCGCGCTGATCGGGTTCACCTCGCCCGCGGGCTGCGCGCCGGAGGGAGCGGCGGCGGCGCCGCCACCGGTGCCGAAGCCGCCGGCGATCACGCTGACGAAGTTGCGGTTCATCGCGCGGCACATGATGTAGGAGAGGATCGCGCCGCTCGAGCCGACGAGCGCGCCGGTGACGATGAGCAAGTCATTGCTCAGCATGAAGCCGGTCGCGGCCGCCGCCCAGCCGGAATAGCTGTTCAGCATGGACACCACCACCGGCATGTCGGCGCCGCCGATCGCCATCACCATGTGCACGCCGAAGAGAAGCGCGATCGCCGTCATGATGGCGAGCGGTTTCACTCCTTCGTCCACCGTGGCCGAGTGGATGAACCAGCCGCCGCAATAGATGACGACGAGCAACCCGGCGAGGTTGATCCAGTGGCGCGCGGGCAGCAGCACCGGCTTGCCGCTGATCTTCGCCGATAGCTTGCCGAACGCGATGAGCGAGCCGGAGAACGTGACGGCGCCGATCAGCACGCCAATGTAGATCTCGAGCTCGTGGATCGTCTTCTCGGCGCCCTGCAGGTGCCCGGTGGCCGCCGGATCGATGTAGTTCGCGTAACCGATCAGCACTGCCGCAAGGCCGACGAGGCTGTGCATGAGCGCGACCAGCTCGGGCATCTGCGTCATCTTCACGGTGCGCGCGGCGAAGACGCCGATCGCGGCGCCGACGACCAGCGCGGCGAGGATCCACGCGTAGCCGCCCTTCGTGACCTGCGGGCCGAGCACCGTGGCGAGCACGGCGATCGTCATGCCGATCATGCCGTACAGGTTGCCGCGGCGCGACGTCTCCGGATTCGACAGGCCGCCCAGGCTCAGGATGAACAGGATGGTGGCGCCGACGTAGGCGACGGTCGAGAGAGTCGCGGACATGGGCTACTTCCTGAACATCTGCAGCATGCGCTGCGTGACGGCGAAGCCGCCGAACATGTTGATGGCGACGAGCGCGATGCTCACCACCGCGAGGCCGATGATCCAGCCGGCCGGGCGGCTAGTGGCTTCCTGGATCGGAGGCGCGACCTGCACCAGCGCGCCGATGGCGATGATGGAGCTGATGGCGTTGGTCACGCTCATGAGCGGCGTGTGCAGCGCCGGCGTGACGTTCCAGATCACCATGTAGCCGACGAAGCAGGCGAGCACGAACACCGTGAAGTGGCCGATGAACGCCGCGGGCGCAAACGCGCCGATCACCCAGAAGAGAATCGCGCCGACGAGAAACACGATGACCGTCGCCTTCGCCGACGCCGGCGCGCTGGCCTCGCCATGCCCCTTCGGGGCCGGCACGGCCGCCGGTTTGGCCGCAGGCTTGGGCGGTGCAGCCTTGGGCGGGGGCGGCGGCCACGTGATCGTGCCGTCCTTGATCACCGTCAGGCCGCGGATCGCCTCGTCCTCCATGTTGACGTCGACAGTGCCGTCCTTCCTCTTGCAGAGCTCCTCGCTCAGCCGGAAGAGGTTCGTCGCGTACAGCGTGGAGGACTGCTTCGCGAGGCGGCTGGCGAGGTCGGTGTAGCCGATGATCGTGACGCCGTGCCTCACCACGGCCTTGCCGGGCTCGGTGAGCTCGCAATTGCCGCCCTGCTCGCCCGCCATGTCGACGATCACGCTGCCGGGCTTCATCGACTTCACCATGTCGGCGGTGATGAGCTTGGGCGCGGGCTTGCCGGGAATCAGCGCGGTGGTGATGATGATGTCCGCGTCCTTCGCCTGCCTGGCGTACATCTCGCGCTGGGCTTTCTGGAACCCCTCGCTCATCACCTTGGCATATCCGCCGCCGCCCGAGCCTTCTTCCTCGTACTCGACCTTGACGAACTCGCCGCCCAGCGACTTCACCTGGTCGGCGACTTCGGCCCGCGTGTCGTTTGCGCGCACGATGGCGCCCAGGCCGACGGCGGTGCCGATCGCCGCGAGCCCGGCGACCCCCGCGCCCGCGACGAAAACCTTCGCCGGGGGAACCTTGCCGGCGGCGGTGACCTGGCCGCTGAAGAAGCGGCCGAAGGCGTTAGCCGCCTCGATGACCGCGCGGTAGCCGCTGATGCCGGCCATCGAAGTCAACGCATCCATCTTCTGCGCGCGGGAGAGCGTGCGCGGCAGCGAGTCGATCGCCAGCACCGTGACCTTGCGCGCGGCGAGGCTCTGCATCAGGTCCGGGTTCTGTGCCGGCCAGATGAAGCTGACGAGCACCTGCCCTGCTCGCATGCGGGCGACTTCGGACGCGTTCGGCGCGCGCACCTTGAAAAGGATGTCCGCGCTTGCCCAGGGGTCCGACACGATTTCCGCGCCCGCGGCGCGGTAGGCATCGTCGGAGAAGTTGGCTGCATCGCCCGCGCCCGACTCCACGGCGACGCGGAAGCCGAGCTTGATCAGCTTCTCCACCACCTCGGGCACGGTGGCCACGCGTTTCTCGTCCGCAGCGGTCTCGCGCGGCACCGCAATCAGTTGCGACATGGCTTGTTGTCCTTGTTCCTGGGGCAGGCGATTCTAGCGGGGCCTCGACCGCGCCATCCACCCGAAGCGGCGCTCGCCGAGCTCGAACGCGGCCTGCACGAGGAGCGCGAGCGCGGCGGCCGGGATGGCGCCGGCGAGCAGCGTCACGCTGTCGTTCAGGGCGAGCCCGCTCGCGATGCGCTCGCCATAACCGCCGGCGCCGATGAAGGCCGCAATGGTCGCCGTCCCGACGTTGATCACCGCCGAGGTCTTGATGCCGGCGAGGATCGACGGCGCGGCGAGCGGCAGCTCGACGAGGCGCAGCCGCTGCGCCGGCTCGAGGCCGAGCGCCATCGCCGCCTGGCGCATGCCGAGGCCGATGGCCGTGAGCCCGGTGTGCGTGTTGCGCACGATCGGCAGCAGCGCGTAGAGGAAAAGCGCGATCAGCGCCGGCATGACGCCGATCGTGCCGACGAGGGCGATGAGGAACGCGAACAGCGCGAGCGACGGGATGGTCTGGATCACGCCCACCGTGGCAAGGATCACCTGCGCGATGCGCGGCAGCTTGGCGGCGGCGATGCCGAGAGGAATGCCCACGGCGATGCTCGCAGCAAGCGACGCGCCAACGAGCAGCAGGTGCTCGCGGGTGAGGCGCCAAAAGTCGGCGCCGAAGAGCGTCGGCAGCAGGCGCCTCGGCCCGCTCGGCCGCGTGTCGCCGGTAAAGAGCGCCGCCGCCTGCGCGAAGCTCTTGCCCTCGAGCTCGGCGGCGGCGTTCATGCGGATCATCAGCTGCTCGTCGATGCGGCCCTCGAGCGCCTTGAGCGACGCCCATGCGCCCGGTGCGCGCTTCGGCAGGTCGGCCCGATAGAGCAGCACGGCGTCGTAGCGCGGAAAGTACGTGCGATCGTCGTCCAGGACGCGCAGGCGGTAGCGCGCGATCTTCGCATCGGTCGAGTACACGTCCATGACGTCGATGCGGCCGGCGGCCACCGCCTCGTACGCGAGGCCGTGGTCGAGGCCGCCCGGGTCCTGCGGCAGGCCGTAGCGGCTTTTCAAGCCCGGCCAGCCGTCGGCGCGTCCGATGAATTCCTGCGACAGGCCGAACCTCAACTGCGGATGCCGCGCCAGATCCGACAGCGTGCGGATGCCGAGCTCCTGTGCGCGATCCTCGCGCATCGCGAGGGCGTAGGTGTTGTTGAAGCCGAGCGGCACGCCCGCCATCAACCCCTGGCCGGCGAGCGCCCGGTTCAATTCGTCCAGGCCCCAGCGGCCCGGCGTGCGCACGACCTCCGCGGCGATGGTGCCGGTGTACTCGGGATAGACGTCGATCGCACCGGCCTTCAGCGCCGCCACCAGGATGCCGGTATTGCCGAGTCCGGGCTTCAGCTCGCCGCCACTCGCGCGGGCGAGGATCTCACCGAGGATGTAGGACTCGGTGAAGCGCTTGGAGCCGACGCGCACGGCGTCCTCCGCCTGCGCGGTGGCCATGCAGGCGAGGAAGAGCGCGAGCCACTTCATCGCGCGTAGAAGCGGTACTGGCGACGTCCGGACTGGCGCGCGCGGCCGCACGCCGCATCGGCGTTGCGCACCAGCGCTTCGGCGTCGCCGGCGTCGGTCGGGAAGTGGGAGACGCCGATCACCACGTCGAGCTGCAGCGCGTGCAGCACGCGATCGATCACCGGCCGGCAATCGGCCTCGCGCTTGACGTCGGTGATCACGGCCGCGAACTGGGCGGCCCCCCAGCGGGCGAGCGTGTCGGCCTTGCGCAGGCAGAGCGAGAGTCCGCGCGCCGCCGCCACCAGCTCGTCGTCGGCGACGCGCCCGAACTCGCCGACCTCGATCAGCATCAGCGCGACGCCGGTGTCGCGCCGCTGCGCGAGGTGCAGCGCCTGCCGCAGGCGGTCGTCCAGCAGCCGCCGGTTCGGCAGCGCGGTCAGCGGATCGTGATGGTCGCTAGGCGCGGGCGGGATCGACACGTTCTACTTCGACGCGGCAGTCGTAGAACGTGGCGCCGCCCCCGAGGTCGGCAACGCGCTGGGAGGTCACGTTGTTCGCGTTGCGCCGGTCGGGCGAATGCTTCTTCCACCATACCGACGGCGCCACCACGACGCCGGCCCGAGGCTTGCCGTTCACGCGAGCGCGCAGGAAGTACTCGCCCCGGTCGTTGAAGACGCGCACGCGGTCGCCGTCGCGGATGCCGCGCGCGGCGGCGTCCTGCGGATGCAGGTCGAGGTGCGGCTCGCGCTCGAACTCCCGGAAGCGGGCGAGATTCGCGAACGTCGAGTTGAGGAAGTGGCGCGCCGGTGGCGAGAGGAAGGCGAGCGGATAGCGCGCGGCGAGCGCCTCGTCGGCCACCTCGGCCGGCGGGTTGTAGAACGGCAGCGGGTCGATGCCCTGCTTCTGCAGCCACTCGCTGTAGAACTCGCACTTGCCCGACGGCGTCGGGAAGCCGCCCTCGGCGAACGGCGCGAAGCGCCCCGGCACGCCGAGCCGCTGCCAGCCGTCGCGCTTCAGCGCCTCCCAGTCCATCTTCGCGTCGAGCGCCGTGCGGCAGATGTCTTCGTCGGAATCCTTGAAGCAGGGCTCGTCGAAGCCCATGCGCGCGGCGAGGCGCCGGAAGATCTCCGAGTTCGGCAGCGACTCGCCGACCGGCGCGATGGCGGCATTGTTCGCCAGCACGTAGAGATGGCCGTAGGACTTGTGCACGTCGGCGTGCTCGAGCTGCGTCGTCGCCGGCAATACGATGTCGGCATAGTCGGCGGTGTCGGTCTGGAAATGATCGATCACCACCGTGAAGAGGTCCTCGCGAGAGAAGCCGGCGACGACCTTGTCCGACTCCGGGCACACCGCGACCGGGTTGTTGTTGTAGACGATCGTCGCGCGCACCGCGGGATCGGCGGACGTCAGCGCATCGCCGAGCTGCACATGGTTGATGGTGCGCGGCCGGCGGCCCGCGAGGAGATCCGGGCGCTCGAGCGCCGCATGGTTGAACCGGTAGAAATCCGCCGTGGTGAGGACGATTCCGCCCGCGACGTCGCGCCAGGCGCCGACCAGCGCCGGCAGACAGGCGATGGTGCGCGCCGCGATGCCGCCGCCGGCATGGCGCTGCATGCCGTAGTTGAGGCGGATGGCGGCTGGCCGCGCGGTGCCGTACTCGCGCGCGAGGTCGACCACCTCGCTCACCGAGAGCCCGCAAAGCTTGGCCACCCGTTCCGGCGGATAGTCCGCGAGCCGCTGTTCCAGCGCATCGAAGCCCAGCGTGTAACGCGCGATGTAATCGCGGTCGATCAATCCGTCGCGCACGAGGACATGCATCATGCCGAGCGCGAGCGCGCCGTCCGTGCCCGGAATCAGCGCCACGTGCTGCGTGCACTTCTCGGCCGACAGGCTGCGATAGGGGTCGATGGCGATCACTTTCGCGCCGCGCCGCTTCGCCGCCTGCACTCGCGACCAGAGATGCAGGTTGGAGACGATCGGGTTCGCGCCCCACAGGATGATGAGGTTCGCCTCGTCGAAGCGCTCCGGATCCATCCCCACCGAGCCGCCGAGCGTCGCCTTGAGGCCGACCTTGCCGGCGGTCGAGCAGAGCGTGCGATCGAGAAGGGAGGCGCCGAGCCTGTAGAAGAAGCGCCGGTCCATCGAGCTCCACTGCACCATGCCCATCGTGCCGGCGTAGCTGAGCGGCAGGATGGTCTGCGGATCTTCCGCCGCGCAGGCCTTGAGGCGCGCGGCGATCTCGTCCAGCGCTTCGTCCCAGCTTATGCGGCGGAACTGGCCTTCGCCTTTGCGGCCCACGCGCTTCATCGGATAGAGCAGCCGGTCGGGCGAGTATGTGCGCTCGAGGTAGTACGAGACCTTCGTGCAGAGCGTGCCCTCGGTGAAGGGCATGGTCGGATCGCCCTGGATCCTCGTCGCGCGCCCGTCCTCCACCGTGACGAGCATCGCGCACGTGTCGGGACAATCGTGGGGGCAAGCGACGTGCACGGTCTTGCTCATGGCGTCATTTTACGTCCAGCAGTTCGATCCAGTGCCGCACCGGCGTCGCCGTGCCGCTTTGCAGGTGCGCGAGGCAGCCGATGTTCGCCGTGGCGATCGTCCCGGGTACGCCGGCCTCGAGCGCGGCGAGCTTTCGCGTGCGTAGCTCCGTCGAGATGGCGGGCTGCGTGAGCGAATAGGTTCCGGCCGATCCGCAGCAGAGATGGGCGTCGTTCACGGGCGTGAGTTCGTAGCCCGCCTTGGCGAGCAGCGCTTCGACGCGCCCGCGGATCTGCTGGCCGTGCTGCAGCGTACACGGCGACTGGAAGGCAACCTTGCCGCGTCCGGCGCCGGAGCGGACCATTTCTGCGGTGACGACTTCCGACAGATCGCGCGCGAGCGCCGAAATGCGCTTCGCCTTCTCCGCGTACGCCGGATCCTGCGCGAGCAAGTGGCCGTATTCCTTCACCGTCACGCCGCAGCCGCTGGCGGTGACGACGACCGCCTCTACCTCGCCCTTCTCGACGGCCGGCCACCACGCGTCGATCAGCGCGCGCATATCGTCGCGGCCGTCGTCCTGGTAGTTGAGGTGGAAGCGCACGCCGCCACAGCATCCCGCACCCGCGACTTCGACGAGCGAGATGCCCATCCGATCGAGCACGCGCGCCGCCGCCGCGTTGATGGACGGGGCGAGCGATGGCTGCACGCACCCGGCGAGCACGAGCATCTTGCGCGCATGGCGCGGCGCGGGCCAAGCGCCGGCCGGGTGGGCGGCCGGCGGCACCTTCGCCTTCAGCGTCGGCGGAAGGAGCGGACGCGCCAGTCGACCGAGCGCCAGCGCCGCGCCAAAGAGCTTGCGGTTGGGAAGACCGAAAGCGAGAGCGGCTCGCTTCGCACGCTCGAACGGGCCGCGGCGCGTTTTTGATTCCACCACGGCGCGGCCGATGTCGACCAGCCGCCCATATCGCACGCCGGAAGGACAGGTCGTCTCGCACGCGCGGCAGGTGAGGCAGCGATCGAGGTGAAGCCGCGTCTTGTCGGTGACCGGCGCGCCCTCGAGCGCGCGCTTCATCAGGTAGATGCGGCCGCGCGGGCTGTCCAGATCGTCGCCCAGCACCTGGTAGGTGGGACAGGTGGCCGTGCAGAAGCCGCAGTGCACGCACTTGCGCAGGATGGCCTCGGCCTCCCGGCCTTCGGGCGTGTCGCGGATGAAGCCGGCGAGCTCGGTTTGCATCGCTCGCTATACTTTTCTCATGAAAGGGTTGTTGTGGGTGGTGATGATGGCGGCCCTTGCCGGGCTGGTGTGGGGCCTCGCACGCTGGCGCCGGCAATGGACCGAGCGCCAGCAGGCCGCGGAGGCGCGCATGGCGAGCTTCATCGCACAGGCCAAGCCGCCAATCCCCGCGGTGGAGACTGCGGCGCCTTCGCCGGTCGCGCCGCAGGAGCGGCTGCTCCTCGATGCGGCGACGAAAGCCGGCGAAGCGGGCGAGCCGGTCCTAGCCATCCAGCTCTACGCGAAACTGCTCTCGCGCTATCCGCAGACGCCATTCGCGACGCAGGCGCGCGCCGCTGTGGAGGCCCAGAAGAAGAAGCTCGCCCAAGCCTAGAGCTCCGGATAGAGACGTCCGGGATTGAGGATGCCGGCCGGATCGAAGGCGCGCTTGAGCGCGCGGTGCAGCCGCATCACCACCGGCTCGGGCGGCGTGAACGCACCGGCCGACTTGTCCGTCGCGCGAAACAGCGTCGCGTGTCCGCCGGCGCGGCGGGCGGCGGCGCGTATTTCCGCAGCGGCTGCGCTCGACGAAAGCCAGCGCAGGCCTCCGCCCCACTCGACGAATTGCGCGCCGGCGAGCTCGAGCGGCGGCGTAATCGAAGGCACCGCGATGCGCCACAACGCGCGGCACGAGAAGAACGCGTGCGTCTGCTCGCGGATCGCGCGCCAGAAATGCGCGCCGTCGGCGACTTCCTGTCCGCCGAGCGCGCGCCGCGCGCTCTGCACCGCGACCTCGGCGCCCGACAAGCGCACCGACAGCACGCCGTCGAACCACGCCATCGCGCTGATCGCGAGCGGCTGGCCGGCCCAGCGGTTCATCGCGCGCAGCGCATCGGCCTGCGCCATCTCCTGCCGCAGCGTCGCTTCGGCCGCCGGGCGCGGCAGCACCTTGAGCGACGCCTCGGCGATGAGACCGAGCGTGCCGAGTGAGCCGGCGGCGAGTCGCGAGATGTCGTAGCCGGCAACGTTCTTCATGACCTGGCCGCCGAACTGCAGGAGCCGCCCGTTGCCGTCGATCAGCTTCACGCCGAGCACGAAATCGCGCAGCGCGCCGGCCGCGGCGCGGCGTGGGCCCGAGAGCCCGCTCGCCACGCAGCCGCCGAAGGTGGCCGCGCCGAAGTGCGGCGGCTCGAACGGCAGGCATTGGCCGCGCTCCCCGAGCGCCGCCTCGACATCCGCGAGCGGCATGCCGCAGCGCGCGGTGACGACGAGCTCGCTCGGCTCGTAGTCGACGATGCCGCTATAGCCGCGCGTGTCGAGGACCTCGCCGCGCGGCTCGTTGCCGTAGAAATCCTTGCTGCCGCCGCCGCGCAGGCGCAGCGGCGTGCCGCGCCCGGCTGCGGAACGGATGCGCTCCTGGAAGTCAGACAGGCTCAAAAGCGCGGCAGCTCCGGATGCGGCAGCGCGCCGCCATGCACGTGCATGCGGCCGTACTCGGCGCATCGGGCGAGCGTCGGCACCGCCTTGCCGGGGTTGAGCAGCCCGGTCGCATCGAAAGCGCGCTTCACGGCGTGGAAGAGCTCGAGCTCCTGCGCGCCGAACTGCGTGCACATCTGGTTGATCTTCTCGACGCCGACGCCATGCTCGCCCGTGATCGTGCCGCCGACGGCGACGCACTTCTCCAGCACTTCCGCGGCGAAGCGCTCGGTGCGCTCGAGCTCCTCCGGCCGGCTGGCATCGAACAGGATGAGCGGATGCAGGTTGCCGTCGCCGGCATGGAACACGTTGGGACAGCGCAGCGCGTACTTCTTCTCCATTTCGGCGATGAAGTTCAGCACCTCGCCGAGGCGCTTGCGCGGAATGGTGCCGTCCATGCAGTAGTAGTCGGGCGAGATGCGGCCGACGGCGGGGAACGCCGCCTTGCGTCCGGACCAGAAGCGCAGCCGCTCGGCCTCGTCGCGCGAGACCGCGAGGCGCACCGCGCCCGAGGCGGTCAGCACCGCTTCCATGCGGGCGATCTCGTCTTCCACTTCGGCCGGCGTGCCGTCGGATTCGCAGAGCAGGATCGCGGCCGCGTCGAGGTCGTAGCCCGCGCCGACGAACTGCTCGACCGCGCGCGTGGCCGGCTTGTCCATCATCTCGAGACCGGCGGGAATGATGCCGGCGGCGATGACCGCGGCCACCGCATTGCCGGCTTTCTCGAGGTCGTCGAACGATGCCATGATGACGCGCGCGCACTGCGGCTTCGGCAGCAGCTTCACCGCCACCTCGGTGACGACGAAGAGCATCCCTTCCGAGCCGATGGCGAGCGCGAGGAGATCGAGCCCCGCCGCGTCGGGCCCTTCCGAGCCGACTTCCACCGGCTCGCCGTCGATGGTGAAGCCGCGCACGCGCAGCACGTTGTGGACCGTGAGGCCGTATTTCAGGCAGTGCACGCCACCCGAGTTCTCGGCGACGTTGCCGCCGATCGTGCAGGCGATCTGGCTCGACGGATCGGGCGCGTAATAAAGGCCGTGCGGCGCGGCGACTTCGGAGATCAGGACGTTGCGCACGCCGGGCTGGACGACGGCGACGCGCGCGGCCGGATCGACGCGCACCACGCGCATGAATTTGGCCATCGAGAGGAGCACGCCGTCGCCCGGCGGCAGCGCACCGCCGGAAAGGCCGGTGCCGGCGCCCCGCGGCACGACGGGGACATTCAGGGCGGAGCAGGCCTTGAGGATGCGCTGCACCTGCTCCTCGGTCTCGGGCAGCGCGACGACCATCGGCACCTGGCGATAGGCGGTAAGGCCGTCGCATTCATAAGGGCGGGTGTCTTCTTCCTCGAACAGCACCGCGCGCTCGGGCAGGAAAGCGCGCAGCGCCAGGGCGACTTCCTTCTGGCGGTTCAGAGATAAGGCTTCGCCCAAGTCAGACCTTCGAGCGTGTCACTGCGCGGATTGTATTCGCATCCCACCCAGCCCGAGTACCCGATGCGGTCGAGATGCGCGAGCAGGAATTGGAAATTGATCTCGCCCGTGCCGGGCTCATGCCGATCGGGCACGTCGGCGACCTGGATATGGCCGATGCGCGGCAGCAGCCGCTCCATCGTGCGGGCGAGGTCGCCTTCCATGATCTGCATGTGGAACAGGTCGTATTGCAGGAACGCGTTGCCCTCGCCGGCGGCGTTCAGTACCTCGATCGCCTGCTGGCTGCCGCTCAGAAAGAAGCCGGGGACGCTGCGCGTGTTGATCGCCTCGATCATGAGCTGGATGCCGACCTCGCCCAGGCGCCGCGCGGCGTAGCGCACGTTCGCAACCAGCGTGCGGAAATGCGCCTCGTCGGGCGGGGCGAGGCCGGCAAGGCAGTTCAGCCGCGGGCAGCGCACCGCGCTCGCGTAGGCGATGGCGCGCTCGACGCCCTCGCGAAATTCGGCCTCGCGGCCGGGCAGCGAGGCGATGCCGCGCTCGCCCTTCGCCATGTCGCCCGCCGGCAGGTTGTGCAGCACGACGCTGACGCCCGCCTCGCCAGCGGCCGACGCAATGTCGTCGGCGGAAAAAGCGTAGGGAAACTGGTATTCCACGTAGCGGAAGCCGGCGGCGCGTGCCGCGGCGAAGCGCTCGAGGAAATCGCGCTCGGTGAACAGCATCGAAAGATTGGCGGCGAGCTTCGGCATAATGGCCAGCATAACGAAAAGATGATGGACGCCGCCGCCATTCCCTGGTGGATCTGGCCGATCGCGCTCTTCGCCGTCAGTTTCGCGATCGGCATCGTCGCAGTATTGGCCGGCGTCGGCGGCGGCGTGCTGTTCGTGCCGATCGTCGGCAGCCTGTTTCCCTTCCACGTGGATTTCGTGCGCGGCGCGGGGCTCCTGTTCGCGCTCGCCGGCACGCTGTCCGCCGGACCGCCGCTGTTGCGCGGCGGCATGGCGAGCCTGCGGCTCGTGATGCCGCTCGCGCTGGTGGGATCGATGGCGTCCTTCGCGGGCGCGCTCGTCGGGCTGGCGCTCACCGCACAGATGGTGAACACCACGCTGGGCCTGCTCATCATCGCCATCGCGGTCCTCATCTGGCGCTCGCGCAGCGCCGACGCCCCGAACGTGGAGGCCGACGCGCTCGGCCAGATGCTGCGCCTGCATGGCGAGTTCCGCGATCCGGCGGCCGGCATGACGATCGACTGGCGCACGCGGCGCACCGTCCTCGGCCTGGCGGCCTTCGCCGGTATCGGATTCATCGGCGGCATGTTCGGCCTCGGCGCCGGCTTCGCGAACGTGCCGGCGCTCAATCTGCTCATGTCCGCTCCGCTGAAGGTCGCCGTCGGCTCGAGCGGGCTGCTGATCTCGGTGGTCAACAGCTCGGCCGCATGGGTGTACATCCAGCGCGGTGCCGTGCTGCCGCTCATCGCGGTGCCGGCGATCCTCGGCGTGATGCTCGGCTCGCGCATCGGCGCGAGGCTGCTCGGCACTACCCCCGCTGCAGTGGTACGGCAGCTCGTCATCGTGGTGATGCTCGTGGCGGGACTGCGGGCGCTGACGAAAGGCCTGGGGCTATGGACCTGATCAAGAACGAAGCCGAGCTGCGGGAGATTTACGCGCGCTGGCTGGATTGCGCCACCAAGGCGGGATTCGCCATCTCGCTCGCCGCGTTCCTGGTGTACGTGACCGGACTGGTGCCGGCGTTTGTCCCGCCATCCGAATTGCCGCGCTATTGGATGCTGCCCGTAGACCGGTTCGTGGCCGCCACCGGCGCACCGCAGCAATGGGCCTGGCTGCATTTCCTGCGCTATAGCGATGTCCTGAACGTAGGCGCCGTGGCCCTGCTGGCGCTCGTCACGCCGGCCTGCTATGCGCGTCTGGTGCCGAAGCTCCTTGCGCAACGCGACTGGCTGCAGCTCGCGCTAGCGTGCGCGCAGGTGCTGGTCCTCCTCGTGGCAGCGAGCGGCCTGCTGGCCGGACGCGGGTGACGGGTGTAGACTTTTTTCGCTCGCAAAGCCGCTAACTACAAAGGAGAAAAGAAATGGCTGCGTTCTTCGCTTCCCTCGGCCGCACCATCACGGCAGGCGTGGTGGTCCTCATCGTGCTGCTCATCATCCTCGCCGCCGCCGGCGGGAAGGTGGCGCTCGGTGAGCATGCATGGTGGCTGTTCGCCATGCGCTGGCTGCACGTAACGGCCGGCGTGATGTGGATCGGCCTGCTCTGGTACTTCAACTTCGTGCAGACCCCCTCGATGCCGAAGATCCCGGATCCGGAAAAGCCGGCGATCACCAAGGTGATCGCGCCGGCGGCGCTCTTCTGGTTCCGCTGGGCGGCGATGGCCACCATCATCCTCGGGCTGCTGCTCGCCCTGATGAACGGCTACCTCGTGCAGGCGCTCACGCTGCAGAAGCCGTTCACCTCGATCGGCATCGGCGCCTGGCTCGGCACGATCATGTGGTTCAACGTCTGGTTCATCATCTGGCCCAACCAGAAGAAGGTGCTCGGCATCGTGACGGTCGATGCGGCGCAAAAGGCGGCCGCGGCCAAGGCAGCCGGCATGGCCTCACGCATCAACACCATGCTTTCCATCCCGATGCTCTACTTCATGGTGGCCCAGAGCCACGGCGGAATCGCGTTCTAAGTCCTCATTTTCCTTGCTGCACCCCGGGGATGCCGCCGATGCGGCTCCCCGGCTTGATGCCGTGCGCGGCGAACCAGCCGCGGTTCATCTCCAGCGCATAGCGGGCCGCCCGGCTCGCGCAATGCGAGTCCTCGGTCTGCGGCTTCATGTCCTCGATGTTGGTGATCGCGCCCTTCTCGTCGATGAACGCGACCGAGAGCGCAATCAGCGTGTTCTTCATCCACATGCAGTGCTGGGTGCTCTCGTCGAAGATGAAGAGCATGCCGGCGTTCTGCGGCATGGAAGCGCGATACATGAGGCCGCGCATGCGCGTGCCGAATTCGGCGGCCACCTCGGCGCGAATGAGGTGCATGCCGGCGTTCAGCTGCACGACCGGCATGTCCTGCGCGTAGGCCGGCAGGGAAAGCAGCGCGAGGGTGAGAAGTCGTCGCATAAATGAAAAAGGCAGGGATCGCTCCCTGCCTTCGATTATCGCTTTGGTCTTTACGACTTCTTCTCGGACTTCTTCTTGCCGTCCTTCTTCTTGCTGTCCTTCTTCTCCATGCTGGAGGAAGATTTCGCCTTCTTCTCGGCCTTCTTGTCCTGCGCGACCGCGGCGAAGCTCGAGGCAGCAAACGCGGCGGCGACCAGGACCGTCAACAGCTTCTTCATCGTCATCCCCTTCTCTGGTGGTTGTAGATAGACGCGCCAAATGGACGCAGTCCGCTCCGGGTAACGCACGGCGCGCGCTTTGGTTGACGGCTGCTCGCCAGGTGACCGGAATTTCTTTCAAATCAAACGTCTACCGCGATCAAAGGCGGTTATAATCGGGCCCCTTTTCCCAGTCCTGCAAGGCGATTTTTTCGTGTCCAGTTCAAAACCCCGGATCATCTACACCCTCACCGACGAGGCGCCCCGCCTCGCAACCTACTCCCTGCTGCCCATCCTGCGCGCGTTCGCCAAGCCCGCCGGGATCGAGGTCGCGGAGAGCGACATCTCGGTGGCCGCCCGCATCCTGGGACAGTTTCCCGAATGCATGACGCCGGGAGAGCGCATTCCCGACAATCTGGCCGAGCTCGCCAAGCTCACGCTCAAGCCGGAAGCGAACATCATCAAGCTGCCCAACATCAGCGCGCCGGTGGGCCAGCTGACGGCGGCCATCAAGGAGCTGCAGTCCAAGGGCTACAAGATTCCGGACTATCCGGAGAACCCGAAGACGGACGCCGAGAAGGCGATCCGCGCGAAATATTCGAAGGTGCTCGGCAGCGCGGTCAATCCGGTGTTGCGCGAAGGGAACTCGGACCGCCGCGCGCCGGCCTCGGTCAAGAACTACGCGCGCAAGAACCCGCATTCGATGGCGCCGTGGGACCCGGCCTCGCGCACCCACGTCGCCCACATGCGCCACCACGACTTCTACCACGGCGAGAAGTCGATGACGCTGTCGCACGCGTGCGAGGTGCGCATGGACCTCGTCACGAAGAGCGGCAAGACGATCGTGCTGAAGCGCGCGCTGCCGCTGCTCGAGGGCGAGGTGATCGACAGCATGTACATGTCGAAGAAGGCGCTGTGCGAGTTCTTCGAAAGGGAGATCACGCACGCCAAGAAGCACGATCTCCTCTTCTCGCTGCACGTCAAGGCGACGATGATGAAGGTGTCGCACCCGATCGTGTTCGGCCACGCCGTGCGCGTGTTCTACAAGGACCTCTTCGAGAAGCACGGCAATCTCTTCGCCGAGCTGGGCGTGAACGTCAACCACGGCTTCGCCAGCGTGCTGGAGAAGATCAAGACCCTGCCCGAAGCCCGGCGCAAGGAGATCGAAGCCGACATCAAGGCCTGCGAGGCGAAGCGGCCGCGCCTGTCGATGGTCGACTCCGCCAAGGGCATCAGCAACCTCCACAACCCCAACGACGTGATCGTCGACGCCTCGATGCCGGCGATGATCCGCGCCGGCGGGCTGATGTGGGGCCCCGACGGCAAGATGTACGAAACGAAGGCGGTGCTGCCGGAATCGACCTTCGCGCGCATCTATCAGGAAGTGATCAACTTCTGCAAGACCAACGGCGCCTTCGATCCCAAGACCATGGGAACGGTGCCCAACGTCGGCCTGATGGCGCAGCAGGCCGAGGAGTACGGCTCGCACGACAAGACGTTCGAGATCGCCGAGGACGGCGTGGCCCGCATCGTCGACAACGCCGACGGCCATGTGCTGATGGAGCACAACGTGGAGGCGGGCGACATCTGGCGCCTCTGCCAGACCAAGGACGCCGCCATCCGCGACTGGGTGAAGCTCGCCGTGACGCGCGCGCGCCAGTCCAACACGCCGGCAGTGTTCTGGCTCGACGAATACCGGCCGCACGAGAACGAGCTCATCAAGAAGGTGCGCCGCTACCTCAAGGACCACGACACCACCGGGCTCGACATCCAGATCATGTCGCAGGTGCGCGCGATGCGCTTCACGCTGGAGCGCGTGATCCGCGGCAAGGACACCATCTCGGTGACCGGCAACATCCTGCGCGACTATCTGACGGACTTGTTCCCCATCATGGAGCTCGGCACCAGCGCGAAGATGCTGTCGATCGTGCCGCTGATGGCGGGCGGCGCCATGTTCGAGACCGGCGCCGGCGGCTCGGCGCCCAAGCACGTGCAGCAGCTGGTCGAGGAGAATCACCTGCGCTGGGATTCGCTCGGCGAATACATGGCGATCGCCGCGTCCCTCGAGGACGTCGGCTTCAAGCACCACAGCAAGAAGGCCATGGTGCTCGCGAAGACGCTGGACGAGGCCACCAGCAAGCTGCTGGACACGAACAAGTCACCCTCGCCGAAGGCCGGGCAGCTCGACAACCGGGGCAGCCACTTCTATCTCGCGCTGTACTGGGCCCAGGCGCTCGCCGCGCAAACCGAGGACGCCGAGCTGAAGACCTACTTTGCGCCGCTCGCCAAGAAGCTGGCGGAGAACGAGAAGAAGATCGTCGACGAGCTGAACGCCGTGCAAGGCAAGCCCGTGGATATCGGCGGCTATTACCTGTCCAGCCCGACCAAGGCGGGCGCCGTGATGCGGCCCAGCCCGACGTTCAACGCCGCGATAGACGCACTCGCAAGCTGAAGGCCTAATTCGTCTCCTATGGCATACAAGCACATCAAGGTGCCCGCGTCCGGCGAGAAGATCCGCGTCAGGAAGGATTTCTCGCTCGAGGTGCCGGACCAGCCGATCATTCCGTACATCGAGGGCGACGGCACCGGTGTCGATATCACGCCGGTGATGCTCAAGGTGGTCGATGCGGCCGTGCAGAAGGCGTACGGCGGCAAGAAGAAGATCGTGTGGATGGAGATGTTCGCCGGCGAGAAGTCCTGCCGCATCTACGGCGAGAACGTCTGGCTGCCGGAGGAGACACTCGAGGCGTCCAAGGAGTACGTCGTCTCCATCAAGGGGCCGCTCACCACGCCGGTCGGCGGCGGTATCCGCTCGATCAACGTCGCGCTTCGCCAGGAGCTCGACCTCTATGTCTGCCTGCGTCCGGTGCGCTGGTTCAAGGGCGTGCCCTCGCCGCTCAAGAAGCCCGAGGACGTCGACATGGTGATCTTCCGCGAGAACTCGGAGGACATCTACGCCGGCATCGAGTGGCCGGCCAACTCGCCGGAGGCGAAGAAGGTCATCGACTTCCTCACCCAGGAAATGAAGGTCAAGAAGATCCGTTTCCCGGCGTCTTCCGCCATCGGCATCAAGCCGGTGTCGATCGAGGGCTCGGAGCGACTCATCCGCCGCGCGTACCAGTACGCCATCGACAATAAGCGCAAGTCCGTGACGCTGGTGCACAAGGGCAACATCCAGAAGTTCACCGAAGGCGGCTTCCGCGACTGGGGCTACAAGCTGGCGGCGAGGGAATTCGGCGCGAAGCCCGTGGATGGCGGGCCGTGGCACAGCTTCAAGAACCCGAAGGGCGGGCCGGACATCGTCGTCAAGGACGTGATCACCGATGCGATGCTGCAGCAGGTCCTGCTGCGGCCGGCGGAGTACGACGTGCTCGCCACTACCAACCTGAACGGCGACTACATCTCCGACGGGCTCGCGGCGGAAGTCGGCGGCATCGGCATCGCGCCGGGAGCCAACCTCTCGGACACCGTCGCCATGTTCGAGGCGACGCACGGCACGGCGCCGAAGTACGCCGGCAAGGATTACGTGAACCCGGGTTCCGAGGTTCTCTCCGCGGAAATGATGCTGCGGCACATGAGCTGGACCGAGGCGGCGGACAAGATCATCGCGTCGATGGAGCGCGCCATCCAGGACCGGATCGTGACCTACGACTTCGCGCGCCAGATGCAGGGCGCGAAGCAGGTGTCCTGCTCGGGCTTCGGCCAGGCCATGATCGAGCGGATGTGAGTCTCGTCGTGCGCACTATCGCCGCGCTGGCGCTGGCGCCGCTTGCCCTCGTGTGGGCGGTGGCGGCCCACGCCGAATGGTCGGTCAGCCTCGACGCCGAGGCCTTCAAATGGCAGGAGCAGACCGATCCGCTCGTGAAAGAGACCGGTCCCCGCTGGGGCTTCAGTTGGGAGTACGAACAACTCCGCCCGCAGGGGTGGCAGTTCGCCTACCGCGGCCAGTTCCGCCGCGGCACCGTCGACTACAGCGGGTCCTTCCTCTTCGGCGGTGGACCGGCGACAGCCCGCACGGAGTACACCGGCGTGGTCAACGAGGAGCAAGGGATTTACCGCTTCGCCGGCGGACTGGAGCTGCTGGGCGGCCTGGGCATCGATTACTGGCGGCGCAACATCCTGCCGGACCAGAAGGAGGACTATCTCGTCCTCTTCGGCCGGCTGGGGCTGAACTTCGACCAGCGCTCGGCGACCGGATGGTTCGGCGGTGGCGGAGTCAAGTACCCCTTCCACGTGTCGGAAAACGCCCATCTCGACGAAGTCGGTTTCGATCAGAACCCGCGCCTCACGCCGAAAGGACAGGCAAGCCTGTATGGCCAACTCGGGTATCGCTTTGCTCCGCAGTGGAGCCTGATCGGCTACTACGACAGCTACCGGTTCGGCGAGTCCGATGCCGTGCTCGCCTCCAGCGGCCTGCCGACCTTCCTCGTCTTCCAGCCGGCAAGCCGGGTCGACACGCTGGGCCTGCGCCTGCGTTACACCTTCCGCTAGCCGGAAAGAAAAAGGCCGCCCGCAGGCGGCCTTTTCCTCTTCCTCCGGAATGTCCCTTCAGACCTTCTGGATGTTCGAGGCCTGCTTCCCCTTCGGCCCCTGCACCACGTCGAAGCTGACCTTCTGGCCTTCCTTCAGCGTCTTGAAGCCGGACATGTTGATCGCCGAGAAGTGCGCGAACAAGTCCTCGCTGCCGTCGTCGGGCGTGATGAAGCCGTAGCCCTTCGCGTCGTTGAACCACTTAACGGTGCCTGTTGCCATGCTCTCTCCCCTTATTGCTGTTTCATTGGTTGAGCTGCGGGGCCTGCGTCGCTGACGCCTCCTGATCCCGAGCCATGCCTGGAAATCTACGACCCCGCCCCGCTATGGCGAAACAGACAGCCTGAATCCAAACACAGCCCGCCTTTTACGCGCCGCACCGGAGGCCGTCAAGAGCCGTGCCCAGGGCTGTTGCGCGCACGCAAGGCAGTGAAAAAGCACGTAATCCGCCCGGTCCGTGCTGGCTGCCGCATTGCACCGCCCCCCCACATTGCGTACGATAGCCGCAGGAACTGGGCTGACACGGAATTGTCTGATTTTCGGGGGGAACGGGGCGCGTAGCGAGCGGCATGGCGCAGCAAAAGGACGACACCTTACTGGAGGCGCAGCGGGCCAAGCTGAAGCCCCCGCCCATGTTCAAGGTCATGCTGCTGAACGACGACTACACCCCGATGGAGTTCGTCGTGGTCGTGCTGCAAAAGTTCTTCAGCATGACGCGTGAGCGGGCTACGCAGGTCATGCTGAAAGTCCACCGGGAAGGCATTGGCATCTGCGGGGTTTATCCCCGTGACGTAGCGACCACCAAAGTACAGCAAGTCGCGGCATACTCCCGGAAGCACCAGCACCCTTTGCAGTGCGTTATGGAGCCGCAGGATTAGAGTGAGCACAGGTAAGGAAAAGGAATGATCGCCCAGGAGCTTGAAGTCAGTCTGCACATGGCATTCGTGGAAGCGCGGCAGAAACGCCACGAATTCATCACCGTCGAGCACCTGCTGCTCGCGCTCCTGGATAACCCAACGGCCGCCGAGGTCCTGCGCGCCTGCGGCGCGAACATGGACGAGCTGCGCAAGAACCTGACGCAGCACATCGCCGAGCAGACGCCGCGCATCGCCGCCGACCGCGAGGTCGATACGCAGCCCACCCTCGGGTTCCAGCGCGTGATCCAGCGCGCCATCCTGCATGTGCAGTCGTCCGGCAAGAAGGAAGTGACCGGCGCCAACGTGCTGGTAGCGATCTTCGGCGAGAAGGACTCGCACGCGGTGTACTTCCTGCAGCAGCAGGGCATCGCGCGTCTCGACGTCGTCAACTACATCTCGCACGGCATCACCAAGACGCCGCAGGCGCACCAGGGCAAGACCGAGCAGGACGCCGAGCAGGAAGGCCAGGCCGAGACCTCGAACAGCCCCCTCGACAACTACACGCAGAACCTCAACGCCCTCGCCCTCGCTGGCAAGATCGATCCGCTGATCGGCCGCGACAAGGAGCTCGAGCGCGTGGTGCAGACGCTTTGCCGCCGCCGCAAGAACAACCCGCTGCTCGTCGGCGAAGCCGGGGTCGGCAAGACGGCGATCGCGGAAGGCCTCGCGCGCCGCATCGTCGAAGGCAACGTTCCCGACCTCCTGGCGAAGTGCACGGTGTACGCGCTCGACATGGGCGCCCTTCTCGCCGGCACGAAGTATCGCGGCGACTTCGAGCAGCGCCTGAAGGCGGTGCTGAAGCAGCTGGTCGACAACCCGAACGCCATCCTCTTCATCGACGAGATCCACACGGTGATCGGGGCCGGCGCCGCTTCGGGCGGAACGCTGGATGCTTCCAACCTGCTGAAGCCGGTGCTTTCCACCGGCCAGCTGAAGTGCATCGGCGCCACGACGTATAACGAGTACCGCGGCGTGTTCGAGAAAGACCACGCCTTGTCGCGTCGTTTCCAGAAGATCGACGTGGTCGAGCCGTCGGTGGACGAGACCGTGGAGATCCTCAAAGGCCTGAAAACTCGCTTCGAGGCGCACCACAGCGTCAAATACACGGCCAATGCCCTCACTACGGCTGCCGAGCTTTCCGCGCGCTACATCAACGACCGTCACCTGCCGGACAAGGCGATCGACGTGATCGACGAGGCCGGCGCAGCCCAGCGCATCGCCCCCAAGGCGAAGCAGAAGCGCATCATCGGCAAGGCGGAGATCGAGGAGATCATCGCCAAGATCGCGCGCATCCCGCCCCGCTCGGTGTCGAGCGATGACCGCAGCGCGCTCGCCAACCTCGATCGCGACCTGAAGGCCGTCGTTTTCGGCCAGGACAAGGCGATCGATGCACTTTCCGCCGCCATCAAGATGGCGCGCTCGGGCCTCGGCAACCCCCAGAAGCCGATCGGCAACTTCCTGTTCTCGGGCCCGACCGGGGTCGGCAAAACGGAAGTCGCGCGCCAGCTCGCGTATTGCATGGGCATCGAGCTGATCCGCTTCGACATGTCGGAGTACATGGAGCGGCACGCGGTGTCGCGCCTGATCGGCGCGCCGCCGGGATACGTCGGCTTCGAGCAGGGCGGCCTCCTGACGGAGCAGATCACCAAGAAGCCGTACTCGGTGCTGCTGCTGGACGAGATCGAGAAGGCGCATCCCGACGTCTTCAACCTGCTGCTCCAGCTGCTCGAGGACGGTCGCCTGACGGATGGCCAGGGACGGACGGTCGACTTCAGGCACACCGTCGTGATCATGACCTCGAACCTCGGCGCCGACCGGATCCAGGCACACGCCCGCCGCGACGAGTCGTTCGAGGAGCTGAAGGACGACCTGATGGAGCTGCTCCGCCAGAGCTTCCGGCCGGAGCTGCTCAACCGGATCGACGAGATCATCGTGTTCCGCGCCCTCGACCGCGAGCAGCTGAAGCAGATCA
>DATMIG010000257.1:0-4629 GCA_035554335.1 Burkholderiales bacterium
ATTGCCACCACATCTACCGCACCGACGCCTGGCACATCACCAAGAGCGGCGCGGGGTGGCTCGCGGCGATGATGCTCATCCGGCGTCAGGCGCCGGTCTCGCTCCTCGACAATTCACCGCTCGCCGAGATGCTGTCCCGCAACCTGCCGTTCGACCGCATCCGCTCGAACATCGACGCCGGCTCGCTCTACGCGTTGTGCGTGACGGCGTCGGGCTATTCGAGCGGCCAGAGCGTGTCGTTCTTCCAGGGCGTGCCCGGACTCGAGACGTGGGAGCGCAACTCGCGCATCGGCGCGTGCGTCGAGCTCAAGCTCGAGTACCTGCTCGCCTCGGCCGCGCTGCCCTTCATCTTCCCGGCGGTGAAGGTACACCGCGAGTACTTCGGCGACGGCTCGATGCGGCAGATCGCGCCGGTCAGCCCGGCGCTGCACCTCGGCGCCGACCGCGTCCTCATCGTCGGCACCGGGCGCCAGACCTCGGGTCCCAATGCGGACCAGGCGCGCGCGCGCTCGAACGTCTACCCGTCTTTCGCGCAGATCGCCGGCCATGCGCTCAACTCGATCTTCCTCGACAGCCTGGCGGTGGACATCGAGCGTCTGGAGCGCATCAACCGCACGGTGAAGCTGATCCCGCCGGAACGCCTCGCCGACTCGAGCACGCCGCTCAGGCCGGTGAAGGTGCTCGTCATCAGCCCGTCGCAGCCGATCGAGCGCATCGCCGCGCGATTCCTGCACGAGCTGCCGGCCACGGTGCGCTTCATCCTGAAGCCCACCGGAGCCTTGAACCGCTCCGGCTCGAACCTCGCCAGCTACCTGCTGTTCGAGCAGTCGTTCTGCCGCGCGCTCATCGACCTCGGCTACCAGGACACGATCAGCCGCGAGGCCGAGATCCAGGAGTTCTTCGCCCCCGCGGAAGAGGCAGCGCATGGCTGACGAAAAGCCGCCGCAGGATCCGTTCGAGATGTACCGGCGTCTGTGGGGCAACCTCGGCGTGCCGCTGCCCGGCATGGCGATGCCGACCTTCGACCCGAAGGAAGTCGAGAAGCGCATCGCCGACCTGCGCTCGGTCGAGGCGTGGCTCAACATGAACCTCAACATGGTGAAGTTTTCCATCCAGGGGCTGGAGCTGCAGCGCGCCGCGCTACAGGCGATGCGCGCCAGCGGCAGCGGCCCCGAAGCACCCAAGAAAGACTAGGTAGTCCTCAACCAGGAGAAGAAAGCATGGCCAAGGCAATCCGTTTTCATACGCAGGGCGGTCCGGAGGTTCTGCAGCTCGACGACATCCAGGTCGGCGAGCCGGCGCAGGGGCAGGTGCGCATCCGCCACACCGCGATCGGCGTCAACTTCGTCGATACCTACCAGCGCTCGGGCCTCTACCCGATGCAGCTGCCGGCGATCGCCGGCAACGAGGGCGCGGGCGTGGTCGAGGCGGTCGGGCCCGGCGTCAAGGACCTGAAGAAGGGCGATCGCGTCGCCTACACCGGCCTACCCGGCTCGTATTGCGAGGCGCGCGTCGTTCCGGCCGACCGCATGGTGAAGATCCCGAAGGGCATCAGCGACGAGCAGGCCGCTTCGATGATGCTGAAGGGCATGACGGCGCACTACCTCGTCTACTCGACGTTCAAGGTGAAGAAGGGCGACATCGTGCTGTGGCACGCGGCCGCCGGCGGCGTCGGCCTGATCGCCGGCCAGTTCCTGAAGAAGATCGGCGCCATCGCCATCGGCACGGTCGGCTCGGAGGAAAAAGCGAAGCTCGCGAAAGCGCACGGCTACAAGCACGTGATCAACTACTCGACGGAGAACTTCGTCGAGAAGGTGAAGGAGATCACCAAGGGCAAGAAGGTGCCGGTGGTCTACGACTCGGTCGGCAAGACGACGTGGGACGGGTCGCTCGACTGCCTGCAGCCGCGCGGGCTGATGGTCTCGTTCGGCAACGCGTCGGGACCGGTGGCGCCGCAGAACCTCGGCATCCTTGCCTCGAAGGGCTCGCTGTATGTCACGCGCCCGACGCTCGCCACCTACATCGCCAGCCGCGCCGACCTCGTCAAGCGCTCGAACGACCTCTTCAACATGGTGAAGTCGAAGAAGATGAAGATCGAGACGACCAAGACCTACAAGCTCGCCGACGCGGCGCAGGCGCACCGCGACCTCGAGGGGCGCAAGACCACGGGCTCGGTGGTCCTGGTGCCCTGATTACTTGATGCCGAGGATGCCCTTGGCCTTGCCGAGGGCAGCCATCGACTCGTCGTGCTTGCCTTGCTTGTGGAAGGTTTCGCCGTCGGCGCGCAGCTTCTTCACTTCGGACATTTGCGCGTCAGTCAGCTTGGCGTTCGGCAGCGCGGCGTCGATGGCGCGCATCTCCTTCGGGCAGCTGTGGGCGAAGGCCGGTCCGGCGACGAGGGCAAGGACGAGGGCTAAGGCGGTGGGTTTCATGGTGGTTCCTCCTTCGGCGGCAGTGTAGTGGATCTCGCCGAGTTCCGGCGCCGGCTGGCGCGCGCGCCGGCGCCCGCCGCATCCGTCTATGGCGACGACGGCGCCGCGGAGCGTCAGGCGGCGGGCGTGACGCCAGCCGCGGTGCTGGTGCCCGTGGTCGACCACCCGGTCGGGCCGACGGTACTCTTCACCCGCCGTACCGCCCAGCTGAAGAAGCATTCGGGCCAGATCAGCTTCCCGGGCGGTCGCGCCGAGGCGAGCGACCCGAGCGTCGAGTTCACCGCGCTGCGTGAGACGCAAGAGGAGATCGGCCTGCCGCCCGACAAGGTCGAGGTGATCGCGCGCCTGCCCGAGTACTTCACGCGCACCGGCTTCCGCGTGACCCCGGTGGTCGGCGTGATCCAGCCGCCGCTCGAGCTGGTCCCCGACGCGCGCGAGGTGGACGAGGTGTTCGAGGTGCCGCTCGCCTTCCTGCTCGATGCGGCGAACCATCGCCGCGCCTCGCGCGAGATCGGCGGCCGCACCGCCCACTACTACGAGATCGAGCACAACGGCCGCGTCATCTGGGGCGCCACGGCCGGCATGATCGTCAACCTTTATAGAATGCTGGCATGAGCGTGATCGCCATCATCGCCGCCCTGGTCATCGAGCAGTGGCGGCCGCTCGGCGAGCGAAAGAGCCTGCAGGGCACGCTCGCCGCGTGGGCCACCTGGCTCGAGCAGTCGTTCAACGGCGGCGAGCGCAGGCACGGCATGACCGCGTGGCTGGTTGCCGTGCTGCCGCCGGCCCTGCTCGCCCTCGCGATCCACCTGCTGCTCTACACCGTGCATCCGGTGCTCGCGCTGGTTTTCAACATCGCCGTGCTTTACCTCACGCTCGGCTTCCGCCAGTTCAGCCACTACTTCACCGACATCCAGCTCGCCATCAAGTCGGGCGACATCGACCGCGCGAGGACGCTGCTCGACCAGTGGCGCGGCGCCTCGGGCGTGGTGCGCACGCGCGAGGAGGTGATCCGGCTCTCGATCGAGGAGGCGCTGATTGCCTCGCACCGCCACGTGTTCGGCGTGCTGCTCTGGTACCTCGTCCTGCCGGGACCGACCGGTGCCATCGTCTACCGGCTCGCCGCCTACTTCGCCTGGCGCTGGAAGGAGCTCGGCGGCTTCGGCGACTTCGCCCAGCGGGCCTTCCACGTGCTCGACTGGCCGGCGGTGCGCCTCACCGCCGCGGCCTTCGCGGTGGTGGGCGACTTCGAGGACGCGGTCTATTGCTGGCGCACGCAGGCGCGCGGCTGGCTCGACCCGAACTCGGGCATCGTGCTCGCCGCGGGCGCCGGCGCGATGGGCGTGCGCCTCGGCATGCCGGTACAGGAAGTCGACGGCATGCAGCCGCGTCCGGAGCTCGGCGTCGGCGACCCGGCGGAAGGCCCGTTCCTCGACAGCACCGTCGGCCTCCTGTGGCGGGCGCTCGTCGTCTGGGTCTTCGCCCTGCTCATCCTGACCGTGGTTCGGCTTCTGTAGTCCGGTAGGCGCCGCAGTTCCAGCACTGGGTGAACTGGCCGCCCAGTGTTTCCCCGCACTCGCAGGTCCACGGCGGGCCGCTCGGCACGCCGGCAAACAGCAGCTGCTCGGCGCGAGCGACATCGGCGTCGTCCAGCACCCAGAGCTGCGGCTGGCATTCCGCCGGCGGCAGCTCGCCCATCGCGGACGACAGGTACTGGTTCCTCACGACGGCTCGAATCCCGGCCGCCTCCAGCACGTTGCGCGCGTGATGCACGGCGGCGAGGTTGTACGAGCTGTAGACGCGTATCAAAGGTCGAACAATGCATCCGCTTTCGCGGCGCAGATGAAGTCGTTCTCGGAGAGCCCGTCGATGGCGTGCGTCCAGTACTCGACGCGGCACTTGTTGTAGCCGACCAGCAGATCGGGGTGATGGTCCTCGCGGTGCGAGATCCAGGCGAGCGCGTTCACGAACGCCATCGTCTGGTAGTAGTTGGTGAAGGGATAGACCTTCACCAGGCGCCCGTTGTCGAGGATCCAGCCCTTCAGCTGCCCCAGCATCTCCTTCGCTTGCGAGTCGGTGTACGGCGCGACGTCCCCCTCGCAGGGCTTGCACTTCTTCGACGCTAAAGAGCTCATGTGGCGCCTTTCAGCCGGGCGATGCGCAGGGCCGCCGGCGGGTGCGAATCGTAGAACGCGGA
>DATMIG010000258.1:0-2528 GCA_035554335.1 Burkholderiales bacterium
CGAGCGCCTTCAGCTTTCCCGAGCGCACGTGCGGCAGCGAGACGCCGAGGTTGTCGCACATCATGTCGACCTGGCCGCCGAGAAGATCGGTCAGCGCGGGCGCCGTGCCCTTGTACGGGATGTGCGTGATTTGCAGGCCGCCGGCCATGGACTTGAACAGCTCGGCGGTGAGATGGGACGTCGTGCCGCTGCCCTGCGACGCATAGTTGTACTTGCCGGGGTTCTTCTTCACCAGGTCGATGAATTCGGCCACGCTGTTCACGCCGACCTTGGGGTTCACCAGCAGCACGTTGGGAATCGCGCCGATCACCGTCACCGGCACGAACTGGCTCGCGTCGTAGGAGAGCTTCGGGTAGAGCGAGCGATTGATGACGAGCGGCGGCGGCGGGCTCGAGAGCAGCGTGTAGCCGTCGGCATCGGCGCGGAACACGGCGTCCGCGCCGATGTTGCCGGCGGCGCCCGGCCGGTTCTCCACGATCACCGGCTGGCCCCATTTCTCCGACAGCTTCTCGGCGACCGCGCGCGGCATGAGGTCCGCGCTGCCGCCCGCCGGGAACGGCACGATGATGCGTACCGGGCGCGACGGCCAGTCCTGCGCGTGGGCGGCGCAGCTGATCAGCAACAGGAGGAGAAAGCGCTTCACTAGAACCGGTAGAGCGCGCTTATGCCGAGCACGTCGTAATCGTTGTTGCCATATTGGTCGCGGCCCACGCGCTTGTAGCGCTGGAAGAGCCCGCGCACGCCGATTTTTTCCGTGATGTCGTATTGCACCCCGCCACCGTAGGTAAATCCGTTGTTGGTGCTGTCGGGCACGCCGCCCACCGTGGTGTTGAGCTTCGCACGATAGCCGCCGCCGCGCAGGAAAAGCGACAACCGGCTGCGGGTGCCTTCGAGGAGCGCATCGAGCGGCAGGAAACCCACCAGCGCGACATCGAAGGCGTCCGCCTTCACGCTCTGGCTCGCGGCGGAGGCCGGCCCGGTCGAGTTGGCCTTCATCTCGCCGAAGTTGACGTAGCCGATCTCGGCGCCGAGGAAGCGGTGGAACTGGGCGCCGGCGAACACGCCGAACGCCAGAGCCGTGGCGTCGCAATCGCGGTCGCCGCCGGCAAGGACGCCGACGCATCCCGGCTTCGCCTCGGCGCTGCCGACCAGCACGCCGGCATAGGGGCCGCGCGGCCAGGTCGGCTCCGGCGGCGGGAACGCAGTCTGCGCGTGGGCGAAGGAAGCGATGACGAGGAGAGAGACGGCGAGCAGTCGGGTCATGTCGCGCACGCTGGGAGATAAGAGCGCGTCATTATAATGAGCCGATGCTTCATCCCCGGAAGGAACATGAGTGGCCAGCTGAAGGCGCAACGCGCGTTCCCTATTGGGTCTACCAGGACGACGAGGTCTACCGCGAAGAGCAGAAGCGCATCTTCCACGGCCCGACGTGGAACTATCTCTGCCTCGAAGCCGAGCTCCCCGAGCCGGGCAGCTTCGTCACCACGTTCGTCGGCGAGATGCCGGTGGTCGTATCGCGCGACCCGCAGGGTGCGCTGCACGCATTCGAGAACCGCTGCGCGCATCGCGGCGCGCTGATCTGCATGCAGGCGCGCGGCCGCGCCGAGCGCTTCAACTGCATCTACCACAACTGGACCTACGACCACGCCGGCAACCTGACCAACGTCGCCTTCCGCAAGGGCATCGGCGGCAAGGGCGGCATGCCGGAAGGCGCGCATCCGGAATCGCAGGCGCCGAAGAAGCTGCGCGTCTCGGCCATCAACGGGCTCGTCTTCGGCACGCTGAGCGAGAGCGCGCCGAGCCTCGAGGACTATATCGGCCCGGAGATCATGCCGCGGCTGAAGCGCGTGCTCATCAAGCCGCTGCGCGTGCTCGGCTCGTACACGCAGGTGCTGCCGAACAACTGGAAGCTCTACATGGACAACGTGAAGGACACGTACCATGCGAGCCTGCTGCACCTCTTCTTCACCCGCTTTCGCATCAACCGCCTCACGCAGCAGGGCGGCGTGTTCGTCTCGGCGAACGGCGCGCACCACTGCACCTATACGCAGATGGTCGAGGACAAGGGCGACGCCTACGAAAAAGGCGGCATGCGCTCGGCCAATGAGTTCAGGCTCGAGGACCCCGCCATGCTCGAGCAGGTCGACGAGGTGGGCGACGCGGTCTCCATCCAGATCCTCTCCCTCTTCCCCGGCTTCGTGCTGCACCAGATCCGCAACTCGCTCGCCGCGCGGCAGGTGGTGCCCAAGGGCGTGGACCGCACCGAGCTGCACTGGACGCTGTTCGGCTTTGCCGACGACGACGAGGAAACGACGCGCATGCGCCTCGCGCAGATGAACCTGGCGGGATCCGCCGGCATGGTGTCGGTGGAGGACGCCGCGGTGTGCGAGATGATCAAGCGCGCCATCGGCGACGGCCACGAGGGCGAGAGCTACATCCACATGGGCGGCTCCACGCTGGAGAGCGGCGGCAGCAGCAAGCTGTCCGAGCGGGCCATCCGCAATTTCTGGAACGCCTACCGGCAGGAC
>DATMIG010000259.1:0-12082 GCA_035554335.1 Burkholderiales bacterium
GCGTCGACGCCGCCGGTGAGCACCTTGCCGGAGGCGGGCACCACCGTGTTGTAGGCGCGCGCGAGACGGGTAATCGAATCCAGGAGGATGACGACGTCTTTCTTGTGCTCGACCAGGCGCTTCGCCTTCTCGATGACCATCTCCGCCACTTGCACGTGACGCGAGGCCGGCTCGTCGAAGGTGGAGGCGACCACTTCGCCGCGCACCGTGCGCGTCATCTCGGTCACTTCCTCGGGCCGCTCGTCGATGAGCAGCACGATGAGCGTGATGTCGGGATGGTTCGAGGTCAGCGCGTGGGCAATATGCTGCAGCATGACAGTCTTCCCCGCCTTTGGCGGGGACACTATCAAGCCGCGCTGGCCCTTGCCGATCGGCGCGATGATGTCCAGCACGCGGCCGGTGAGGTTCTCCTCCGCCTTGATCTCCCGCTCGAGCTTGAACTGCTCGTCCGGATGGAGCGGCGTGAGGTTTTCGAACAGGATCTTGTTCTTCGCTGCCTCGGGCGCCTCGGCGTTGACCTTGTCGACCTTGACGAGCGCGAAGTAGCGCTCGCCGTCCTTCGGCGTGCGGATCTCGCCTTCGATCGAGTCGCCGGTATGCAGGTTGAAGCGGCGGATCTGCGAGGGCGAGACGTAGATGTCGTCGGTGCTCGCGAGGTACGAGGTCTCGGGCGAGCGCAGGAAGCCGAAGCCGTCGGGCAGCACTTCCAGCGTGCCGTCGCCGAAGATCGCCTCGCCGCGCTTCGCCTGGGTCTTGAGGAGCGCGAAGATCAGGTCCTGCTTGCGCATCCGGCTCGCGTTCTCGATGCCGTTCGAGACCGCCATCTCCACCAGCTGGTTGATGTGGTGGGACTTGAGCTCGGAAAGGTGCGTCGGGATCTTCATCGCGCCTTCGGGCGCAGGAACCGGCGCCGCCGGCGCCTGCTCCTGGCGGTGCTGTTGTTCCTGCTGGCGCTGGTGTTCCTTGCGCTCTTCGCGCGTGGAACGCGCTGAATCCGGCTGGGCTGCCTGGGGCCTGCTCATTCTCGGGATTTGCGCCTAAGGAGTTCTTTCGGCGCTGGTAGTTGCTGGGGCGCCGGACCTCCGGCGCCCTCTCAAAAGAGGTTAAGGCGTTTAAATATTGCTGTCAAGGAAAGCGGTGAGCTGCGACTTCGACAGCGCGCCGACGCGGGTCGCCTCCACGTTGCCGTTCTTGAACAGCATCAGCGTCGGGATGCCCCGGATGCCGAACTTCGCCGGCACCGACTGGTTCTCGTCGACGTTGATCTTGGCGATCTTGAGACGGCCTTCGTACTCCTTGGCCACCTCTTCCAGGACCGGGGCGATCGATTTGCACGGACCGCACCACTCGGCCCAATAGTCGACCAGCACCGGGGTATCGGACTTCAGCACCTCAGGGTCGAATGTGTCATCGGTCACGTGCTGGATGGCGGGACTGCTCATGGCTCTCCATTGGGGGTGTTGCAGGAAGGCCTCCATTATGAAGGATTCCCCCTGCGAGGTGATAAACTCTTGTCGCACAATGACTTACGTCGTCACCGAGAGCTGCATCAAGTGCAAATACACGGACTGCGTCGACGTCTGCCCGGTCGACTGCTTCCGCGAGGGGCCGAACATGCTGGTGATCGATCCCGACGAATGCATCGACTGCACGCTGTGCGTGCCCGAGTGTCCGGTCGAGGCGATCTTCGCGGAGGACGACGTGCCGGACTCGCAGCAGGAATTCATCGCGCTCAACCGCGAGCTCTCGCAGGCTTGGAAGCCGCTCATCGAGAGAAAGCCGGCGCCCGACGATGCCGACGAATGGGCGAAGAAAAAAGATAAAAAAAATCTGCTCGAGCGCTGAGCGCCGCAGCAATTTGCGCACTGCAAATACCGCGACGCAATAAATTGTCGTGCAAGCGACCACAGAAGTTTTGAAGTGCTGTTTCGCGCGGTCTTTTTTTCCGCCGGTAATAATTTTGAAAGCTAGAGCGCGTAACCTGTCTGTTCACTCAGGTAGGAGGAACGACGCATGGAACAAGGCCGTCTCGCGTTCACCGCGGTGTATCTCAAGTCCAACCACGGTTACATCGGCTTCATCGAGGAGCTTCCCGGCGTGAACTCGCACGGGCGCACCCTGGACGAAGCCCGCGAGACGCTGCAGAAGCTGGCCGCCGTCGTGTTCGACGAAGAGCGTCGCGAGGCGGAAGAGCTGATCGCCGGCAAGGATGTCGTGCGCGAGTCGTTCTTCGTGCCGATCCCGCGCACGGCGTAGCCGCGGATCATTCGAAAAAAAGGGCGCTGCGGCGCCCTTTTTTATTTCTTGCCGTAATTCTCCGCGAGGTACGTGGCGATCGCGTCGACGTCCTCCTTAGCGATCGGCGCGCCGAAGGCGTTGATCATCTTGTTCACCGATGCCGTCCATCCCGCCTTGTCCAGGAAGGGCGAGTTCATCGGGATGTAATCGAGGCTGTGGCAGGCGACGCAGACCTGCGCCTTGTCTTTTCCCGGAGCCTCCTTGAGCTGCACCTTTTCCTCTTGCGCCAGCGCCGGCATGGCGAGCAACGCGAGCACGGCAATCAGAGCCTTCATACGACCTCCACGTAGACGCGCTGGATCACGTTGTGGTGATAGCCGGCGGGGTTATGGACGAGCTCGTTCACCTGCGTCTCGCCCGAGCGGCTGGTGGCGCGCGCCATGACGACGCGGGCGCCGCTCTCGCGCGTCGGCGCGGAAAGCGAGAACTCGCGGAAGGAGAAGCGGCCGAGATCCTTGCCCAGCTTCGCCGCCTGCCAGCTCGCGCCGGTGTCGGTCGATACCTCGACCTTCTCGATGCCGGCGCCGCCGTCCCACGCCACGCCGCGCACCTCGAGCGGCTTGCCGCGCGCGACCTGCTGGCCGCTCCTGAGCGACGTGATGAGCGAGTTCACCACCATGGCGGTGATCGGCTCGTTCGCCTCCGTCATCTGGGTCTTGAAGCTCGGCGTCTTGAACTTGCCGCGCGGCAGGCGGTATGCCGCGCTCATCCAGAAGCGCTTCTCGGGTTGCGACACCACGCTAACGCTGGTGAGCTGCTTCACCCAGTAGGTGCCCGTCCAGCCCGGGACGATGAGGCGCACCGGGAAGCCGTTCCAGTGCGGCAGCGGCTCGCCGTTCATCTCGTACGCGACGAGCGTGTTCTCGTCCATCGCCACGTCGAGCGGCAGCGACTTGATGAAGTCCGGCGTCTTCTCCACCGCGCCGTGGTCGGCGCCGTCGAACACCACCTCGACCGCGCCGGGCTTCACGCCGGCTTTCGCCAGCAGGTCCTTCAGCCTCACGCCGCGCCAGCGCGCGTTGCCCATTGCGCCCACGCCCCACTCGACGCCCGCCACGTGCGGCTCGAAGAGACCGCGGCGGTTGCCGGAACACTGGCAGACGGCGACCACTTCCGCGGGCTTGAACTCCTTCCTGAGCTGGGTGAGCGTGTACTTCGCTTCCTGATTCGCGCTTTCGCCGCCGACGCTGAGCGTCCAGCCGGCGGCGGCGACCTGCGGGATCGCGGCCAGGTGCCAGCGCACGAAGAACGCCTTGTTCGGCGTGAACGCCGTCCTGAAGTACTGCACCGGCGTCTCGAAGTTGGGCGGGCGGAATGTCTTCTTGATCAGCGGCAGCTTGCCGGGCAGCGCGTAGAGCATCTGCTCGGCGAGGGCGCCGGCGGGGATTTCCGCGAATCCCAACTCGCCCATGCTGCCCACGTTTGCGGCGAAGGCGCGAGGGCCGAGCGCGGCGAGCGCGCCGGCGGCGCCGATCAGGTGGCGGCGTTTGACGTTCATGGTTCCTCCCTAGTGCTCATAGATGCCTGGCCGAACTTTTCCGCGGAAGACCCGGTACGAGTAGATCGTGTAGCCGAAAATGAACGGCAGCACGATGGCCGCGCCGACGCCGAGGAAGATGAGCGCGCTCTCGTGCGCCGCGGCCTGCCAGATGGTGAGCCGGTCCATCAGCACGTAAGGAAAGAGGCTGTAGGCAAGGCCGGCAAAGGCGAGGATGAAGATCGCCGCCGCGCCGACGAAGGGCTTCCAGTCCGAGCGCATCACCTGCACCCACACGAATACGCCGGCGCCGAGCGTGGCGAGCGGCAGCAGCATGAGCGGCGCGGTGCGCGGGAAGTCGAACCAGCGCTCGCGCACCGTCTGGCTGACGAGCGGCGTGCCGATGCTCACCAGCGCGACGGCAAGCGCGACCCAGAGCAGTCCCCAGCGCGCCCAGGCCTTCGACTTTTCGTGCACTTCGCCCTCGGTGCGATGGATCAGCCAGGTGGCGCCGAGCAGCACGTAGCCGCCGCACAGGCTCGCGCCCACCACCATCGCGAAGAGCCAGTAGCCCGCACCCGGCTCGAAGCCGGTGACGTAGCGGCCGAGCATCAGCCCTTGCGAGAACGAGGCGAGCGTGGAGCCCGCCCAGAAGAGCCAGTTCCAGAGCTCGCGGTGCCAGCCGTGCGCCTTCACGCGCAGCTCGAAGGCGACGCCGCGCAGCATGAGCCCGACGAGCATCGCCGCCACCGGCAGGTACAGCGCGACGAGGATCTCGCCGTGGGCGACCGGGAAGGCGACGAGGAGCAGGCCGATGCCCATCACCAGCCACGTCTCGTTCGCGTCCCAGAAAGGCCCGATCGAAGCCACCATCAGGTCCTGCTCCTCGCGGCTCGCCGCCGGCATCAGCATGCCGACGCCGAGGTCGTAGCCGTCGAGCAGCACATAGACGAGGATCGCAAGTCCCATCAGGCCGGCAAAGATGAGCGGCAGGTCCATCACGCCCTCCTTGCCATGTGCGTGAGCGTCACCATGTAGGCGAGCCCCAGCGCAGCATAGGTCACCACGTAGGCGGTGAGGCTCGCACCGAGCTTCGCGCCGCTCGCGGGGCCGACCGCGTCCGCGGTCTTGAGAATGCCGGTGACGAGCCACGGCTGGCGGCCGATCTCCGTGACGATCCAGCCGGCGAGCGTCGCCACCCAGCCGGCGAAGGTGAAGCCGCTGAACGTCCAGAGCAGCCACCTCGGCGGGTCTTTCAGCAAGAACTGGCTGCCCCAGGCGAGCACGAGCATCAGCACGCCGACGCCGACCATGATGCGGAAGGCGAGGAAGACCGGCAGCACCGGCGGATGCTCTTCGAACGCATCGAGGCCCTTGATCTCGGCATTCACGTCATGCGCCAGGATGAGCGAGCCGAGCTTCGGCACCAGGATGGCGAAGTCGGTGCGCCTTTCCTTCTCGTTGGGAATGCCGACCAGCGTGAGCGGCGCGCCCTTCTCGGTGTGCCAGATCGCCTCCAGCGCCGCGATCTTCTGCGGCTGGTGCTCGAGCGTGTTGAGGCCGTGCAGGTCGCCGGCGACGATCTGCAGCGGCACCAGCACCGCGGCGAGCCGCGCGCCGAAGCGCAGCGTCTTCAGCGCCGCGGGGTCGCCGGGCGCGGCGAGCAGCCGCCAGGCCGAGAGGCCGGCCACCACGAACGCGGCGGTGATGCCGGAGGCGAGCAGCATATGCACGAAACGGTAGGGAAACGACGGATTGAAGATCACCGTCCACCAACTCCCGGCGATCAGCCCTTCCGCGGTCTCGACATGGCCGGTCGGCGTCTGCATCCAGGAGTTGAGCGCGAGGATCCAGAACGCGGAGAGCGTGGTGCCGGCCGCGACGATGATCGCGGAAGCGACGTGCACCCGGCCGGAGACGCGGTCCATGCCGAAGACCATCACGCCGAGGAAGGTCGCTTCCAGGAAGAAAGCGGTGAGGATCTCGTAGGCGAGCAAAGGCCCGGCGATGTTGCCCACCTTGTTCATGTAGCCGGGCCAGTTGGTGCCGAACTGGAAGCTCATGACCACGCCCGTCACCACGCCCATCGCGAAGGTGAGCGCGAACACGCGCACCCACACCTTGTACGTGCGCAGCCAGGCTTCGTCGCGCGTGCGCTCGTAGCGGATGCGGAAGAAGGCGACGATCCAGGCGAGGCCGATGGTGATCGTCGGGAAGAGGATGTGGAAGCCGATGTTCAGCCCGAACTGCACCCGCGAGAGGAGCAGCGCTTCGAGCTGTGCTTCATCCATCGTCTAATATTAGGACCGAATGGAGCGGCCCGCCTACTGCCTGCCCGACGAAGCCGACTACACCTTCAACGGCTGGTGGAGCGACGGCGACACGCTCGCGCAGTGGCTGCGCCGGCACGTCGCCGAGCGAGGCGATCAGCCGGCGATCGTCTGGGGCGGGGGCACGCTCACCTGGCGGCAGCTGAACGACCGGGTGCTGCGCTTGGCGGCCGGGCTCCACCAGAAGGGGATCGGCCACGGCGACGTCGTCGCCATCCAGCTGCCGAACACGCCGGAGTTCCTCCTCGCGCACCTCGCCATCAACCGCCTCGGCGCGGTGCTGTGCACGGTGCACATGCCTTACCGCGGCGCGGAGATCGAGGGCATCCTCGCGCACAGCGGCGCCAAGCTTTTCCTCACGGCCGCGATGCCCTTCAGCCAGCTCGAGGCGCGCGAGCCGCTGCCGGATTCGCATCCCGAGCCCGATTCGCGCGACGCGTTCCTGCTCCTGTACACCTCGGGCACCACGGCATCGCCGAAAGGCGTGCCGCATGCCTATCGCACGATGCTCGGCAACAGCCGCAACGGCGCGAAAGAGCACCAGCTCAGCGCGGAGTCGCGCGTGCTGTGCGCGGCGCCGCTGTCGCACCTCTACGGCCTTTACTCGCTGCACTGCGCCTGGTCGGTCGGCGCGTGCACGATCCTCCTGCCGGCGTTCAAGCCGGACGAGCTCGCACAGATGGTCGAGGCGCACAAGCCGACCGCGCTGTGGGGCGGGCCGGCGCACGTCGCCGCGTGCCGCAACGGGGGGCTCTTCGAGAAACACGACTGGTCCTCGCTCCGGCTCGCGATCGTGTCGGGCTCGATGGCGCCGCCCGCGCTCGTGCGTGAGTTCGCCGCGAAGCTGCCGAACTGTGCCGTGACGCAGCTCTGGGGCATGACCGAGCTGCAGGCCGCGCTGTACACGCGTCCGGCGGACGGCACCGAAGCCGCGGCGACCAGCGCCGGCCGGCCGAGCCCGGGCACCAAGGTGCGCATCGCCGAGGACGGCGAGCTGCAGGTCAAAGGCCCGCTCACTTTCTCGGGCTACTACAAGAACGACGAGGCCAACCGCAACGCCTTCACCGAGGACGGCTGGTTCCGTTCGGGCGACCTCGCCGAGCGAAGAGGCGAGTATTACGCCATCACCGGCCGCATCAAGGATGTCATCAACCGCGGCGGCGTGAAGTTCAATCCCGCCGACGTCGAGGCGCTGCTCGACTCGCATCCCAAGATCCTGCAGTCGGCGATCGTGCCGATGCCCGACCCGGTGCTCGGCGAGAAGGCGTGCGCCTTCGTCACCGTGAAGCCCGGCGCCGGCGAGCCGACGCTCGCCGAGCTGTGCGAATACCTGCTGGCGAAGCACATCGCGAAGAACAAATTGCCCGAGCGCCTCGTGGTGGTCGCCGAGATGCCGCTCACGCCGACGCGCAAGATCATCAAGGGGCGCCTGCGCCTGCCGCAATGACCCAGCAACAGAAAGCGGCCGCGTTCCGCGCGCTGCACGAGCGCCCCGGCGCCTTCATCATCGCCAACGCCTGGGACGCGGGCAGCGCGAAGCTCCTCACCGCCGCCGGCTTCGGGGCGATCGCCACCACCAGCCTCGGCTTTGCCGCCACGCTCGGCAAGATCGACGGCACGGTGAGCCGCGACGAGGTGCTGGCCAACTGCCTGCAGATTGCCCAGGCCACGCCGCTGCCGGTGAGCGCGGACCTGGAGAACTGCTATGCGCGCGCGCCGCGCGCGGCGGCGGCGACCATCACGCTCGCCGCGCAGGCCGGCATGGTCGGCGGCTCGATCGAGGACGCGAGCGGCGACGCGGCGAATCCGATCTACGATTTCGCGCTCGCCGTCGAGCGCGTGCATGCGGCGGTCGAGGCGGCGCGCGCGCTGCGTTTTCCGTTCGTGCTCACTGCGCGAGCGGAGAATTTCTGGCACGGCCGGCGCGACATGGACGACACCCTGCGCCGCCTGCAGGCCTTCGAGCGCGCGGGCGCCGACGTCCTCTTCGCGCCGGGGGTTCGCACCATCGATGAAATCCGCACCGTGTGCTCGGCGCTCGGCAAGCCGGTCAACGTGGTGATGAGCGCGGCGGATCCGTCGCTCACCGTCGCGCAGCTCGCCGAAGCCGGCGTGAAGCGCATCAGCTTCGGCGGCGCGCTCACGCGCTACGCGCTCGGCGCAGCCATGAACGCCGCCAGGGAAATGAAGGAGCAGGGCAGCTTTCGTTGGCTGACGACAGCCCTGCCCGGCGCGGAGCTGAAACGTCTTCTCGGCGGTTGAGCGGCATCAACACCGCCGTTCCGCGAAGGCGCATACTCGGCCTATGGAACGCCCAATCCTCGACCAGCGCGCCCTGATCGCGCTCCTCAACTGGGAGCTCGCCGCCTACGCCGAATGCGACGGCTGCCATTTCACCTCGATCCGCCGCATGGCCGATCGCGACGACAGCGGCTGCAACTGGCTCGACGCGCGCGTGAAGGCGGACCACAAGCTGGGCGTGGAGGAGCACTTCATCGTGCGCCACGTGGTCACGCAGACGCGCCGGCAGTTCGACGTCGGCTCGCGCTGAGCCGCTTCGCCCTCGCCGTAACCGCGCTGCTCGGCGTCGCGTACGCCTACCTCGCCGCGCGCCTCGCGCAGGGCGCCGGCAGCGCGCTCGTCCTCGCCGCGCCGTTCGTCTTCATCTGGATCCTGCCGGTCGTCTACTGGGGCTCGGAGCGTGGCCGGGAGGGATTCGTCGACAAGCTCATCCACCGGGCAAGTTATCTGTCCATGGCGTGGGTCAGCTTCGCTTTGGTGCTCACCCTCCTGCGCGACCTCGCGCTGGCGGCGACGCTGGCCACGCCGCAGCTGCATGCCCGCGTGGCGGACGTCGGATGGGAATACGTGGTGGCGGGCTCGCTCGTGGCGATCGCCATCGGCGCCGCGGCGGCGTTCGCCGGGCCGCGCGTGAAGGTGGTCGACGTGCGGGTCGAGAACCTGCATCCGGACCTCGACGGCTTCCGCGTCGCGCAGATCAGCGACCTGCACGTCGGCCCGAACATCGGGCGACGCTACGTCGCGCGCGTCGTCAAGGAAGTGGAGGAGCTGCGCCCGGATATCGTCGTCCTCACCGGCGACATCGTCGACGGGCCGGTCGGCAAGCTCGCCAACGACGTCGCGCCCCTCGCCGCGCTCGCCAATGCGTACTTCATCCTCGGCAACCACGACTGCTACGCCGGCGCTGAGGCGTGGATGGCGCACTTCCGCGAGATGGGCATGACCGTGCTCGCGAACGAGACGACCGTGCTGCGCAAAGGCGCCGCGCGGCTCCTCATCGGCGGCATGGTGGATCCGGCCTATCGGCGCCAGCGCCCCGCGATAGAGATACGGGACGAGGCCGAGTTCCGGCTGCTGCTAGCGCACAACCCGCGCCTTGCGCCGCTCGGCGCGAAAGCCGGCTTCGACCTCCAGCTCTCCGGCCATACGCACGGCGGCCAGTTCTTTCCGTGGACGCTCGCCGTGCGCCTCGTGCACTCGCCGCATGTCGCCGGCCTGTCGCGCGAAGGCCGCATGCAGGTCTACGTCAGCGCGGGAACGGGCACCTGGGGCCCGCCGGTGCGCTTCGGCACGAGCCCGGAGCTCACGCTCATTCGCCTGGTCCGGGCGTGAACCGCAGCATCGAGTTCTTCGATGCGCAGTTCAGGAAGCAGGTGACGGACCGCGACTTCGCGCTCAATCCGTTCGAGCAGGCCGCCTTGCCGTTCGTGCGCGGGCGCGTGCTCGACCTCGGCTGCGGTCTCGGCAATCTGGCCCTCGCCGCGGCGCGCAAGGGAGCGCGCGTGACGGGCGTGGATGCGAGCACCACCGCCATCGTGCGCATCGCCGAAGCCTCCCTCGCCGAGAACCTCGGCATGTGCGCGGTCGCCGCCGATGTGGGCGCCTGGCCGATCGCCGGCGAGTACGACACGATCGTCGCGATCGGCCTGCTGATGTTCATGCCGCGCGACGCGACGCTCGGCCTGCTGGGCGAGATCAAGGCGCACGTCGCGCGCGGCGGCGTCGCGATCGTCAACGTGCTCATCGCGGGCACTACCTATATGGAGATGTTCCAGCCCGGTGCGTACTACCTTTTCGCGCCGGACGAGCTCGAGCGCCGCTTCGGCGGCTGGACGATCGAGCTCGCCCGCCGCGACGACTTCGAGGCCCCCGGCGGCACGAAGAAGATGTTTTCCACCGTGGTGGCGCGCCGGCCGTGAAGCGGCAGCACTATTCGGTCTACGTCGTCGAGCTCTCGCCCGAGGTCCTGCAGCGCGCCCGCTTCCGCAAGGCAAACCCGAACTACGACGCCACCAAGCCCTGCGTCTACGTCGGCATGACCGGCCTCGACCCGGACGTGCGCTTCGACAAGCACAAGGCCGGCATCCAGGCGAACCGCTACGTCATGCTCTACGGCCTGCGCCTGCTGCCGCAGCTTTACGAGATCTACAACCCGCTGCCGTACGATGGCGCGCGGGACATGGAAGTCGAGCTGGCAATCGCGCTGCGCGAGAAGGGGTACGGCGTATGGCAAGGCTGATCGCTTTCCTCCTCGCCTGATTTCCTAGTGGACCGCGGGGCGCGGCGGCGGGAGGTACAGGCCGCCGCTCGCGACGAGCTTCATCGCGTCGGACAGCGCCGCGACTGCCAGCGTCTTCGGGATGTAGCCGCACGCGCCCGCCTCGATGCACTCGCGGATGCGCGCGTCGTCTTCGCTGGCGGAGAGGACGAGGATCGGCACTTCCGGGTAGGCGCCGTGGAAGCGCACCACGGCCTGGATGCCGTCGCAGCTCGGCAAGGCGAGGTCGAGGAGCACGAGGTCGAGCCGGCGCGCCGAGGCGATCTGCAGCGCTTCCGGCAGGTCGACCGCGGTATGCACTCGCGCGCCGCTGAACGTCTTGCGCACGTTCGCGGCGAACACCTGCACCGTCGTCGGCTGATCGTCTACCAGCAGCACTTCCATTTGCCAATGGTAGAGAGGCCGGTGGGGCTGGTGATCCGGGCCCGCACTTTTTAACAGTCTAGGTGAGAGCGTCGCGGCGCCGGCCGCCGTAGATCGCGCAGAAGCTGGCGAGGAAGGCGCCGATGAGGAGCGAGATGAAGAGCAGCAGCGCCGCCGCGGCGGACGCCTTGCGCGCGGCATCGGCTGCTTCCTTCGCTTTTGTCTGCGCGTCCTTCAGCTTGGCGAAAGTGTCGTTGACCCGCTTCTCCGCTTCCTGCTGCGAGACGCCGGCGCGCTGCGAGACGACCTGGGCCACGTAACGCGCGTCCTCCTGCGGCAGCTCACCCGCGGCGAGGTCGTGCGTGAAGATGCGAGTCACTTCGGCCGTGGCGTCTTCCGGGCTGCCGCCCGGCCGCGCCTTCGAGCTGCGGAAGAGGGAGTCGATCGAGTAGGCCATCGGCCCGCCCTCCGGCTTCGCGCCTTGCGCGGCCGCCGCGCTCGCCGCGGCGCCGGCCGCTTCGCTCGCCACCTTCGCGCCCGCCTGCACGCCGCCGCTGACGAGCGAGGTGAGGCTCGAGCTCACCAGCCACGCCGTGAACAGCGTCGCCACGCTCCAGGCGAGGAAGCCGTGCGCGGTGTCGCGGAACGCCACCTCGTCGACGTCGAGGTTGAGCCAGCGCGTGCGCAGGCGTCCGGCGATATAGCCGCCCAGCACCGACGAGGCGAGCTGCATGAAGATCACCCATGCCCCGGTCCCGATCCCCAGGGCCTTGCCACTCGCTCCCTCCTGGGACCACGGCGACAGCGCCGAAAGGCCGAGCCCCGTGCCCAGGATGACCAGGATCAGCGAAAGGACGGCCGCCGCGGCTGCGCCGGCGAAGATGGCGCCCCACGCGACGGCGCTGTTGTGTGCGCCGGCATCGGCGGCGGTGGCGTAGCCGAGGGGGGTATCGCGGCGGGTGTCGGGGTAGGCGCTCATGAGATCTCCAGGAAGGGCACTGGAGACAGCAAGCGCTGTGCCGGCGCTACCGGTAG
>DATMIG010000260.1:0-8550 GCA_035554335.1 Burkholderiales bacterium
CCTGAAGGAGGCCGACCCGCACGCCTGGGTCATCCCCCGCCTGTACGGGCGGGCGAAGGCGGCGATGGTCGCCATCGAGTTCGACGAGTTCGGCGGGGGCCGCGCGGACGAGATCCACGCCCAGCTGTTCGCCGATCTGATGGCGGACCTGGGCCTGGAGACGGCGTACGGCCACTATGTCGATGCGGCGCTACAGCGCTACGTGAACAACGTCGGCCGCTGGCTCGCCTCGCAATCCGAACGGCCCGACCTGCCGTGGCAGTTCGGCGTGCTGGACGCGCCGGAAGTGAATGCGTTCGCCGTGCCCGGCGGCACCGTGTTCGTCACCAACGGTCTCGTGCAGCGCATGCAGAGCGAAGCGCAGCTTGCCGGCGTGCTCGCGCACGAGATCTCGCACGTGCTGCGCAAGCACCATCTCAAGGCGATCCAGAAAGGCGCGCAGACCGCGCTCGCCGGCGAGGCCCTGCAGCAGGCCGTCAAGGACCCGTCGGGCATGGCGCGCGACAAGCTGATCTCGCTCGGCTCGGAGCTTTACACCCGCGGCCTCGACAAGTCCGACGAATTCGAAGCCGACCGGCTCGGCGTGGTGATCGCGGCGCGCGGCGGCTACGACAGCTACGGTTTGCCGGCCGTGCTACAGACGCTGCAGGCGATGAACGCGCAGGACTCGGCGCTCGCGATGATGTTCAAGACGCATCCCTCGCCGACCGACCGTCTCGGCATGCTGAGCGAGCGCATGCAGCCGGTGCTCGACCAGTACGCGACCCAGCCGCAGCTGCCCGAGCGCTTCGTCGCCGAAACGAAGAAGCTGCGCTAGGGCGGCAGCAGCCGCCAGTCGCCGCCGTCGCGGCACGCGGCGTAGCGGAACGGCATGGCCTCACGCCCCGGCGTCATGAAGCGCAGGTCCACGAACCACACGCAGCGCTCGTCCGAGCCGTCGAACGCCGGCAGCGCGTAGAACCAGCGCAGCGGCGCCATCGGCGCCGAGCTCCACGCCGCGCGGCCGCGGGCCTCGTCCACCTCCCCATATCGGCTGCGCCGCACCCAGATCGCCTGGTCCGCCGGCATATAGGGCGCATCGACGCGCGCAATGAAGCCATCGCCCGGCATGTAGCGGCGTGGCTCGGTCCGGATGAGGTTCACATGCGCGAACTCATGCTTCTCATCGTCGCTCACGAAGAGCGTCCAGTTGAACGGCGTCACCGGCCTCGGCTGCACGTCGACGCGCGCGCCCGGCCACGCATGGCGCTCGGCGAGCTCCAGCGCGTGCTGGCGCTGCGTGTATTGGAAACCGACGTAGCCGACGAGCACGGTCAGCGCCGCCACCGCCGGCCAGCGCGAGCGCCATCTCAGCGCCGAGGCGATCAGCCCCAGCACGATGATGCCGCTGAACCACAGGTCGATGATGAAGGTCGTGCCGATGCCCGGGCGCCAGTCGGAGAAGGGCGCGAGGATCATCGTGCCGTAACTGGTGATGAGATCGCCGGCGATGTGCGCGAGCAGCGCCATGGCCGTGATCCCATATAGCGTTCGCCAGCCGCCGGGTTGCCGCACGATCTTCGCCAGCAGCCAGCTCAAGCCGAGCGCCCACAGCGGCAGCAGGATGAGCGAATGCGTAATGCCGCGGTGATTCAGGAGGTAGCTCACCGGCCCGGCGAAGCCAGCGACGAAATCGAGATCCGGCGCAGCGCAAGCGAGGAACCCGGCGGCCATGCGTCGTGGCATCGCTCTATCGGCGGGACCCGTGGCGCGCGCGAGCAGAGCGCCCGACAGCGCGTGCGTTAAGGTATCAATCGGCCTTCAGCATTTCACGGGCGAGCGCCTCCGCGCCGCGCGTGCGCAGCTCTTCGGCCGCGTTCACGCGATCGCGCTCTTCACGGTTCTGGCTGAGCTTCCACTTGCCGACGAGCTTCGTCACCGCGATCTCGACGCCGACGATCCTGGCGAGCATCTCGTCGATGTACTGCGGCGACGAATCGCCCATCTTCCAGGGCCGTTGGCCGCCCGTGCGGCCTTCGTGCGTCCGCGTCAGCCGCGCCACCACGCTGCGCACGAACTTCTCGTCGTCGCGGATCGAGACCCTGCCGTGCGCGTGGACCACGCGGTAGTTCCAGGTCGGCACCTGCCGATGGAGCTCGTGCTTGCTCGGATACCAGTTCGGCGAGACGTAGGCTTCCTCGCCGCGGAAGATGACGAGCGTCTCGTCGCCATCCTTCACTTCCTGCCACACGGGGTTCGCGCGCGCGACATGGGCGAGCAGTCGCGTGGGATTGAGCTCCAGATGGAACGGCACGTGGTTCGCATCGAGCCCCGCCGGCCCGTTCACCACCCAGGCACCGAGCGGATGCGCGTCGATCAAGCGATGCAGCTCCTCGGCTCGGGTCTCTTCGAAATGCCGGGGCAGGTACACGGCGCTAGGCCGCGCGCAGCCAGATCTTCGCAGCGTCGGCGTCGGGGAAACTGCGAACGTTGAGCGCCCGGTTCCACGCCACCGTGTTGATGAACTCGTTGGCGCGCTGCATCTCCGCGGTGCGATGGACGAGCGCGATCCGATGCGCGTCCGTGAGGCCCAGCTCCGGCAGCCGCGACACCAGCTGGTACTGGCTCACCGGCGACAGCGGCACCTCCTGGTCGAGCTCGACCAGGATGCGCGGCCGCTGCAGCCGCTCGCTCTCCATGAGAACCACCTTGCAGACATGCGAGGGCGGCTCGTCGTCCTTGCGGCCGGATACCGTGACGCGCAGGAACTCGGCGTCCGCCTCGATCGCATACTTCACTAAGCTGCCCGCTTCTTGCGCTGCGCGTCCTTGACGTGCATCTGCGCGTACGCGCCGTGCGCGGCGGCTTCCGCGTCACCGACGTGCACCGGCAGCCCCATGTCGGAGAGCACCGAGCCGAGCGCCGACAGGCACAGCATCACGTTGTCCGGGCGGCAGCTGTAGCCCATCAGGCCGATGCGCCAGACCTTGCCGGCGAGGGGCCCGAGCCCGGCGCCGATCTCGATGCCGAACTCGTTCAGCAAGGTCTTCCGGACCTCGGCTTCGTTCACGCCCTCCGGGCAGCGCACCGCGTTCATCTGCGGCAGGCGATATTGCTCCTTCACCAGGAAGCTCATGCCCATTGCTTCCAGCCCCGCCTTCAGCGCGAGGTGGTGGCGCGTGGCGCGCGCCCACGCGTTCTCCAGCCCTTCCTCGCGGATGAGGAGCAGTGCCTCGTGCAGCGCGAAGAGCGAGTTGGTCGGCGCGGTGTGGTGATACGTGCGCGTGCCGGCGTTCCAGTAGTTGAAGAGCAGGTTCATGTCCATGAACCAGCTGTGGATCTTGTCCTTGCGCTTCTTCACGTGCTCGACCACGCGGTCGTTGAACGAGACGGGCGAGAGGCCCGGCGTGCAGGAAAGGCACTTCTGGCTCGCCGAGTAGATGGCGTCGATTTCCCACTCGTCGACCTTCACCGGCGTGCCGCCGAGCGTGGTGACGGCGTCGACGATCACCATCGCGCCGTGCTTGTGCGCCACCTGCGTGAGCGTCTTCGCGTCCGATTGCGCGCCGGTGGAGGTCTCGCCGTGCACGAAGGCGACGACCTTCGCGTCCTTGTTCTTCTTCAGCGCGTCCTCGACCTTCTGCGGGTCGACCGGGTCGCCCCACTTGTCCTCGACCACGATCGGCGTGCCGCCGCAGCGCACCGCGTTCTCGAGCATGCGCCCGCCGAACACGCCGTTCTGGCACACGATCACCTTGTCGCCGGGCGCGACCATGTTGACGAAGCAGTACTCCATGCCCACCGAGCCGGGCCCGGACAGCGGGAACGTGAGCGCGTTCTTCGTCTGGTAGACGTAGCGCAGCAGCGACTTCAGCTCCTCCATCATCTCGACGAAGATCGGGTCGAGGTAGCCGACCGCCGGCTGGCTCATCGTGGTGAGCACGCGCGGATGGATCTCCGTCGGACCAGGACCCATGAGCGTTCTCTGCGGCGGATGGAAGGACTGGATTCGCTTGGTCGGTGCGTACTGGCTCATGGGATCGCTCTCGTCGTTAAGGCCAAAAGGGACATGCTCCGGGCGCGACTTCACGCGCACCGGATTCTTCGCGCTCGCTTCGTTGATCACCTCGAGGGCGCTGATGCGGCCCTCGGTGACTCGCTCGACCTCGCCCGCCCAGCGCGCCGGCACGTAGCCGGTCTTCACCCAGTTATGGACGACGGCGCGGTCGAGGTGAAAGGCACGGGCGACGTCGGCCTGGGTTCCGAACATCTCGACCAGCCGCTCCGCGCAGTTCATGGGTAGAGGGTACCTTGTCAAATCCAGTTTGACAATGGCCGTCGAACCGACGCCCGCCCCGCCGGACTCCGGGCGTAGCATCGCCTCCATGGACTTCAACAAGACGATGCCGCTCAAGCCGCTGAAACCGGCCGACGCGAAGAAAGACACCCAGGACGAGCCGACCGTTCCAACAGTGAAGGAATCCCCTGCGCAGAAGGCCGCCGCCCCTGCTCCGGCGCCGAAAGCCAAAGAGCAGCCGGTCGAATCCGCGTCGACGAATCCCGAAACGGCTGCCGATGCCTGGCTCACCCTGCTCGCCGCGCGCGGCGTGGAGTATCTGTTCGCGAACGGCGGCACCGACTTCGCGCCGGTCGTCGAGGCGTATGCCAAGGGCCAGAAGCTCGGCTGGAAGCTGCCGAAGGTGGTCGTCGTGCCGCACGAGAACATGGGCGTCGCCATGGCGCACGGCTACACGATGATCACCGGGAAAGCGCAGGCGATGATGGTGCACGTCGGCGTCGGCACCGCCAATTCGATGAACGGCCTCATCAACGCGTCGCGGCAGAACCTGCCGATTCTCTTCACCGCGGGCCGCACGCCGATCACCGAGTCGGGCGCGCTGCCGGCGGCGCGCAACAACTACATTCACTGGGCGCAGGAGCACTTCGACCAGGGCGGGATGCTGCGCGAGTTCATGAAGTGGGACTACGAGCTGCGCCACGCGGAGCAGGTCGAGACGGTCGTCGATCGCGCGCTCGCCATCGCACAGAGCGAGCCGCAGGGTCCGGTGTACGTCACGCTGCCGAGGGAAGTGCTCGCTTCCCCATTTCCGCAGGCGCTGTCTAAGACACCGACCATGGTGGCGGCGAGCGCGCCGGCCGCCGATCCGGATGCACTCGCGCAGGCGGCGAAGCTTCTCGGCCATGCGCAGCGGCCGCTCCTCATCACGGCCAATGGGGGCCGCACCGTTGAATCCTCGCGAGCGATCGAGCGCCTCGCGCAGGCGCTCGCCGTGCCGGTGATCCACTACCGGCCGCGCTTCCTCGCCCTCTCGACGGAGCACCCGATGCAGTGCGGCTGGGATCCGCACGCGCTGCTCAAGGAAGCGGATGTGGTGCTCGTCGTCGACTGCGACGTGCCGTGGATTCCCAAGGAAGGCTCGCCGAAGGCCGATGCGAAGGTGATCCACATCGGCCCGGATCCGCTCTTCGCGCGCTATCCGTTGCGCGGTTTCCGCACCGACCTGGCGCTCACCGGCGCGCTGGCGCCGACGCTAGAGGCGCTGTGGCGCGCGGCGCAGAAGGAAGCGCCCTCCACCAAGGCCATCGAAGAGCGGCGCAAGGCCGTGACCAAGCTGTCCGGTGAAATCCGCAGCAAGGCGCGCGGCGGCTTCGAGCCGATGCCGGCCGGCATCACCGGCAAGTGGCTCTCGGCGTGCATGAACCGCCTGCTGGACGACAAGACCATCCTGGTGAATGAATACCCGACGGTGCTCGAGGAGATGACGATCGAGCAGCCAGGGCGCTATTTCGGCAACGCGTCCGCCGGCGGCCTCGGCTGGGGCCTCGGCGCGGCGCTCGGCGCGAAGCTCGCGTCGCCGGACAAGACGGTGATCTGCGCGCTCGGCGACGGCGCGTACATGTTCGGCAACCCGACCGCGGGACATTACGTCTCCGAGGCGATGCACCTGCCGGTGCTCTTCATCATCGCGAACAACGCCCGCTGGGCGGCCGTGCACCGCTCGACGCTCGCCACCTATCCGAAGGGACACGCGGCGGCGATGAAGCAGCCGCCGTTCGCGACGCTCGAGCCCTCGCCTCGCTTCGAGCACGTGATCCAGGCCTCCGGCGGCCATGGCGAGCGGGTCGAGAATCCGAAGGACCTGATGCCGGCGCTCGAGCGCGCGCTCAAGGTGGTGAAGGAAGAGAAGCGCCAGGCACTCGTCAACGTCTGCCTGGAAGCGAGCTACATAAAGACCAGCTAAAGGTCCTGGATAGTCGGCCCGCTCTGGCGCGTAACGCGGATCGGGTCGGTCAGCAGCTTCGAGTTCGGCACCAGCACGAGCTGCGAGCCGGCGTCGAGCTCGGTGTAGCGCAGGTTGACGGTGATCACCTTGCCGGCGAAGCCGCTGACGTCGATGTGGTCACCGACGTCGAACGGCCGGTAGAGCAGGATCAGCACGCCGGCGAGCAGGTTGGCGATGCTGTCTTTCAGCGCAAAGCCGAGCGCGAACCCGGTGAGGCCGAGGCCCGCGACGATGCCCATGATGTTCACGCCGAGCGTGCCCAGCGCCGTGATGAGGCCGAGGACCAGAAGGGAAATGCGCGCCACGCTGGCGAGCAGCTCGCCGAGCGGTCCATGCGCGCGCGTACGCTGAACGACGCGCAGCACGGCGAAATGCGCCGCGCGCGACAGGATCGAAAAAAGCAGGATCAGGCCGAGCGCGACGAACACCGTCGGCACCCAGAGAACAGCCTGGGACCAGGCCTCGCGGCTCAACTCTTCCACTGCGCTCTACTGCTTCGCGGGCGCGGAGAAGTGCGGCAGGCCGACGCGGCCGGCGACCGGGAGCTTCACGCCGGAGCTGCTCACGCCGAAGTTGAGGCCGAGAATGTTGAGCTCGAAGCCTTCCACCGGGCCGGCCGCGATGCCGAGCAGGCCGGCAAGCGTGAACTGGAACCCGGTGCCGCTCGGCGCGGTCGAGACGAACTTCGAGCCGAGGTAGTCCTTGCCGACCGCGGTGGCCGGCAGGTCGGCGTGCAGCTCCGGCACCTGCCGCGCGATCCAGGCGACGAAGGTGTTCGAGTTGGGGCCCGGCCAGACCGTGTAAGTGTTCGCGTACGGATACGAGCGCGCGAGCCTGTCGATGCGGGCGATGATTTCATCCACGCCTTCGCCGCGCTTCTCGCCGTAGAGCTCGGCCTGGGCGCCGAACCACGGCGCATCCGGCTGGCGCTCGCGGATGACGAGAGCGCTGTCGGACCAGCGCAGCCGCCAGCCGATGATCTCGTACACGGTCCAGGTGGTGGCGTCGGTCGGCTTCACCGCGATCCAGGTATGCACGCCGAAGAGGCCCTTCACGCCCATCGTCCGGGCGCCGTAGACCTGCACCACGGCCTCCTTCGTCGTCGCCGGGTCGGGCGCGAGGCCGGCATTCGCCTGGAAAGAAGCTAGTCCACTCAGCATGACCAGAGCCGCAGCGCGAAGGAGTTTCATGGAAGCGATTCTAGGCGCCGCTCTATGACGGAAATCCGGCGATCGATGGCGGCGTCTGTAGGCGCCTTTACCCCTCGCCGCGCGCACATGTGCAACAAAGCGGCTTTCATCACGCGACAGTAGGGTTTGGCCTGTCGTGGCGCCTGCAACTTCAAGGGCGCAGACGACCCCCGGCTATCCGCCGTAGATTTTCTTCAGCACCTCGTCCTTCATGGAGAAGGCCTGGCTTTCCGAGGGGAAAGTCCCGCTGCGGACCTCCTCGGCGTACTGCGCGACCGCGTCGCGTATGGCAGTGCCCGCTTCGGTGTAGCGCTTCACGAACGTGGGCGTGAAGCCGCTGAACATACCGACGAGGTCGTGGAAGACGAGCACCTGGCCGTCGCAGTCGGCCCCGGCACCGATGCCGATGGTCGGAATAGAGATCTTCCCGGTGATGAGCTTCGCCAGCGGCGCCGGCACGAGCTCCAGCACCACGCCCCAGCAGCCTGCCTGCTCCAGCGCCTGCGCGCCGTCCACTATGCGGCGCGCGTTTTCCTCGTCCTTGCCCTGCAACCGATAGCCGCCGAGGGCGGAAGCAGTCTGCGGCGTAAGGCCGACGTGGCCCAGCACCGGCACGCCGGCTCGCATCAACCCCTCGACGAGCGGCGCCACTTCGCGGCCGCCTTCGAGCTTCACCGAATCGGCACCCGCTTCCTTCATGAGGCGCGCGGAATTGACGAGCGCCTCCTCGAGCGTGCCGTACGAAAGGAAGGGCAGGTCGGCGATCAGGAACGCGTTCGGCGCGCCGCGCCTCGCCGCCTTCGTGTGGTGCACCATGTCGTCCATGGTGACCGGCACGGTGGAGTCGTAGCCCAGCACCACCATGCCGAGCGAATCGCCGACGAGGATGAGGTCGACGCCCGCCTCCGCCACCAGCTTCGCCGTCGGAAAGTCGTAGGCGGTGAGCATGGCAAGCCGGCCGCCTTTGCTCCGGCGCAGCTCGAGAACGGTGGGCTTCTTCACTTCAGTTCGCCGAAATCGAACAGCTTGCGATCCAGCAGGTGGGAGGGGCGTACCTCGCTCATCGCGCGCATGAT
>DATMIG010000261.1:0-3116 GCA_035554335.1 Burkholderiales bacterium
ATGCGCTTCGTCAGCGTCGTGACGAGAACCCGCTCGTTCTTCTTCACGCGGATGTGGATCTCGGACAGGAGGTCGTCGACCTGCGCCGACGCCGGCCGCACGATCACCTGCGGATCGACGAGGCCGGTCGGCCGCACCACCTGCTCGACGATCGCGTCGCCGGATTTGTCGCGCTCGTAATCGGCCGGCGTCGCCGACACGAACACCGTCTGGCGCACCACCTTCTCGAATTCGTCGAAGCGCAGCGGCCGGTTGTCCAGCGCCGAGGGCAGCCGGAAGCCGTACTCGACGAGGTTCTCCTTGCGCGAGCGGTCGCCCTTGTACATGCCACCCAACTGGGGGATCGTGACGTGGCTCTCGTCGATGATCATCAGCGCATCGGGCGGCAGGTAGTCGATCAGCGTCGGCGGCGGCTGGCCCGGCAGGCGGCCCGACAGGTGGCGCGAGTAGTTCTCGATGCCCTTGCAGAAGCCGAGCTCGGCGAGCATCTCGAGGTCGAAGCGCGTGCGCTGCTCGATGCGCTGCGCTTCCACGAGGCGACCCGCGTCCTGGAAGAACTGGATGCGCTCGCGCAGCTCGACCTTGATCGCCTCGATGGCCCGCAGCGTCGTCTCGCGCGGCGTCACGTAGTGGCTGGACGGATACACCGTGAACCGGGCCATGGGATGCAGCACCTTCCCGGTCAGCGGGTCGAACACCTCGAGCTTCTCGACTTCGTCGTCGAACAGCGAGATGCGCACCGCATGCTCGGCGTGCTCGGCCGGGAAGACATCGATCACGTCGCCGCGCACGCGGAAGGTGCCGCGCCGGAAGTCGAGATCGTTGCGCGTGTATTGCATCGCCACCAGGCGGGCCAGCACGTCGCGCTGGCCGAGCTTCTCGCCCTGCCGGAGGTGCAGGATCATGCCGTGGTATTCCGACGGGTCGCCGATACCGTAGATCGCCGACACGGTGCCGACGATGACCACGTCGCGCCGCTCGAGCAGCGACTTCGTCGCCGAGAGCCGCATCTGCTCGATGTGGTCGTTGATGCTCGAGTCCTTCTCGATGTAGAGGTCGCGCGCCGGCACGTAGGCTTCGGGCTGGTAGTAGTCGTAGTACGAGACGAAGTACTCCACCGCGTTCTCGGGAAAGAACTCGCGGAACTCGGAGTAGAGCTGCGCGGCGAGCGTCTTGTTCGGCGCGAGAACCAGCGCCGGCCGGCCGAGGCGCGCGATGGCGTTCGCCATGGTGTAGGTCTTGCCGGAACCGGTCACACCGAGCAGCGTCTGGAAGGCGAGACCGTCCTCGATCCCTTCCACGAGCCTGTCGATCGCCTGCGGCTGGTCCCCGGCCGGCGGGAAGAGTTCGGCGAGGCGGTAGGGGCTGTTGGTAAACGTAATGGCCACGTACAATGTTGCAGCGCGAAACCCACCATTTTAGACGATGAACGCTCCGCACTCACCCTCTTTGCTGGCCCAGGTGCCCCTGGCGCCGGCCGATCCGATCCTCGGCGTCACCGAAGCCTATGTAAAGGACGTCAATCCGAAGAAGGTGAACCTCGGCGTAGGGGTTTATTACGACGACAACGGCAAGGTGCCGGTTCTCGAGTGCGTGAAGCGCGCCGAAGCCGAGCGGGTGAAGGCGCAGCCGCCGTTCAGCTACCTGCCGATCGACGGCCTCGCCGCCTACGACCGTGCGGTGCAGGAGCTCGTGTTCGGCAAGGACTCCGAGCTGATCCGCGAGAAGCGGGTCGTCACGGTGCAGGCGCTCGGCGGCACCGGCGGCCTGAAGATCGGCGCCGACTTCCTGCGCCAGGTCGCGCCGCAGTCGGAGGTCTGGATCAGCGACCCCAGCTGGGAAAACCATCGCCAGCTCTTCGAAGCGGCCGGCTTCACGGTGCGCAACTACGCCTACTACGACCCGAAGACGCGCGGCCTCGATTTCCCGGGGATGAAAAAGGCACTCGAGGCGCTGCCGGCCGGCGCGATCGTCGTGCTGCACGCCTGTTGCCACAACCCGACGGGCGTGGATCTCAACGAGGCGAACTGGCGCGAGGTGCTCGCCATCGTGCAGCGGCGCGGGCTCATCCCGTTCCTCGATCTCGCCTACCAGGGCTTCGCCGACGGTCTCGACCAGGACGCGTTCGCCGCGCGGCTCGTCTCGAATGCCATGAGCCCGGTGTTCCTGTCGAGCTCGTTCTCGAAATCGTTCTCCCTTTATGGCGAGCGCGTGGGCGCCTTCACCCTGGTGACCTCGAGCGACGAAGAATCGGCGCGCGTGCTCTCGCAGCTGAAGCGCATCGTGCGCACCAATTATTCGAACCCGCCGACGCACGGCAGCCAGCTGGCGGCCACCGTGCTCGCTTCGCCCGAGCTGCGCGCCATGTGGGACCAGGAGCTCGGCGCCATGCGCGACCGCATCAAGCGCATGCGCCTCGACCTGGTGGCGAAGATCAAGGAGCGCGCGCCGAAGGCCGAGTTCGGCCACGTGATCGCTCAGCGCGGGATGTTCTCCTACTCCGGTCTCACGAAGGAGCAAGTCCTGAGGCTGCGCAAGGACTACTCCATCTACGCCATCGAGACGGGGCGCATCTGCGTCGCGGCGCTCAACTCGAAGAACATCGACTACGTCGCGGAAGCGATCGCGCAGGTCATCCGCTGACGCGCTAGATCCGCAGCTCGAAGCTCTCCGCGACGTCGCCCCGGCGGCGGCTGAACTCGCTGTAGGTCAGCTCGCCGTGCTGCAGCCGCGACAGCAGGACCTGCTGGAAGAGGAATGCGCTTTCCATCGCGCTGCGCGTCTGCGCGTCCAGCATCTTCCGGCGCGCCGGCTCGCCGGCCTCGAAGCACTGCCGCCGCAACCCGCTCCATACCGCGAGGGCGGCACGCTCTTCGTCGCTGGCATAGCGCTGCAGCGCGGGTGCGTTGGGATCGCGGGGGTACTCCAGGCCGACCTTGTCGGCAATGGCGGCGAGCCGCGCGTCGCCCGCCAGGCCCTTGATGCAGGCCGTGGTCGCGTCCTGGGCCGATGAATTGAAGGTGGCAGCGGCGCCGATGATCAAGGCTGCAATACGCGCGGTTTTCATGGCGACCTTTCACCGCGCGGCGGCGGCGCCCGACGTCAGGACGTGTGTG
>DATMIG010000262.1:0-2543 GCA_035554335.1 Burkholderiales bacterium
GCCGGGGATATCGATCGGCGTGTTGATGCGGTAGATGCCCGGCGCGACTTCGTGCAGGTTGGTGCGGCTGGTCGGGTTGGTGATCATGCGAGCCTCCTTGGTTGTGATAGCGGGGTAGTGCGCCAGGGAGGGCGGGCGTTACAGCGAAAGAACGGTGTAACGCGGGGCGGGGTCGCGACACATCCGGTTATGCTCGCGCCGTGCCTTCGCCTTCCGCTCCCGCCGCGCTCGACGACGGCGCGCTCGCCCGCCGGGTGGCCGCCGCTCGCGGCGCGCCGGATTCGGCGGCCGAGGCGGAGCTCTATAGAAGGCTCGCGCCGCGGGTGCGGCTCTATGGGCTGCGCCACCTGCGCGACCGGGCGGCGGCAGCCGACCTCGTGCAGCAGGTACTTCTCATGACCCTCGAGCGATTGCGCGCGGGCGAAGTACGCGAGCCGGAGCGGATCGCGTCCTTCGTGCTCGGCGCGTGCCGCATGACGGTGATGGAGATGCGGCGCGGGCAGAAGCGCCGGGAGGAGATCCTGGCATTGCATGCAGACAATCAAGAAGCGTTCGAGGCGCCGGAGCCGCTCGCGCTCGACCCGCACCGGCTCGCCGGCTGCCTCGAGCGGCTCTCCGAGCGCGAGCGCTCGGTGGTGGTGATGAGCTTTTTCGCCGACAAGGCGGCCGACGAGGTCGGCGCGGAGCTTGGGCTCAGCGGCGGCAACGTGCGGGTGATCCGCCACCGCGCGCTTGGCCGGCTGCGCAACTGCATGGGCGCCGATGGCTGATCACCCCGACTTCGAGAAGCTCGCCGCCTGGTGGCTCGGCGACCTGCCGGCCGCCGAGGGCGAGAAAGTGGAGGAGCACTTCTTCGGCTGCGAGCGCTGCGCGGCGCGCGTGGAGTGGCTGGCGGGGCTGTCGGACGGCGTGCGCGCGACGGTGCGCGCCGGCCGCGTCGGGCTCTTCGTCTCCAAGCGCTTCGTCGAGGCGCTGGTGCAGGCGGGGCTGCGGCTGCGCGAATACGGCCTCGAGCCCGGCGGCAGCGTGGACTGCACGATCCGCGCGGAAGACGACGCGGTGCTCTCGCATATCCGCGCGCCGCTCGCGCACGCGAAGCGCGTCGACGTGCTCTGGCGCGTGAGCGTTAACGGCGAGGACCAGGGCGAGGAGCGCGTCGCCGACGTGCCGTTCGACGCCGCTGCCGGCGAGGTGGCGTTCATGCCGCCGGCGGCGGCGCTGAAGCAGATGCCGTCGCACACGATGACCGTGCGCCTGGTGGCGGTCGACGAAGCGGGCGAGCGGCCGCTAGGCGATTACACGTTCCGACATACGGCCGGCTGACCCGGCGCCGCGCCTTGCGCTTCTGCGCGGGCGGAATTCGCTCAGCGATCACGCATCGGCGTGGCCGCTGAGCGTTGAACTACAGCGCAGCTTTCAGGCGTTTTGCCACTGCTGGCAGGCTTCCTGCGCGTTCTGCCGCAGGCACACCTGGTCGCCCTCGACGCTCTCGACCCAGTCGGTGGGGATGTAGTGGTGCTTGCCGCCGGCCTGCGGGTCGTTCCTGGCAAGCTTGATGCGGTTGCCCTCCACCTTGTCCACGGTACCGACGGGCTCGTCGTCCGCCCCGATGACCTTCATGTGCGTGCGGATGTTTTCCGGGCTGTTCATCATGGTGAGTCTCCTTTATTGGACGAATCGCGCGCGGGGAGCGCGCCGGGGTAACCGAGCAAGCAACGGTCCTGCCCCGGCTCGCCAAGCGCGAGCGCGCTGAAGCGGCGCGCGGGCGCGGCCTGCAGGTGCGCGCCGCGCGCAGACGTAGCAAACTGGGGTGGATGATGCTCGAGACCGTGCTTTTCGTCGTCGTCGTGTTCCTCCTGGTGGTCATCTGGTCCATCAAGCACCACCGCGAGCCCAAGCTCCACATCTCCAGCGACAAGCCGCTGGCCGAGCTGCTGCCATCGCTCGCCGGCCTGACGCATGCCACGGTCGTGGAAGGCAACGCAGTGGAGATCTTCGAGAACGGCGCTTTCTTCGACGCCCTGCTCGAGGACATGCGCGCGACCCGGCGCTCCCTGCACTTCGAGACCTACCTCTGGGAGGAAGGCGTGCTCAGCCGCCGCGTTACCGCGGCGCTGGCCGAGCGCGCTCGCGCCGGGGTGCCGGTGCGCGTGCTGGTGGATGCTTCCGGCGGCAACCGGATGGGCAAGGCGGCGCAGGACCAGCTGCGCGCGGCCGGCTGCGAGCTGCGCATGTACCACAAGCGCCAATGGCGCAAGGTCGGCCTGCAGAACGAGCGCGACCACCGCAAGCTGGTGGTGCTCGACGGCCGCACTGCCTTCGTCGGCGGCCACTGCGTGAAGGACAACTGGCTGGGCGACGCGCAGGACAAGGACCATTTCCGCGACCTGTCGGTGCGGGTGCGCGGTCCGGTGGTGCAGGCCCTGCAGTCCACCTTCAGCGAGAACTGGGTCGAGGAAAGCGGAGAGCTATTTACCGGCGACGGGGTGTTTCCCGAGCTCGAGCCGCAGGGCGACGTGGCGGTGCATATCGCGCGCGTCAAG
>DATMIG010000263.1:0-9486 GCA_035554335.1 Burkholderiales bacterium
GAGGCATAGAAGACCGCGAGGATCAACGCCGCGGCGACGGCGATGCGGTGGCGGCGGAACTTCCACCACATGATCTGCCACTGGGAGGCACGGTAGAAGCGCTCCTGCTCGGGCGTGAGCGCCTCCGAGACGTTCGGATCCCACGGATCCTTCGAGACGTAGTGTTCGAGCTTGTCGTCCGCCGCGTTCACTTGCCGACCCCCTGATAAGGGGGTCGTGAGCCCTCATTTGGCAAATGCGCGAACGGGGGGTTTGGATTTTGTGAAAAGCAAAACCCCCCGCTCGCGTTGCTCGCTCCCCCCTTGTCAGGGGGGCGGCAAAACGAAAACCATTGGCTCATTTCGCTACTCCGCCCGTGAGGCGAATGCGAGGATCCAGCGCCGCCAGCAGCAGATCGGAGATGAACATCCCGATCACCGTGAGGGAGGCGAGGAACATGAGGAACGAGCCGGCGAGGTACTGGTCCTGGCTCCTCAGCGCCTCGAGCAGCATCGGTCCCGAGGTCTGCAGCGAGAGCACCACGGCGACGATGGCGGAGCCCGAGATGACGGAGGGCAGCAGGTTGCCGATGTCGGCGATGAACGGGTTGAGCGCCATGCGCAGCGGGTACTTCACCAGCAGGCGGAAGGGCGGCATGCCCTTGGAGCGCGCCGTAACCACGTACTGCTTCTGCAGCTCGTCGAGCAGGTTGGCACGCAGGCGGCGGATCATGCCGGCGGTGCCCGAGGTGCCGATGACGATCACCGGGATCCACAGGTGCTCGAGCACCGAGCGCGCCTTGCCCCAGCTCCACGGCTGGCCGAGGTAGTCCGGATCCATGATGCCGCCGACCGAGAGGCCGAACTCGACGTTGGCGAAATACATGAGGACCAGCGCGAGCAGGAAGTTCGGCGTGGCGAGGCCGACGTAGCCGAAGAAGGTGAGACCGTGGTCGCCCCAGCTGTACTGGTGCGTGGCGGCGTAGACGCCGATCGGGAAGCTCACCGCCCAGGTGAAGAGGATCACCGAGAAGTTGAGGATGAAGGAAAGCAGCAGCCGGTCGCCGACGACGTCCTTCACCGCCATGTCGTGCTCGAAGGACCAGCCGAGGTCGCCTTGCAGCAGGCCCGAGAACCTTCCGTCGCTCGGCCAGATGCCGACCCAGATCGCGTACTGCTCGACGAACGGCTTGTCGAGGCCGTACTGCTTCCTCAGGAACTCGACCTTCTCCAGCGCGGCGCGGTCGCCCTGGCTCTTCAGCTCGGCGATCTCGTTCGAGAGGAAGTCGCCCGGCGGCAGCTTGATGATCGCGAACGTGACGAAGCTGATCACGAGCAGCGTCGGGATCATGATCAGCAGCCGGTGCAGCGTATAGCGCAGCATCTAGTTCTTGTAGAAGAAGGTGTCCGGGTGGTAGATGCCGAAGAACGCGCCGGGGTCCCAGTTGTAGAAACCCTTGCTGGGCAGGTTGACGAGCGTGTCGCGCGCCACCACCGGCTGCGGCACGCCCGCCACGACGCCGATGGTGAACTGCTGCTCGGCCTGGATCTCGAGCATGCGCCGCCACGCCTGCTCGCGCTCGGCCATGGTGGGCGCGGCGGCCCACGCGCGATAGAGCTCGGCGAGCTCCTTCACTTCCGGCATGTCGGGCGCCTCGCCCGCCTTGCCACCGGTCTCGTAGTACTGGCCGAACTTCGGCCACTGCAGCTGGAGCTGGGAGGTGGGCGCGAGCTCGTCGGGCGAGGTGTCCGCGGTCGGCAGGCCGTTCTCGAGCCCGCTCCACACCGACATAATCGTCTCGCCGGCGAAGACGCGGTTCCTGAACGCCTCGCGCTGCGAAGGCTTCGAGAAGAGCTTGATGCCGATCTCGCGCCAGGTCTCGCGGATCAGCTCGAGGACATCGGTCTGCTCGGTCGACTCGCCCGCCGTCTCGACGATGATCTCCAGCGGCCGCCCGTCGGGCAGCTTGCGGATGCCTTCCGCGCCGCGCTTCAGCCCGATCTCGTCGAGCAGGCGGTTCGCCTGCTTGCGGTCGTAGTTCGCCCAGAGCGTGCGGTACTCGGGCTTGTAAAGCGGGCTCGCCTCGAGCACCGTGTTGTTCGCCTCGATGGCGAGGCCGAAGAACAGCACCTGGTTGACGAGCGAACGGTCGATGCCGAGCGAGAGCGCGCGGCGGAAGCGCACGTCGCGCAGCAGCGCGCGCCACACCGGATCGTTCGCGTTCAAGTTTGGAAACAGCGCGACGTGCGAGCCGCGCGCCGCGCGCCACAGGAGCGTGCGGTAGTTGTTGTTCTTCTCCCCCTGCTTGAGGAAGGTGTAGTTGTTGAAGTTCAGGTCGCGCGCCTGCAGGTCGGCGTCGCCCGAGCCGGCCTTGGCGGGAATCAGCTTCGAGTCGGCGATGGCGAGCACGAAGCGGTCGATGTAGGGCAGCTGCCGGCCGCGCTCGTCGACGCGATGGAAGTACGGGTTGCGCACGGCGACGAAGCGGTCGGCGGGCGGCTTGGTGGTGTTGATCCACGGCTGCAGGCTCGGCAGGTCGGGGTTGTCCGCCTCGTACAGGTTGTCCATGCGGTTGTGCACGGCGGACCAGCGCCGCCGCGCGGTGCCGTTCGCCTCTTCCTCGCGCACCTTCGCCGAGTACTTCTTGTGGAACTTCTTCAGGTAATGCGCCGGCCGGTAGATGAAGAGCGGCGACGCGCCGGCGAGGCGCGGAAGGAAATGCGGGTTCGGCTTCGTCCAGGTGTAGCGCACCGTGGTCTCGTTCAGCACCTCGAACTTCGGCGGCTCGCCGCCGACGATCATGTCGCGCGGCGGGCCGGAGGGCGAGAGCTCCTTGTTGTTCGCCACGTCTTCCCAGTAGTAGCGGAAGTCCTCGGCGGTGAACGGAAAGCCGTCGGACCAGCGATGACCCTTGCGCAGCACGAAGGTGAAGATGCGGCCTTCCTGCACGTCGAACGACTCGAGGATGTCGGGCTGGATCTTGAGGTTGCGGTCATAGCCGATGAGGCGCGAATAGCCGTACACGGTGAAGAGGCGCGTGTCGCGGCTGCGCCCGGCGAGCGTGTTCAGCGTGCCGCCATGGCGCCCGAGCACCGTGCCCTCGCCGAGCGAAACGACGAGCGGCTTCTCCGGCAGGCGCTTCTCCACCGGCGGCAGCTTCCCGGCCTTCACCTGCTCCATGAACATCGGCGGCTCGCCGGCGCCGAGCGCCGAGGTCGCGAACGCCGCGAGGAGGAGTGCGAGCTTCATTGCCGCGCCCGCACGAGGTGCGACTTGCCGATGTCCAGCAGCCCCGGGGCATTGCCGCCGGCGATGCGGAACTGGCTCGACCACGCGCCGGGATCGGAGGCCTTGCCCTGCATCAGGGCGTCGAAGTCGAGCTTGCGATCGAGGTTCGGATCGGGCACCGCGGCGAGCAGCGCCTTGGTGTACGGATGCTGCGGGTTGGCGAAGAGCTCCGCCGCCGGCGCGAGCTCGACCAGGCGTCCGGCGCACATCACGGCGATGCGGTCGGCGAGGTAGTTCACCACCGCGAGGTTGTGGGAAATGAAGATGTACGTGAGGTTCAGCGCGGTCCTCAGGTCGCGCAGCAGGTTCAGCACCTGCGCCTGCACCGACACGTCGAGCGCCGACACCGGCTCGTCCAGCAGCAGGAGCTCGGGCCCCAGCGCCAGCGCCCTCGCAATGCCGATGCGCTGTCGCTGGCCGCCGGAGAAGCTGTGCGGGTAGCGGCGCAGGAAACGCACGTCGAGCCCGACGAGCGCCATCATCTCCTTCACGCGCCGGAAGCGCTCGTCGGCGTCGCCGATCTGGTGGATGACGAGCGGCTCGCTCACGATGTCGTACGCCGTCATGCGCGGGTTGAGCGAGCTGAACGGGTCCTGGAACACGAACTGGACCTTGCGGCGGTAGGCGAAGAGCTCGTCGCCCTTCAGCGAAAGCACGTCCTTCGGTACGCCGTGGTCGTAGAACGTGATCGAGCCGGCATCGGGCGTGATCGAGCGCAGGATCATGCGCGCGGTGGTGGTCTTGCCGCAGCCCGACTCGCCGACCAGGCCGAGGCACTCGCCGGTGCCGACGTCGAAGCTGATCTCGTCGACGGCGGTGTGCTCTTCGAGATCCTTCTTGCGAACCAGGCCCTGCTTGCGGATGCGGTAGCGCTTGGTGAGGTCGCGGACCTCGAGCAGGTTGCCGAACAGCGGGCGCTTCTGCACGCCGGTGGCGATCAGGTGGTCGTCGGTCACCACCACCTCGCGGATCGGCGTCAGGCGCTCGCCCGGCGCCATGTTGAAGCGCGGCACCGCGCGCATCAGCGCCTGCAGGTACGGATGCTGCGCGTCGCGGAAGATGTCCTCGACGCGGCCGGACTCCATGACGCGCCCGCGATACATCACCACCACCTCCGCGGCCATGTTGGCCACCACGCCAAGGTCGTGCGTGATGAGCAGCACCGCCATGCCGAGCTCGCGCTGCAGGCCGGAGATGAGTTGGAGGATCTGCGCCTGGATCGTGACGTCGAGCGCGGTGGTCGGCTCGTCGGCGATGAGAAGCGCCGGGCGGCAGACGAGCGCCATCGCGATCATCGCGCGCTGGCGCAGGCCGCCCGACAGCTCGAACGGATAGGTGTGCTGCGCCTTTACCGGGTCGGGGAAGCCGACCAGCCGCAGCGTCTCGACGACCGCGTCGCGCCGCTCGCTTTTGCCGAGGTCGGCGCGATGCAGGCCGAGCGACTCGCCGATCTGGTTGCCGATGGTGTGCAGCGGCGAAAGCGCCGTCATCGGCTCCTGGAAGATGATCGAGATGCGGCCGCCGCGGATCGCCTGCATCTCGCGGCCGAGCGGATTCATGCGCGCGAGATCGATCACCGCGCCCGGATGCTTGGGGTCCCTGAACAGGATTTCGCCCGACTCGATGCGCGCGATGCGCGGCAGGATGCCCATGATCGACTGCGCGACCACCGACTTGCCCGAGCCCGATTCGCCGACCAGCGCCACCGTGCCGCGCTCGGGCACGCGGAACGACACGCCGTCGACCGCCTTCACCGTACCGGCGTCGACCGCAATGTGGACCCTCAGATCACGGATGGACAGCAGATCCGCCAAACGACCCCCTCGCTCGCCTGAGTATACGGAAGGCGCTCAGCGCGCCGAAGTAAATATGTTCGCGGCGTCCAGCCAGCGCACGCCGAGGCGGCGGCTGCGCTCGAAGAGGGATGAAAGAAAGCTCCAGGCTGCACCATCGTGCAGCTCGTGGTGCGTGAGCCATCCGGTGGGCTCGGTTGCGTCGGCGTCGCCTTTCCTGCGCGCGGCGAGGTGCCGGACTGCCGCGGCGAGCGCCGCCGCGTCCCCGCAGAAGGCCCGCGTGCCGCGCCAGTCGATGATGTCGACGTGGGTGTTGACCTCGAGCACGCCGCGCTGCGGCCCCCTCGCCCCAAAGCCCGACAAGCCCCGCACCCCGATGGATGGCAGGTCCGCCACCAGATCGGCGCGCAAGCGATTCCACGGCGGCGCGAGAACGGGCACGAATGCCGTCCCGGCGAGCGCCGCCAGCCTTTCCCGCGCGCGCGCCAGCCGATCGAGCGGCTCGTCGCCCGCCGGGAATTCCGTCTTCTTCTCGCCCTCGCGCGCGCGATTGCGGTGATCCGTGCCGTGCATCAGCACCTGCGCGGTCATGCGCTCGAAAAGCTCGGGCTTCGCAGCCAGCGGAATCACGGCCAGCGCCAGCGGCACGCCGCTCGCCGCCGAAAGCTCCAGCAGCCGCTTGACCGACGCCGTCGGTGCCGTCGCATCATCATCGCGCCACCAGAACTCCACGGTGCGGCCCGCGTCGCGCCAGCGCGCGATTTCTTCTTCGAGTTCGCCCCAACTCATCGTTTTTTGGCCGCCCCCCTGTCAAGGGGGGATGTGAGCCGAAGGCGAACGGGGGGTTGGTTTTCGATAAAAACAAAACCCCCCGCTCGCAAAAACCGCTCGCTCCCCCCCTTGACAGGGGGGCGGCGAAAAACGCGCATCACGACAGCCATTGCTTCAACAACTCCGCGCTGCGCCGCGCGCCATCGAGGTCCACCACATCCGCCGGCGGCTGGGGCGCGCGGGCGGCGCGATTCACGGCGGCGGCGAGGTTTTCCGGCGTGAGGGCCTTCTCGGCGAGCATGGTCGCGGCGCCGCGCTCGGCGAGGAGCGTGGCGCGGAGTGTCTGTTCGGATTCGGCCGTGCCGGCGAACGGCACGAGCACCGAGCGGGTGCGGGCTTTCAGGCTTTCGGCGACGGTGTTGTAGCCGGCCTGGCTGATCGAGAGCGCGCAGTTCGCGAGCAGCGCCGGGAAGTCCTCGCGGTTGCGTTCGACGATGACGCCTTCGGGCGCGGCGCGCGTGAGCTCGCGGAAGTTCGCATCGCTGCAATGGATGCCGGCGAGCACGCGCCACGGCGTCGAGCGCAGCAGTGTCGCTTCGCGAGCACGGATCGCGGTCTGCAGGAGCTTGCGCCCGACCGCGCCGCCGCCGGCGGAGACGAGCACTTCCGCGCGCCCGGCGTCGGCGGCCGCCGGCGGCGGCTCGTCGACCACATAGCCCGTGTAGTGCAGCCGGTCGCGGAGGCGCGGCGCGGGCGCGAAGCTGCGCTCGAACGGTACGACGCGCGGGTCGCCGTGCACCATCACGCGATCGAAGTGCCGCTCGACGAGCTCGAGCACCTGCTCTTCGCGCTCGGGCTTCGACTGGATGATGTCGCGCACCGAGCAGACGACGAGCGGCCGCTTCGCCACGCGACGCGCGTCCTCGAGGAGCGGCACCAGCTCGAAGCGCATCTGGCGCCGGCCGAACGGGTAGAGCTCGATCACGACGGCGTCGGCGCGCGAGGCGCGCCACGCGTCGATCAGCGCGCCCGCGCGGCGGCGCTTCCAGGCATCGTCGACCGGCTGGCCGTTTTCGTCGACGAGGCCGCTGAAGGTGCTGTCCGCTGCCTGCGCGGGCGGCAGCTGCACGTCGACCGGCATCCCGGCGACGGAAGGTCCGCCGCTCGCCAGCGTGACGTCCAGGCCGCTCGCGCGCATGCCGCGCACGAGCGTCGCCGCCCGCTTCAGGTGGCCGATGCCGAGGAGGTGCTGCACGTAGAAGAAGATCTTCATTTCACGTTCAACCGCTCGACGCTCGCCGCACCGCCCGGGCCGATGCGGAAGAGATGCACCGCGTTCCAGTCGAGCTTGGCCGGCGGCTTGCCGAGCATGTCCCATCCGGTGGCCGAGGCGAACACCGCACGGATCACCCCGCGGTGCGTGACGGCCAGCGTCGGCTCATCCAGCTCGGCGAGCCAGCTTCGCACTCGCTCGAGCACCTCGCGCGGGCTCTCGCCGCGCTCCGGCCGGAAATCCCAGCCGCGCGCTTCATTTTCCTCCATGGCGCGGCCGAGCTCGGCGCGCAGCTCGGCGAGGCGCCGGCCTTCCCACGCGCCCCAGCTCATCTCCGCGAGGCGCGGCTCCCGTCCGGCCTGCGGCGCGCCGAGGAGCGCCGCCGTCTCGACGCAACGCGCGAGCGGGCTCGACACGATGCGCATGGCGCGGCATGGCGCCGGCAGCTCGAGCGCGCGCACCGCGGCTCGCCCGGCGTCGCTCAGCGGCACGTCGCTGCGGCCCTGGATGCGGCCTTCGAGGCTCCACGGCGTATCGCCGTGCCGCAGAAGCGCGAGCATCACAGCCGGGACAGCGCCGCACCGATGCGCGCGCTCGCCGCCTCGAGGCTGCGTTCGCTCGCGACATAGCGCGCCGCTTCGCGGCCGAGCGCGCGGCGGCGCTCATGATCGGCGAGGAGCGTGCGCAGCGCGGCGGCGAACGCGTCTTCGTCGCCATAGGGAACGAGGATCCCGGTGCGGCCGTCCACGACGACGTCCGGCACGCCGCGCGTCGCGCACGAGATGACGGGCACGCCGGCCGCCTGCGCTTCGAGAAGCGCCATGCCGTAGGCTTCGTTCACCGCCGGCCATGCGCAGATGTCGGAAGCGGCCAGCACCTCGGCGATGCGCCGCTGCGGCAGCGCGCCAAGGAAAACGGCGCGGCGGTCGAAGAGCTTCTCCACTTCCGGCCGCACGGCGCCGTCGCCGGCGATGACGAGCTGCCACGGCACATCGTCGAGCGAGCGCGTGGCCTCCGCGAGCAGCCGGTAGGAAGCGAGCTTGTCGCCGGCGCGCATCATCGCGACGACCGCGATCCACGGCACGCCGGCGTCGAGGCCGCGCTCGGCGCAGAGTGCCGCGCGCAGCGGTTCGCGCCGTGCGATGGCCGCGCGATAAAGCGAGCTGTCGAGAAAGGGCGGCAGGTGCACGATGCGCTTCGCGTCGAGGATGCGTTCCAGCCCGCCGATATCGTCGCGCGTCGGGCAGAAGACGACCGCCGCCTGGCGGATCGCCGCCGCGCTCGCCTCGTGGCCGATGCGCCACGGTCCGTTCGCGCGCTTCTCGGCGTGCGACGCCTCCGCGATGACGTACGGAATGCCGAGCGCGCGCGAGATCGCGGGGCCGAGCCAGTCGGGCGCCTTGTAGTACAGGTGGTAGGTGAACCAGAGCTGCGGCCGATCGGCCGCCGCCATGGCGAGGTATTGCCCGGCGAGCTCGCCCGCGAGCATCTCGCCCTGCGCGCGCAGCGCGGCCTGGCGCACGGCGTCGCCCTCGCCATCGTAGGTGCGGAACGTCGATGCGACCTCGACGCGATGCCCCGCGGCCGCGAGTGCATCCATCAGCAGTCCGGCTACGCGCCGGTCGCCCGATGGCGTGCCGTGCGTGGGTGACTTAAGCGGAGCGTAGAACGCGATCCGCACGCTCGAGACCGAACTTCTGCGCCAGGCGGCCGAAGTTTGCTTCCAGCGTGAACAGCGCGCGCACGCGCGCGCGCCCCGCTTCGCCGAGCGCGCGGCGCCGCGCCGGATCCCGGATCAGCGCCTCCAGCGCGCCGGCGAGCGCCGCGGCGTCGTTCTCCTGCACGAGGACGTCCGTCAGGAGCTCCGGAATCGCCGACACGCGCGTCGCCACGCAGGCCAGCCCCTGGCTCTGCGCCTCGGCGAGCACGTTCGGCAGGCCGTCGCGGTCGCCGTCGCGCGCCACGCGGCAGGCGAGCGCGAAGAGGTCCGCGTTGCGGTATTGCTCCAGCACCTCGTCGTGCGGCCGCGCGCCGAGCCAGGTGATGCGATCGGCGATGCCGAGGCGCGCCGCCTGGCGCTGCAACCTCTGCTTCAATGGCCCGCCGCCGACGTGCACGAACCGCCAGTGCAAATCCTTCGGCAGGCGAGCGAGCGCATCGATGAGGACGTCGGTGCCCTTCTTCTCCACGAGGCGCGCGACCGAAAGGATGGTCACCGGATTATGCGGATCGCGGCCGTCGCCGCCGAGGCGCGTGGCGGGTGGCGGCGAGAAGCGCGAAAGGTCGATGCCGTGATAGACGAGCTCGACGCGACCGGCCGGCGCGAGCGCGGCGAGATGATCCCGGTTCACGCGCGTGCAGGTGACGAGCCATTCGCAGTCC
>DATMIG010000264.1:0-11683 GCA_035554335.1 Burkholderiales bacterium
CCAAGCTCAAGTCCACCTATACCGACAAGCTGCCGAAGAGCATCAACGCCTCGACGGGTCGGGTGCACACGACGTACTCGCAGACCACGGCGGTCACCGGGCGGCTCGCGTCGAACGAGCCCAACCTGCAGAACATCCCGATCCGCACGAGCGCCGGCCGGCGCATCCGCGAGTGCTTCATCGCGCCCGCCGGCTCGAAGATCGTTTCCGCGGACTACTCGCAGATCGAGCTGCGCATCATGGCGCACCTCTCCGGCGACGAGAACCTGCGCAAAGCGTTCGCCGCGGGCGAGGACATCCATCGCGCGACGGCGTCCGAGGTGTTCGGCGTTCCGCTCGCGGCAGTCGAGTCCGAGCACCGCCGCGTCGCCAAGGTCATCAACTTCGGCCTGATCTACGGCATGTCGTCCTTCGGCGTGGCGCAGAACCTCGGCATCGACCGCGGCACGGCGCAGACCTACGTCGATCGCTACTTCCAGCGCTTCCCCGGCTCCAAGCGCTACATGGACGAGACCCGCCAGCGCGCGAAGGAGCTGGGCTATGTCGAGACGGTATTCGGCCGCCGGCTATGGCTGCCCGAGCTGCGCAGCGGGGCGCCCGTCCGGCGCCAGGCCGCCGAGCGCGCGGCCATCAACGCGCCGATGCAGGGCACGGCCGCCGACCTCATCAAGCTCGCGATGATCGCCGTGCAGAAATGGCTCGACGACTCGCGCGCGCAGACGAAGCTCATCATGCAGGTGCACGACGAGCTGGTGCTGGAAGTGCCCGACGCGGAGCTGGCAGCGACGCAGGCGAAGGTACGCGAGCTCATGCAGTCCGTGCACCAGCTGGAGGTGCCGCTCGTGGTCGAAGTCGGCGTCGGCGAGAACTGGGATCAGGCGCACTAAGTGCGCCGTACCGCCCACCAGTTGAAGGCCAGGTAAACGCAGTAGCTCAGCAGCCAGAAGACACCGACCATCTCCAGCGTCAACCGCTCGCCCGCAGCCATGACGAGCAGCGCAAAAAGCGGCAGCGACAGGAATTCGCCGACCGTGAGCGCAGCGGTGCGCCGCTGCGCATAAAGGCCGAACAGCGCCACCCACGAGGCAATACGGGCCCAGCCGCCGATGAAAATCAGCGCGGCCGTCGCATCGCTGGCTTTGAATTCGTCCGAGTAGAGGATGCCGAGCAGCGGGCCTTGCAGAAGGCAGAACGCGCCGAGCACCGCCACCGCGGGAATCAGTATGGCCTTCGCGGCCGTGCGCATCACGGCGCGGAAGCGCTCGCCTTGGCCCGCCGCGGCGAGCTGCGGCAGGAAATAAAAGGACAGGATCCCGGCGGCGAAGCTCGACACCCAGTCCAACAGCCGCCACAGCGCCTGCAGGACGCCGGCGTCGTGCCATGACAGCGCATCGGCCACGACTGCTCGGGCAACGAGCGCCGAGGCCGGGCTGAGAAGGCCGATGGCGACGCTCGGCAGCATGTAGCGCCGCAGCGGATGGGATCGCGACCGGAAACGGCCCGCCCTGTCCGACGGATGGGCAATGAACACCACGACCACGGCGGGAATCGCCTGCGCGACGAGGAGCGCGATGACGATGCTGCCGTCCGCGACGAGCGCCGCAGCCGCGAGCGACAAGGCCGCGGAAACCGAGGCGAAGCCCAGGAGCAGCCCGCGCCGCTGCTGTCCTTGCCATAGGCTGCCGACCAGCCCGGGCAGAACGCCAACCCAGCCCACCGCCGCGGCGAGCGCGACGATACGCGGGCCGAGCCGGCCGCCGGTGAGCGCATCGTTGAAGACATAACCGGCGCACGCGGCCGCGACGGCGAACGGCGCCGCGACGCCGAGACCCATCTTGAACGCTTCGCGCAGCAGCTCGCGCTGGCGCTCGATGTGGCTGGTGCGCGCGACGTACACGGTGAGGCCGGTGCCGAGCCCGGCGAGCGCGACACCGGCGACCACTTCCGTGAGGGAGCCGATCTGTGCCCAGAGCGCGACGAGGTCGGCGCCACCGCGCAGCGCGAGCACTTTGTCCAGCGCCGAGCGGCCGGCGAGGCCGACCGCGATGATCGCGAGCGTCAGGAAGAGCTTAATGCGCCGAACACTTTGCGGATGATGGCCGCTCCCGCCGACACCGGGTCCTTGCGGATCTTCCTTTCCTCCTCGGCCACCATCAGGTACAGGCCGTCCAGCGCCTTCTGCGTCACGTACTCGTCGAGGTCCGCGTCTTCCTGGTTGAACATGCCGACCGAGACGGCCCTGTCGGCGAACTGCTCGTATTGGTGCGCGAGAGAGACCTTGGCGGTGGCCTTCTCCACGATCGGCAGGAAGCGTTTGTGCAGGTCAGCCCGGGTCGTGCGCCTGAAGTATTCGGTGCCGGCGGTCTCGCCGCCGGTCAGGATGCCCTTGGCATCCTGGACGGTCATCTTCCGGACCGACTGGATGAACAGCGCCTTCGCTTCCGGCACGGCGGCCTCGGCGGCGCGGTTCATCGTCACCTCGAGCTCGTCGGCATAACGACCCATGCCGACACGGCGCATGAGCCGCCCGGCACGCTGCGCCGACTCGGGGAGCGGGATCCGGACCTGCGGATTGGCGTTGAAGCCGTCGATGCGGCCGAGATTGGCCACCGCCGACAGGCTTCCCTTCTCGAGCGCGGCTTTTAGCGCGGCCGTGGCATCGGCCCGCGTGATGCCCTCCAACTGGGCTAGGGCGGCGCCCGTCGCGATGGCAAGTACGGCGGCAAGAATGACGCGCATGAAGGCAAGGATTATCGCCGTCGCGGCGACGCTCGCAATTGCGGCCTGGGCGGTTTACGTCTCGCTGCGGCCGGCGTCGGCGCCGCATGTGCGAATTGCCACGCTGAGCGGCGAAACGCTCTCCACCGAAGCGCTGCGCGGCAAGGTGGTGCTGGTGAATTTCTGGGCCACCTGGTGCGCGGAATGCCTGGCCGAGATGCCGAACATGGCCGACACCCACCGCAAGTTCGCGCCGCGCGGCTACGAGACGGTGGCCATTGCCGTGCAGAAAGACGATCCGACGCTCGTCGCGCAGGTCGCCGCGCGCCGTGCGCTGCCGTTCAAGATCGCGGTGGATGAACGCGGCGATCTCGCCGAGAGCTTCGGTGTGCCGCGCGTCACGCCGGTGACCTACCTCATCGACCGGCAGGGCCGCGTGCTCAAGCGCTATGTCGGCGAGCCCGACTGGGCCGAGCTGCACGCGGCCATCGAAGAAGCGCTAGCGTTTCCAGGTAGCTAAGAGCACGCCGGCCAGGATGGTGGCGATTCCCGCGGCATGGAAGGCGCGGAATTGCTCGCCCAGGAAAAGGATGGCGAGCACCGTGCCGAATGCCGGCAGGAGATGCAGCGTGAAGCCGGCCATATTGGCGCCGACGATGGCCACGCCGCCGTTCCAGCAGATGTACGCGATGACGGACGCCGCAATGCCGAAGTAGACCAGGGCGAGCAGCGCTTCCAGGGTGGGCACAGAGGGGGGCGCGAGCATGGACTGCGCGAGAAAGGCGGGCGCCAGCATGCCGAGACCGATGACCGAAATGACGAACAGGAACCCGACGCCGCTGAGCTCGGGCGGACGGCGTTTGAGCAATACCGTATACAGGCCCCACAGCGGCATGGCGGCCAGGATCCACGCGTCGCCGCCATGGATGCCGAGATGAAGCAGGCTGGCCGGCTCTCCGCCGGTCATGATGACGAGGATGCCCGCCAGGGAAATCACCATGCCCGCGATCTGGCGCCACGTGGCGCGCTCGCCCTCCAGGAGCCAGGACCAGGCGATCGTGAATAGCGGCCCCGACGAATTCAGCAGCACCGCGTTGATGGCCGTCGTGGTGCGAAGACCCTGGTAGACGAAGGTCTGGAAGAGCGGGACGCTCAATAGCGCGAGCAAGGCGAGCATGCCGGCCTCGCGCCGGATGATCGCTCCCTTGCCGGCGAGCGCTTTCAATCCGAACGGCATCAGCACGAGAACGGCGACGAGCCAGCGCCCGAAATTTAGGCTGATCGGATCCATGACGTCGCGCACGGCGCGGCCGATCACCCAGTTGCCGCCCCACAGCAGGTTGGCGAGGGCGAGGAGGGAAAGCGCGGCGAGGTGCGCGCTAGAGGCCTGCAGCGTGCGCCTGCTGGTCGGCGTGATAGGACGAGCGCACGAGCGGCCCGATGGCGGCGTGGCGGAAACCCATCGCCGCGGCCTGTTTTTCGTATTCCACGAAAACGGCCGGCTCGACATAGCGCTCCACCGGCAGGTGGTGCGCCGAAGGCTGCAGGTACTGGCCGATGGTCAGCATGTCGACGTCGTGCGCGCGCAGGTCGCGCATCACGGCGAGGATTTCTTCGTCCGCCTCGCCCAGCCCGACCATCAGCCCGGACTTCGTCGGCACCGACGGGTGCAGCCGCTTGAATTCGCGCAGAAGCGCCAGTGAGTGCCGGTAGTCGCCGCCCGGGCGCGCCCGCTTGTACAGGCGAGGCACGGTCTCGAGGTTGTGGTTCATCACGTCCGGCGGAGCCGCCTTGAGGATCTCGAGCGCGCGGTCTAGGCGTCCTCGGAAGTCGGGCACCAGCACTTCGATGGTGGTCGCCGGGCTGGCGGCGCGCACGGCGCGGACGCAGTCGACGAAATGCTGCGCGCCGCCGTCCTTGAGGTCGTCGCGGTCGACGCTCGTGATCACCACGTAGCGCAGCTTGAGCTCCGCGATGGTCTCCGCGAGGTGGCGCGGCTCATCGGCGTCGGGCGCGAGCGGCCGGCCGTGCGCCACGTCGCAGAACGGGCAGCGGCGCGTGCAGATATCGCCGAGGATCATGAAGGTCGCCGTGCCCTTGCCGAAGCATTCGGCGATGTTCGGGCAGGTCGCTTCCTCGCACACCGTGTGCAGCGCCTGGCGGCGCAGGATGTCCTTGATCTCGTGGAAACGCGAGTTCGGGCTGGCGGCGCGCACCCGGATCCACGACGGCTTCGGCAGCCGAGCCGCACTCGCCTGCGGCACGATCTTGATCGTCTTGTGCTGGCCCTTCTGCTTTACGCCGGCTTCACGCACCGAGCAGCCTCGCCACGTTGGCGGCCACGCGCTCGCCGATCTGCGCCGGTGTACCCGCAATGCCGAGATCCCGGGTCTGCGTGACTTGCAGTCCCGGATAGCCGCACGGGTCGATGGCGGTGAAGGGGGCGAGGTCCATGTCGACGTTGAGCGAGAGGCCATGGTAAGCCCGGCCTCGTGTCACGCGGATGCCGAGCGCCGCCACCTTGGCACCGTCCACATAGACCCCCGGCGCGCCACTTTTCCGTTGCGCGCGCGTGCCGATCAAGTCGATGACCGCCTGCTCCAGGAGGCAAACGAACGACTTCACCTTGATGCCGCGGCGCGCGAGATCGACGAGCGTATAGAGGACGACCTGGCCGGGGCCGTGATAGGTCACTTCGCCGCCGCGGTCGCTTTGTACCACCGGTATGCCATTGCTGACGGCCACGGGCGCGGCGCCCTGGCCCAGGGTGTAAACAGCGGGATGCTCGACCAGCCAGAGCTCATCGACGGTGCCCGCCCCACGGGAGAGCGTGAACTCGCGCATCGCCGCCATGGTGGCGGCGTAATCGACGGGGCCCAGCCGCTTGACGGCGATCTCGTCGACGACGGTCACAACACCATCACCACGCCGGGCTGGTCGCAAAGCTCCTGGTAGAGCGCATCGAGCTGCTCGCGCGAGGTGGCGCGCACTACGCACGTCACGCTGAGGTAGCGGCCCTGCCGGCTGGGGCGCATGGCGACCGTCGACGGGTCGAAGTCGGGCGCGTGCTTGAGGACGATGTCGGTGACCGACTGCGCGAAGCCCGGCTGCTTGCGGCCCATCACCTTGATCGGGAAATCGCAGGGGAATGCCAGCGGCGAGCTGTCGGCGACCACAGGCATGACGCAATCCTCTAAACCGGCACGGACTCCCGGCGGCCCGCGCGCATCACTTTCCGCTTGAAGTCCTGGTAGAGCTGGAACATGCGCCGGAATACCGGGCCGGGCTTGCCGTCGCCCACGGTCTTGCCATCGAGGGTGACGACCGCCAGCACTTCCTTCGAGGAGGAAGTGACCCAGAGCTCATCGGCGCCGCGCACTTCGGCTTCGGTGATGGCGCGGAACTCGAGCGGCAGGCCGTGCGCGCGAGCGAGCTCGACCACCACGTCGTAGGTGATGCCGGGAAGGATCAGCTCATTCTTCGGCGGCGAGTAGATCACCCCGCCCTTGATGACGAACACGTTCGACGACGACGCTTCGGTCAGCTTGCCGTCGCGGAAGAGGATGGTCTCGACCGCGTCGACCTCGGCGGAGAGCTGGCGCAGCAGCACGTTGCCGATGAGGGAGATGGACTTGATGTCGCAGCGCAGCCAGCGGTTGTCCTGCGCGGTGATGGCGGCGGCGCCCTTCTCGACCACCGCCGCCGGCGGCGCGACGAGCGGGTTCGACATCATGAATACGGTCGGCTCCGCGTTCTTCGGGAAGGCGTGGTCGCGCTTCGCGACGCCGCGCGTCACCTGGAAGTACACGGCCTGGTCCTCGAACGGCTGGCGCTCGACGATACCGGCAACGAACCCCTTCCACTGCTCGCGTGTATACGGATTGCGGATGCCGACTGCGGCGAGGCTGCGTTCGAGTCGCACCAGGTGCTCTTCCAGACGGAAGGGCACTTTGGAGTACACCGGAACCACTTCGTACACGCCGTCGCCGAAGATGAAGCCGCGATCGAGGACCGGCACCTTGGCCTCGGCGATCGGCAGGAACGCCCCGTTCAGAAAAACCGTTTGATCCATAGCCTGAGTGTATCCCACGAGCGCCCGAGCAGTCCTGCGGGCCCCACGCTCTCGAGAGCGACCAGCGGGTATTCGGCATACGGCTCGCCTTCGAACGACACGCGCAGCGTGCCGACCCGCTGGTCCCTCTTGAGCGGCGCGGTGAGCGGCTGCTGCGAGACGAGCTCGGCCTTCAGCCGGTCGCTCTGGCCCTTCGGCACCGATACATAGAGGTCTCGGTTGACGCCGACCTTGACCGAGCGCTGCGACCCCTTCCAGACGTCGAGCTCGCGCACGACGTCGTTGGCGCTGAACAGCTTCACCGCCTCGTAGAACTGGAAGCCCCAGTTGAGGAGCCGCTGCGACTCGCGCGTGCGGCCCGGCTCGGAGTTGGCGCCGAGCACCACCGACAGCAGGCGCCGGCCGTTGCGGCGCGAGGAAGCGATCAGGCAGTAGCCCGCCGCCTCGGTGTGCCCGCTCTTCAGACCGTCCACCGTGGGATCCACCCACAGCAGGCCGTTGCGGTTCGGCTGCGTGACGTTGTTGTAGCGGTATTCCTTCTGCGAGTAGTACGTGGCGTACTCGTTGGGAAAATCGCGGATCAGCGCCGCGCTCAGCAGGTAGAGGTCGCGCGCGGTGCTGTAGTGCTGCGCATCGGGCAGGCCCGACGCATTCATGAAGCGCGTATTCGTGAGCCCGAGGCGCGCCGCCTCGCGGTTCATGATCTGGACAAAACCGTCTTCCGAGCCGGCCACCGCTTCGGCGAGCGCGATGGAGGCGTCGTTGGCGGATTGCACGACCATGCCGCGGATCAGCTCGTCGACCGTGACCGGCTTTTTCGGGTCGACGAACATCTTCGCGCCCGGCGCGCGCCAGGCATGCCTCGAGATCGGCACCTGCTGCGTGAGCGCGAGCTTCTTTTCGCGCAAAGCGTCGAAGACGACATACGCCGTCATCAGCTTCGTGAGCGAGGCCGGCTCGAATCGCTCGTCGGCCTTGCGGGCCGTGAGCACATGGCCGCTCGTCAGGTCGGCGACCAGCCAGGCTCGCGCGGCGACCGAAGGCGGCGGCGTGGCAGCGAATGCCGCGCTCGATAACAGGGACAGCAGGAGGACGGACAGGCGGACCATCGGCGGACAGTGAAGCGCGAGCGAGCGGCGGATTATAGGGCGCCGGGCACGATGCTCTGGATCTCGACCTCGCCGCTGCCCGCGCCGATGAGACCGAGGCGATAAGCGGCCGCGTACGAGAGGTCGATGATGCGGCCGCCGTGGAACGGACCGCGGTCGTTGATGCGGACAACGACCTGCTTCCCGGTCTTCACGCTGGTGACGCGCGCGTAGCTCGGGATCGGCAGGATCGGGTGCGCGGCGGTCATCGCGTACATGTCGTACGTCTCGCCGCTCGAGGTCTTCTGTCCGTGGAAGCGCTTGCCGTACCAGCTCGCCACGCCGCGCTGCTTGAACGGCTGCAGCGAGGCGAGCGGCACGTATTTCTTGCCGAACACTTCATACGGCCGGTTGGCGAACTTGTTCAACGGCTCGGCGCGCGGCGTCGCGTCCGGGATGGAAGCGAGATTGCCGGGCGGATTGGCGCCAGGACCGTCGTCCTTGTAATAGCCGCCCTTCTTCGGCGCCGAGCTGCACGCCGCCAGCAGGGCGAGGGCGAGGAGCGACGAGCGCTTCATGCTTCGTGGACGACGCCGCCGGCGACGATCGTGTAGCGAACCCGGCCGGCGAGCTCGTAGCCGAGGAACGGGGTGTTCTTGCCTTGGCTCTTCAGGTTGTCCGGCGTCACGCGCATCGTGGCCGCCGGATCGAAGATCGCGATGTCGGCCGGAGCGCCCGGCGCGAGGCGTCCCTGCGCGACGCCGAGGATGCGCGCCGCGTCCGACGTGATGCGCGCGAGCGTCTTCGCGAGCGGCAGCTTGCGCGCTTCTCCCCACTTGAGGGTGAGGGGCAAGAGGAGTTCGAGTCCGGTGGCGCCCGGCTCGGCTTCCGCGAACGGCAGGTGCTTGCCGTCGTCGTCGACCGGCGTGTGATCGGAGCAGATGCAGTCGATCGCGCCTTCCTCCAGCCCGCGCGACAGCGCGTCGCGGTCTCGCTGGCTGCGTAGCGGCGGCTCGAGGCGGCAGTTCGGGTCGAAGTAGCCGAGATCGCGGTCGCACAAATGCAGGTGATGGACGCCGACGTCGCAGGTGACCGGCAGTCCTTCGCGCTTCGCCGCGCGCAGCAGCTCGACGGCGCCCGCGGTCGAGAGACGACAGAAGTGCACGCGTGCGCCGGTCGCCCGTACGAGCTCGAGCATCGTGTTGACAGCGATGGTTTCCGCGAACGACGGGATGCCGGGCAGGCCGAGACGCGTCGCCACCTCGCCATCGTGCGCCACCCCGCCTTTCGCGAGCGCGGCCTCTTCCGCGCGCAGCCAGACCGGAAAACCGAACGTGGCGGCATATTGCAGCGCGCGCCAGAGCACCTGCGTGTCGATGAGCGGCGCGTTCGCCTGCGAGAACGCCACGCAGCCGGCTTCGGCGAGCTCCGCCATCTCGGTCAGGCGCTGGCCTTCGAGCTTCACGGTCAGGGCGCCGATCGGATACACCCGCGCGCGAGTCTGCGCCTTCGCCCGCCGGCGCAGCATGTCGACGAGGCCCGGCTCGTCGAGCACCGGATCGGTGTCCGGCGGGCAGGCGATGCTCGTCACGCCGCCCGCCACGGCCGCGTTCATCTCGGATTCGAGCGTCGCCTTGTATTCGAAGCCCGGCTCGCGCAGGCGCGCCGAGATGTCGATGAACCCGGGCGCCACCACCATCCCCCGGGCATCGATGACGCGATCGGCTTTGCCCGCCTCGGCGATCTTGCCGTCGGCGATGTAGAGGTCGCCGGCGCCGTCGCGTCCGCTGGCGGGATCGACGACGCGTCCGTTCTTGATGTGAATGCGCATCAGTTGCCCGCCACGATGCTCATGACGGCCATGCGCACGGCGATGCCGAACGTCACCTGCGGCAGGATCACCGAGTGCGGGCCGTCGGCCACCGAGGAATCGATCTCGACGCCGCGGTTCATCGGCCCGGGATGCATGACGATGGCATCGGGCCGTGCCAGCCCGAGCTTCTCCAGCGTCAGTCCATAGTGCTTGAAGTATTCCTGTGCGGAGGGCAGCAGCGCGCCCTTCATGCGCTCGTTCTGCAGGCGAAGCATGACCACCACGTCGGTATCGCGCAGGCCTTCGCGCATGTCGTGGAACACGCGCACGCCCATCGACTCCACGCCCACCGGCACCAGCGTCTGCGGCCCGATGACGCGCACCTCCGGCACGCCGAGGGTCGTCAGGCCGTGGATCAGCGAGCGCGCGACGCGCGAGTGCAACACATCGCCCACGACCGCCACACGGAGGTTGCTGAAGTCCTTCTTGTAGTGGCGGATGGTGTAGAGATCCAGCAGGCCCTGCGTCGGATGCGCGTGGCGGCCGTCGCCGGCGTTGACCACATGCTCGTGCGGCTTCACGTTGCGCGCGATGAGAAAGGGCGCACCCGAAGAGGCATGGCGCACGACAAAGATGTCGGCCTGCATCGCCGACAGGTTGGCCACCGTGTCGAGCAGCGACTCGCCCTTGGTCTGCGACGAGACCGCGATGTTCAGGTTGATGACGTCGGCCGACAGCCGCTTGGCGGCGATCTCGAACGTCGTGCGCGTTCGCGTCGAAGGCTCGAAGAAGAGGTTGAAGACGCTCTTGCCGCGCAGGAGCGGCACTTTCTTCACTTCGCGCTCCGTCACGCCGACGAACGACTCGGCGGTGTCGAGGATCTGCACCAGGATCTCGCGCGGCAGCCCTTCGATGGAGAGCAGGTGCTGCAGCTCGCCGTTGGCGTTGAGCTGCGGGTTACGCTGCACGTTCCGCCTCCAGCGCGAGCGCCAGCCGCTCGCCGTCGCGCTTCAGCGTGAGGCGCATGCCCGCCGGCACCTCGAGCTGGGCGCCGCAGTACTGCGCGCAGATCGGCAGCTGCCGGCCGCCGCGGTCCGCCAGCACGACGAGCGAGATGCTCGCCGGCCTGCCGTAGTCGAAGAGCTCGTTCATGGCCGCGCGCACCGTGCGGCCGCTATACAGCACGTCGTCGACGAGCAGCACTTCCGCGCCGTTCACGTCGAACGGGATCTTCGTGCGCTTCGGATCATGCTTGAGTCCGCGCGCCGCGTAATCGTCGCGGTAGAAGGCGATGTCCATCAGGCCGAGCGGCGTCTTGAGGCCGAGCATCGGATGCAGCCGCTCGGCGAGCCAGGCGCCGCCGGTGTACAGGCCGACCATCGCCGTCTTCGGCGTGACCTTCGGTTTGAGCTCCGCGGCGAGGTGCTCGCAGAGTTTTTGCGCGTCAGGCAGCTTGGTCAAAGTATTGCTCCAGGATCAGCTGTGCGGCGACCGAATCGATGCTTTTCCCTTTGATGCCGCGCAGCCGGCTCTCCGCCTCGACGGAGGTGAAGCGCTCATCCACGCGCGCCACCGGTAGCCGAAAGCGTCCTTCGAGCTGGCGAGCGAAGCGCTCGACCTTCCTCGCGAGCGGATGCTCGCCCTGCTCCGCCACCGGCAAGCCGATGACGATCTGCGCCGGGCGCCATTCCGCCAGAAGCTTTTCAATATGGTCGAAGCCCGGTGCCGCGATGGGCGGCAGGGGATGCGCGGTGCGCAACTCCGACTCGCCGACTGCGACGCCAATACGCTTCAAACCGAAATCGAGTGCCAGGACCGTGCGAGAGTTGTTGGGTCGCGCAAAGCGCTCCACGCGCTCAGGCATGCCCGGCTTCGTCCTGCAGCCTGGCGAAGTCGATGCCGAGCAGCTCCATGGCGGCCGGCAGGCGCTCTTCCGCCGGCACGTCGAAGAGGATCGCGTCGCGCGCTTCGACCGTGAGCCACGCGTTCTGC
>DATMIG010000265.1:0-10087 GCA_035554335.1 Burkholderiales bacterium
CAGACGCTGCCGGTCGGCGTGGCGGTCACGGACACGCGCGGCGATCTGGTCATGGCGAACGCCGCGTCGCGGCGTATCTGGGGCGGCAACATCGCCAAGCGGGCCGAGCGCATGGAGCGCAGCCGCGGCTTCTGGCACCACTCGGGAAAGCAGCTCGGCGCCGTGGAATGGGCCTCGACCTTGGCGCTGTGGGAAGGCCGGACGGTGCTGAACCAGCTGATCGACATCGAAAACTTTCACGGCGAGCGCAAGACGATCCAGAACTCCGCCGCGCCGATCCGCGATGCCGGCGGCGCGATCGTGGGCGCGGTGGTCGTCAACGAGGACGTCACGCCACGCGTGCTCGCGGAAAAAGCGCTGCGCGAATCCGCCGGGCAGCTCCAGCACCTGTCGCGCCGCCTTTTCGCCGTGCAGGAGGAGGAGCGGCGCCACCTGGCGCGGGAGCTGCACGACGAGTTCGGCCAGCTCCTCACCGCCGTCTCGCTGCGCCTGCAGATCGCGAAGAACTCGCCCGGACCGTCCGCGGCAGCGAGCCTCGACGAATGCGCGACGCTCGTCGCGCGCGCCGGCGAGCGCGTGCGCAGCCTCGCGCTCGAACTGCGGCCGACGATGCTCGAGAGCGCCGGCCTCGACGGCACGCTGCGCTGGCTCGCCGAGCTGCACAGCCGGCAGGGGCAACTCGCGGTCAGCGTGACCGGCAGCACGCAAGGCGTGCCGAACGATGTGGCCATTACCGGGTTTCGCGTGGTGCAGGAGGCGCTGACGAACGTGCTGCGCCATGCGCACGCCGCGCGGACTGAAATCCGCCTCGCCCAGGTGGGCGGGCGCCTGCGCATCACGGTCGAGGACGACGGCGTGGGCTTCGATCTCGGCGCCGCGCGGAAGAAGGCGACCGGTCTTGGCCTGGTCGGCATGAAGGAGCGCGTGGACATTCTCGGCGGCGAGCTCGAGATCGTCTCGCGTCCGGGCGCCGGCACCCGCATCCACGTCTCGCTACCTCTTTAACCCGGGGCCGAAAGGCCCCATATTGGCGGGATGAAGTACAAGGATTACTACAAGATCCTCGGCGTCGAGCGCGGTGCGAGCGAAGACGACGTCAAGAAGGCCTACCGCAAGCTCGCGCGCAAGTACCATCCCGACGTCTCCAAGGAAGCCAACGCCAAGGAGAAGTTCCAGGAAGTTTCCGAGGCCTACGAGACGCTGCGCGACAAGGAAAAGCGCGCCGCTTACGACAGCCTCGGCTCGGGCTTCCGGCCCGGCCAGGATTTCCGCCCGCCGCCCGACTGGTTCGACCGCTTCGGCGCCGGCCGGCAGGAAGACCTGCGCGACATCGACCTGTCCGACCTCTTCGAGCAGATGGGCATCTTCGGCCGCGCCGCGGGCCGCCGCGGCGGCTTCGGCCGCAACGTGCCGATCCCGGGCGAGGACTACGAGACGCCGGTGCGCATCACGCTCGAGGAAGCGGCCCGGGGCACCGAGCGCCAGATCCAGCTCGACGGCCAGCCGCTCACCGCGCGCATCCCGAAGGGTGCGACCGATGGCCAGCGGCTGCGGCTGCGTGGCAAGGGCGGCCCGGGCGCGAACGGCGGGCCGGCGGGCGACCTCTATCTCGCCATCGTGCTCGAGCCGCACCCGCTCTATCGCGTGCGCGGCCACGACCTCGAGATCGAGGTGCCGATCGCGCCCTGGGAAGCGGCGCTCGGCGCCGAGGTCGACGTGCCGACGCTCGACGGACGAGTGACGATGAAAGTACCGGCCGGCTCGAAGGGCGGGCAGAAGCTGCGCCTCGCCGGCAAGGGGCTGCCGAAACCGGGCGGCGGCGCGGGCGATCTCTATGCGGCGCTCGACGTCGTGGTGCCCGGCACGCTGACCGATGCCGAGAAGGAGCTCTACGAGCAGCTGCGTAAGACTTCGAAATTCAATCCGCGCACGCGCTTTGCGAAATAGGCTGTAGTCGATCCGCTACAACCTCAACGCCGGAGCGGCGACGGATGGGCGGTCGGGGTTGAGCTACAGTTCGGCCATGGGAGACCCATTAGAAATCCTGGTCGTCGACGACCTGCCGGAGAAGCGTCTCGCGTTCGAAGCCCTCCTCTCGCCACTCGGCCAGCAGCTCACGCTCGCTGATTCCGGCACGGAGGCACTGCGCCGCGTGCTGGCCAAGAAGTTCGACATCCTCGTGCTCGACGTCAATATCCCGGACATGGACGGCCTCGAGCTCGCGCGCCTGATCCGCGAGCACAAGCGCTACCGCGACACGCCGATCCTGTTCGTCTCGGCGCTCGACGATCCGCAGCGCATCGAGCGCGCCTACAGCCTCGGCGCGGTGGACTACATCGCCGACCCGTCGGTGCCCGGCGTGGTGCGCTCGAAGATCAAGGTGTTCATCGACCTTATCCAGGCGCAGCGCCAGGCGGCCGCGGCCGAGCGGCAGCGCATCGCGGCGGCCGCCGCCGAGGCGGCGAGCCGCCGCAAGGACGACTTCATCGCGACGCTGTCGCACGAGCTGCGCAACCCGCTCGCGCCGCTACGCAATGTGGTGCACCTGCTACGCAAGCGCTTTGCCGAGGAGCCCACCATCGAGACCGCGTGCGGCGTGCTCGAGCGCCAGGTGAAGCGCATGACGGTGCTGATCGACGATCTCTCCGACGTCGCGCGCATCACGCAGGGCAAGATCCGCCTGGAGCGCGTGCCGGTCGACCTGCGCGAAGTGCTCTCGACCAGCGTGGAATCGACCCAGCCGCTGGTCGCGCAACGGCGCCAGAGCTTGTCGCTCGACATCGGCGACGAGCCGCTCTGGGTGCAGGGCGATCCGGTGCGCCTCGCGCAGGTGTTCTCGAACCTCCTCACCAACGCCTCGAAGTACACGCCCGAGCAGGGCGCGATCTGGCTCGAGGCGAAGACCGTCGCGGGCCAGGCGCTGGTCGCCGTGCGCGACAACGGCATCGGCATCGAGCCGGAAATGCTGACGCGCGTGTTCGACCTCTTCGTGCAGAGCGAGCGCTCGGTGGTGCACCGCCAGGGCGGCCTCGGCATCGGCCTCGCGCTCGTGAGGGAGCTCGTGCAGATGCACGACGGCCGCGTCGAGCTGACGAGCGAAGGCGTCGGCAAAGGCACGGTGGTGCGCGTGCGGCTTCCGCTGCGCGAGGGAGGCATCGACCGCGTGCCGCCGCTGGCGCGTCCCAGCGCCGCCTTCGACCAGCCGACGCTGCACTAAGCGCTCAGTTGTCGTGGAACTGGGCGATGATGGAGCGCAGCAGCGCCGTGTCCGCCGGCTTGCGGATGTGCGCGTCGAAGCCCGCCTGGCGGATCATTTCGCGGTAGTCGAGCCCGTCCATTGCGGTGAGCGCGACGAGGTGGCAATCCTTCAGCTGCGCGTCGGCGCGGAATAGCCGCGCGAGCTCCAGCCCGTTCACGTGCGGCATGTTGATGTCGAGGATGGCGAGGTGCGGCTCGAGCGCCTTCGCCACCTCGACCGCGCGGCGCGAGTCCATCACCGCCGTCGCATGATGGCCGAGCAGCTCGAGCAGATGCGCGAGCGTGACGGCGGCGTCGGCGTTGTCGTCCACCACGATGATGCGCTTCGCCTCGGCCGCGGGCACAGCGGCCGGCGCGGTGCGCTTCCAGCTCGGATCGATGCTCGACAGCACGTCGACGAGCTCGAGGAACTTGTCCTGCGGCATGGCGGCGAGGCCCATGCGCCAGTCATCGATGGTTCCGGCCGGCACGCCGAGTCGCGCGGCGAGGCCGTCGAGGCCGAGCTCCTCCTCGGCAATACGCAGGCCCCGCATGATCAGCGGATTGACGGGCAGGCGATTCACGGAACGCCGGACTGTAGACGGTTCCGCGCCTGCGCTCAATCTCCCGCAGCCGGAACGGCGCTTGCAGCACCTCCCGCCATGCAGGCCTGTAGTGAATCGCCTGACGCAACACTGGAGAATCAAATGCCGTTGACCGACCACCAGACGAAAGAATTGAGCGGATTGATCGACCGCCGCCGCAACGCGCTCCTCGCCGAGCTGCGCGAGGACGCCGAACGGGCGCGCGATCAGCCGTATGCCGAGCATGCCGGACAGGCGCCCGATACGGGCGACGAGTCGGTCGCCACGCTGATCGCCGACCTCGAGCAGGCCGACGTGACGCGCGACCTGGGCGAGTTCCGCGGCCTCGAGTCGGCGCGCGAAAGGATCAAGGCCGGCGACTACGGCACCTGCGTCGAGTGCGGCGGGGACATCGGCTTCGAGCGGCTGAAAGCCACGCCGTCCGCGCTTCGCTGCATCGAGTGCCAGAGCCGCCACGAGAAGACCTTCGGCGGCGAGCCGAAGCCCAGCCTGTGACGCGCCGGCTCAGTTCGACCTAAAGACCAGGAAGTACTGATTCGGCAGGAAGTCGTGCTCCGCCGCGAGCGTGTATCCGGCGGCGGAGAGCTCGCGCTTCACGCGCTCCGGCGCGACGCGGGCGCGTGGCGGCGGGCCGAGCTCGGAATCCATCCTGAAATCCACCACGGCGATGCGTCCGCCCGGCTTGAGCGATTCCTTCAGCCGGCGGAAGTAGCGCTCGCGCTCGTCGATGTGGTGGTAGACGTCGACGAGGAGCGCGAGGTCGGCCTTCTCCGGTAGGCGCGCGTCGTCGAAGTCGGACTGCACCGCCTGCAGATTGGCGAGCTCTTCGCGCTTCGCCCGCGCGGCGAGATGGCGCACCATCTGCGGCTCCACGTCGGCGGCGAGCACCCGGCCCTTGGGCAGCATGCGCGCCAGGCGCACCGAGAAATACCCGGTGCCGGCGCCGATGTCCGCCACCACCGCGTCCGCCGGCAGCGCGAGCGCCTGGATCACCTCATGCGGCTTCTGCCATTCGTCGCGCTTCGGGTCGTCGAACACGCCCGCCCAGCGCTGCGCGTCCTCGAAGCTGTGCTGGTGCTCGTGCGGCGCCTGCGCCAGGGCTCCTGCCGCAAGGAAGGCGACAGCGACCGCCGATACCCTTACCATCCCGTGCAGATGCGCCCGTGGAGCTTCCATCTCGCCAACCTCGCTCGCGCGGCGTTCTGGCTCGCGCTGCTGGCGATTCTACTCATGCAGGTATTCGGCGGGCGCGGCATCGACAAGCAGAGGAGCGCCGCGCTCGGGCGCATCGAGGAGGCACGCAAGTCGCGCGTCATCGCGATGATCCACCGCGAGGAGAGCGCGAGCCTGTTCGGCGTGCCGGTGTCCGGCTCGATCAGCATCGACGACTCGGAAGCCGTGCTGCGCGCCATCCGCCTCACGCCACCCGACCAGCCGATCGACGTCATCCTGCACACGCCGGGCGGCCTCGTGCTCGCCGCCGAGCAGATCGCCAAGGCCCTCGTCGAGCACAAGGGCAAGGTCACCGTCTTCGTGCCGCACTACGCCATGAGCGGCGGCACGCTGATCGCGCTCGCCGCGGACGAGATCGTGATGGACGCGAACGCGGTGCTCGGGCCGGTCGACCCGCAGATCGGCGACATGCCGGCGGCCTCGATCGTCAAGGTGGTGGAGGTGAAGGGCCCGAAGAACGTCGCCGACGAGCTCCTGATCCTCGCCGACATGGCGCAGAAGGCGCGCGTCCAGGTGGCGACCTTCGTCACGCAGGTGCTGCAGAAACAAATGCCGGAGAAGCAGGCGCTGCAGGTCGCGACCGTGCTCACCGAGGGGCGCTGGACACACGATTACCCGATCACGGTGCAGGCCGCGCGCCAGCTCGGCCTCAAGGTCTCGACCGAGATGCCGCTGCCGATCTACGAGCTGATGGAGCTCTATCCGCAGGGCGGCGGCATCCGGCCTTCGGTCTGGTACGTGCCGCTCAAGCGCATGCCGGGCGCCGCGAATCCGGCGCAGGCGCCGGCGTCACGGCCGGAAAGCAAAGGGGCCGCGAAGTAGCTTTCGTCCGAGGGCGAACGCAGCGACGAGCGCCCACACGCCTTCCAGCACCACGAACGGCATGAAGGCGATCAGCCACGACGAGTAGCAGGCGAGCGCCGCGCCCACCAGGTTGAGCGCCGTGTAGGCATAGCCTTCGGCACTCATCAAGCGCAGCACGTTGAGCAGGAACGCGACGAGCAGCAATGTCACGCCAAAGGAGCCGATCAGGGTCGCGCTATCCATCGCCGAGCTTTTTCTCGACGGCCTTGAGCCGTGCGCGCAAGCTGAAGTTCTGCGTGATGACCGATGCCTCGAGGAACGCGTCCATTTAGTGCCCTTGAGTCTTCTGCTCAGCGCCGCAGGACGCATTTCTCGTAGAGCTGCGGGAAGGCGCCCTGCGGATCGTACTTCGCCTTCAGCGCGCGGTATGCGTCGCCGCCGTAATACGCCTTGAATTCCCCGGGCGTGAAGAAGCTGTCGGAGTACAGCGACTTGATGCCGCCGAGCTCCACCACCTTCCTCTCGATCAGCCGGTTGAAGTGCCCCGCGGGATGCGCCTCCTTCGTGCGCTTCACGTCCCAGAAGCCGAAGTTCACGTACCACTCGTCGCGCACCGGATAGAGCGAGAAGCGCCCCGAGTGCTTCTGCGGCCCGATCGGGCAGGTCCACATCGGCCACAGTTGTATTTCTTTTCCGTAAAACTCCAAGAACTCGGCCGCGCGCGCCAGCGGGATGTCGACGTCCTGGATCACCGACTCCGAGTGCAGGCCGAACACCTTCTCGATCTTCTTCGTGATGCCGACGCGGCTGTTCCAGCGCATGATCTTCGTGTACGTGCGCGAGCCGAGCCGCTCGCGGCCATAGAGGCGCCGGATCAGCGGGTTCTGTGCGAACACGTTCTTCGAGCACCAGAACCAGTCGGTGTCCCAGCGCCAGATGTAGTCGTGCGCGCTGAGGTAGTCCTCGCGTTTCTCGCGGATCGAGCGGTAGTAGATGCGCTGGTAGGTGTAGTCGCTGGTCCACGGCGCGGTATCGGTGAAGCGGCCCAGCGTCAGGTACATCTCCCGCGGCGAGAACACGGTACCGTCGATGAAGTCGGCTTCACCGGCACGCAGCCGCTCCCCCATCGCTGCAAAGAATTTTTCTCCGGACTGGAAAGGCAGGTGCTCGAGCCGCACATATTTCCTCACCGGCACGGTGCGAGCCTTCACGCGCAGCGCGTAGCCGAGCGTGCCGTAGGAGTTCGGAAAACCGAAAAACAGGTCCGAGTGCTCGTTGTCCGCCGTGCACGTGACCACGCGGCCGTCGCCGAGCAGCACGTCGAGCTCCAGCATGGTGTCGTGCACGAGGCCGTACTTGCAGGACGAGGACTCGATGCCCACGCCGGCCACCGCGCCGCCGAGCGTGATGGTCTTCAGCTGCGGCACGACGGCGGGCATCACGCCTTGCGCGAGGCAGGCGCGCGTGAGGTCCTCGTAGGCGATCATGCCCTCGGTGTCGACCCATCCGCGGCCGAAGCCCAGCTCGTCTTTGAAATGGCGCACGTCGAGCCGCCGCCGCGGCGCGCCTCCATTCGAAGCGAGACGGTCGCGGAAAAGGTTCGACGTGTCCTTCTGCAGGCTGACCGCCCCGCTGCCGCCGCCGCTAAGCTGCGCGGCTAGGGCTTCTTTTTTCCTGCTGTGCAGGCTGCTCGGGCTGATAGAGGAAGCTCCGCGTCATCGGGTAGCTCGCCATGCTCACGTTGCCCTTCGAGAACACGACCTGGAAGAGGTGCGTGCGGCCGGTGGGGCAGCGGAACATCTCGGCGCAGCCGTAGAGGTAGACGCGCCAGATGCGCCGGAAGCGCTCGTCGAAGCGCTTGGGGTCGATGGCGCGGATCTTTTCCCAGTTGCGGTCGAAGCGCTCGCCCCACGCATCGAGCGTGAGCGCGTAGTGCCGGCGCAGGTTCTCGACGTCGAGCACTTCGAGCCCGGCCTTCTCCATCTCGACGATCACGTCGGCGAGGCTCGGGATCCAGCCGCCGGGGAAGACGTACTTGCGGATGAAATAGTCGGTGTCGAAGTGGCCGACGTGGCCGATGAAATGGATCAGGCCCAGGCCGCCCGGCTTGAGCGAGCGCGCGTGCGCGCGGATGAGATCGGCGAGCGAGTCGCGCCCGGCGTGCTCGAGGCAGCCGATCGAGACCACCTTGTCGTACTCGCGGTCCATGCTGCGGAAGTCGGCCTCGACGATCTTGGTCTGCTTCAGGCGCCGGAATTCGATTTGCCGCCGGGCATGCTCGACCTGCGAGCCGGTGGTGTTGTAGCCGGTCGCCTTTACGCCGAAGCGCTCCTCCGCGTAGAGCAGGAAGCCGCCGAAGCCGCAGCCGACGTCCACCACGTCCTCGCCCGGCTGCAGGCACACCTTGCGCCCGACGTGGTCGAGCTTTGCGCGCTGCGCTTCCTCGAGCGTGCGCACGCCGTCGGCCCAGTACGCGCAGGTGTAGAGCATGAGCGGATCGTCGAGCCAGAGGCGATAGAACTCCGGCCCGAGCGCATAGTGAAACTCCGCGTTGTGTTTCGCGCTGCGCCAGTTGACGTTCGAGTGCAGGAACTCGTGCGTCTTGTTCAGGAGGCGCACGAGCGGCGTCTGCTCGTCGGCCGCGCCGCCCGCCATGCCGGCGGCGAGCGCCTTCTGCAGGCTGCCCTCGACGTCGACGTCGCCGTCGAAGTACGCCTCGAGCAGGCCCACGTGCCCGTACATCGCCATGCGCCGATAGGCGCGGCGGTTGCGGAAGACGATGGCGAATTCGGGGGCGCCATCCTTCGAACGCCACTCGTCGCCCTCGGCGTAGCGCACCCGGAAGGCGGCGCCGGAGCGCGCCGCGATCTGCTGGAACGTCTTTTCAGCGAACGATCTCAAGGGCCCGGATTTTACCTTCACCTTTCGCGATGGAATGCGAGACGCAACTTTGCTAGCCTCGGGACACTCGTAGAAGCGTAAGCCAGCAGGAGAAAACGAATCATGGCCAAGGCCAAAGAATCCAAGACCGCCGCACCGAAGACCAGCAAGCCGACCGCCCGCAACGAGGGGGCGAAAGCCAATGCGGGGTCCCGTCCCACTGCAAACCGTCGGCCCGAAAAGGTCGCCCCGGACGCGCCGTCGAGCGACGTGATCCAGACCGGAGCCGCCTCCGGCAGCATGGGCTCGAGCCACTCGCGCGCGCAGATGTCTCCGGAAGAGATCTACAAGCTCATCCAGGAAGCCGCGTATTACAAGGCCAAGGCCCGCGGCTTCCAGCCCGGGCACGAGGTGCAGGACTGGATCGAGGCCGAGGCCGAGGTCCGGATGCGCCTCGACAGTCGCGCGTAGCTCGCCCCTCTCCAGCACGCTGATCCCGGCCCGGCCCGTCGCATAGACGAGCCGGCGCGCTGGCGCACGCCCGCGGCCAGTTCCGGACGGACCATGACGTTCGCTCCGAATCTTGCTTGTTACGGGCACACACTACGCGCCATCGCCACCATGAAAATTTGCGTGCACTCGAATCGCGGCCCCCGAGGGGAAGAAACGCCGTCGTCCTTCTATATCGGCGGCCGCCGCCTATGCGTGATGGCGGTGCTCGAGCGCTGGGTCGAGGCGACGCACCGCTACTTCGAGGTGCAGGTCGACGACGGACGCCGCTTCGTCCTGCGGCTCGACGCGGACACGCGCCTCTGGGAGCTCGCCGCGGTTTTCGCCGCGCCGAAGAAGGCCGCGCCGAAGCCGAAGCCGAAGCCGGTAACTCCTGCCGCGCCGCGTAAGTTTTTCCTGCCCATCGGCTTCAAGTCGTAGCCGTTCGACTACACGGGGCAACGGGGCCAGAATGGCTCCGTGATCGACTGGTCGCACTTCACCCCGTGGACTTCCTTCGCCGGCGGCATCCTGATCGGCTGCGCGGCGGCGCTCCTCGTTCTCTCGAGCGGGCGCATCGCCGGCGTTAGCGGCATCGCCGGGGGCCTCCTCACCCCGCGTCGCGCCGACATCGGTTGGCGGATCGCCTTCCTGCTCGGCCTGCTGCTCGCGCCGGTCGTCTTCCGCCTCTACGGCCGCCTGCCCTTCCCGCGCATCGACGCCGGCTTCGGCACGCTGCTGATCGCCGGCCTCCTCGTCGGCCTCGGCACGAGCTACGGCTCCGGATGCACGAGCGGACACGGCGTCTGCGGCCTGTCGCGCCTTTCGCCACGCTCGCT
>DATMIG010000266.1:0-10729 GCA_035554335.1 Burkholderiales bacterium
TCGCCGTGTCGAATTTCTCCAGGCGGATCTTCTTGCCGTTGACGCCGCCGGCGGCATTGACCTCCGCCACGGCGATGTCGGCCGCCACTTCGGTGGCCGAAATGCCGGAGTAGCGGCCGGTCTTCGGGTGCGACAGCCCGATCACCAGTTCCTGCGCCGCGGCTGGTAGTGCCAGGCTCAAGAGCAGCAATGCGAGCAGTTTGCGTTTCATTTGACGTTCCTCCTTTAGTGAGATCCCAGGTAAGCGTCGGTCAGACGCTCGTTCGATCGGATTTCGTGCGCGCTGCCCGAGATGACGGTGCGCCCCAGCTCCAGCACCAGGCCGCGGCTCGCGGTGGCGAGCGCCATGGCCGTATTCTGCTCGACCAGCAGGATGGCGAGGCCCTCGCGGTTCAGCTCGCCGATCAGCTGGAAGAGCTGCTGCACGAGGAGCGGGCTCAAGCCGAGCGAAGGCTCGTCGAGCATCATCACGGCGGGTCGGGCGAGCAGCGCGCGGCCGATGGCGAGCATCTGCTGCTCGCCGCCGGAGAGCACGGCGGCGGGCATCTCGCGCCGCTGCGCGAGATTGGGGAAGCGCTCGTAGATGCGCTCGATTTCGCGCCGCACGTCGTCGCGCCGCGTGTACGCGCCGAGCAGCAGGTTCTCCTGCACGGTGAGACTGACGAAGATCTGCCGGCCTTCGGGCACGAGCACCAGGCCGCGCGAGACGCGGCGCGGCGCGCTCCAGCGCGTGATGTCCTCGCCGCGATAAAGCACCCGGCCGCCGGCCGGCGTCACGGTTCCCTGGATCGCGCGCAGGAGCGAGCTCTTGCCGGCGCCGTTCGCGCCGAGCACGGTCACGATCTCGCCGGGCTCGAGCGAGAGCGAGACCGACTGCACGGCGCGCGTGCGCCCATAGCGCACTTCGAGCGCCTCGACCGCGAGCAGGCTCATGCGGCCGCCGCTCCCAGGTAGGCCTGGCGCACGCCCGCATCCGCATGTACCTCCTCGGGCGTGCCTTCGAAGATCTTGCGGCCGAAGCTCAGCACCACCACGTGGTCGCAGAGCTGCTTCACGAAATTCATGTCGTGCTCGACCACCAGCAGCGTGATGCCGCGCTCGCAGGCACGCTCGAGCAGCGCGCGCAGGGCGGCGGTTTCGGCGCTGTTCAGCCCGGCCGCCGGCTCGTCGAGGAGCAGCAGCTTCGGCTCGGCCGCCAGCGCGCGCACCACCTCGATGCGCTTCTGGATGCCGTAGGGCAGCGTGGCGACCACCTGGCCGGGATAGGTGTCGAGCCCCGCATCGGCCAGCGCCCGCGCCGCGCGCTCGCCGGCGCGGCGTCCGCGCGCGAGCGAGAACGGCGGCGAGCGCCATTGCTCGCCGAGCATGACGTTCTCGACGGTGGAGAGATGCGGCATCAGCCGCACGTTCTGGAACGAGCGCGCGAGGCCGCGACCGATGCGCAGGCGCGCGGGCAGGGCGGTGATGTCCTCGCCCTCCAGGCGGATGCGGCCGCGGTCGACCGAGTAGGCGCCGCTCAGCAGGTTGAACACGGTGGTCTTGCCGGCGCCGTTCGGGCCGATGAGCGCGGTGCGGCTGCCGCGGCGCACGCCGAAGCTGACGTCGTCGATCACCGTCAGGCCGCCGAAGCGCTTGCACAGGCCCTCGACCGAGAGAATGGCGTCAGGCATTGCGCCTCCACAACCCGTAGCAGCGCTCGACCAGGGTACGGGTAATGAGCCCTTCAGGCCGCCACATCATGACGAGCACCACCCCGGCGCCGAACACGATGTAGCGGCTCGATTCGAGGAACTTGAGCGACGGCGAGAGCTCGGCGGCGCGGCGCAGTCCCTCGGGCACCAGCGTGAAGAAGAGCGCGCCGGCGATCGGGCCCCACGCGGTCTGCGTGCCGCCCATCAGCACATAGAGCAGCACGAAGATGCTGAACATGACGCCGGTGGTCTGCACGTCGATGAAGTTGAACTGGTGCACCAGCAGCGCGCCGCCGATGCCGCCGAGCGCGCCGCCGGCGGTGAAGGCGAGCACCTGCGTGAGGCGCAGGTTCGTGCCGAAGAGCAGCGCCACGTTCTCGTCGTCGTGCACCGCGCGCATGGCGAGGCCGAAGCGCGTGGCGAGGAGCCAGGCGACGAACCCGACCACCAGCGCCGTGACCGCGAAGACGAGCGGCAGCCCGGCATAGGCGCTCACCGAGAGCCCGGCGGCGCCGCCGAGCGCCGGAATGTTGAGCAGGATGCCGCCGACGATCTCGGCGAAGGCGAAGGTGGCGAGCACCATGTACACGCCGCGCGTGCGCAGGATCGGGAACGAGACGAGAAACGCGATGAGTGCCGCGCTGAGGCCGGCGAGCGGAATGGCCGCCACGAGCGGCACGCCGAGCCGCGAGGTAAGCCCGCCGGCCGTGTAGGCGCCGACGAGGACGAAGCCGGCCGCGCCCAGGTTCAGAAGGCCCGCGGCCGCGGGCAGGAACACCGAGTACGCGATCACGATGTTGATCGCGAGCTGCGCGAGGACGCCGGCGAGATACCCCGACATCAGAATTTGCCCTTCCCGATCCGCGTATGGCCAAAAAGTCCCGTGGGCTTCACGACCAGCAAAAGGAGCAGGAGCCCCCAAACCGGGATCTTCTCGATCTCGGCGCCGAACCAGCTGATGGCGAGCACCTTCACCATGCCGACCAAGAGTCCGCCGACGATCGCGCCCCAGACATTGCCGAGGCCGCCGAGAACCATGCCGGCGATGGCGTCGGCCGCCACGTCGTCGCCGATGAAGGGCGACACGGTGCGGTAGCTTGCCGCGTAGAGGATGCCGGCGAGCGCGGCGAGCACGCCGGTGAGGATGAACACGATCGGCACGATGCGGTTCACCTCGACGCCCATCAAGGTGGCCGCGTCCGGGTTCTCGGCGATGGCGCGCAGCGCGCGCCCGAGGCGCGTGCGCGCCAGCAGCGTGCTGAGGAGCGCCACCAGGATAAAAGCGAGGGCCAGGCTCGCGAGCTGCGGCACGCCGACGATCAGGCCGCCGATGCGCAGATCCGCCTGTGCGAGCGGCAGCTCCACGCGCTGCGGCTCCGAGCCCCACAGCGTGAGCACCAGGTGCTCGAAGATGAGCAGGAAGCCGAGCGAGCTGACGAGCGGCAGCGCGTGCTCGGTGGCATCGCCGTACTTCGCCTTCATGAAGCGATAGGTGAAGCGCTCGATGAGCAGCGACGCCGCCACCGCCACCGCGATGCCGATCGCCGCGGCGGCGAGCCACGGCATCCCGGCGGCGAACGGATGCGCGCCGGTCGTGCCCAGCGCCCACATCGTCATCGCCGCCAGCATGAACAGCGCGGGGATGGTGAAGTTGAGGAAGTTGAGCATGCCGATCGTGAGCGTGAAGCCCACGGCGACGAAGGCGAGGATTCCCCCCAGCATCAGTCCGTTGACCAGCTGCTGGAGGGTCTGCATCCGTCTAGGCGGAGGTCGGGGCGCGGACAGCCTGGAGCATGGAGCTTTTCATCAGGAAAGCCTTCGCCGTGACCGGATCCGCGGCGATGCGGCACATCTCGTCCTGCGCGCGCTTGCGCGCATCCGGATCGCGCTCCTCCATGAGCCGCTTGTTGCGCGCGGTATTGGCGTTGATGTATTCGATCGCGATCGGCCGGCGCTCGGGCTCGTAGCGGTCGAGAATAGCCTTGTCCGCCTCGGCGCGATGCAGGGCGACGAGCTTGCCCGCCAGGTTGATGGCGTCGTGCAGTCCGCCGTTCATTCCCATGCCGCCGAGCGGATTGTTCAGGTGGGCGGCGTCGCCCGCCAGGAATGCGCGGCCGAGCCGATAGCGCTTCGCCACGCGCTGGTGCACGCGGTAGATCGTGCGGTGGACGATCTCGTAGGGCTCGGGCTTGCGGTACACGCCCTGCAGGCGGGCCTGCGTGCTCGCGTCCGAGACGGTTTCCTCGTCGTTTTCGTCGACGCGGGTGGGGAAAAGGCAGCGCCAGAACCCGGGCACCTTGAGCAGCACGCACCACTCGTCCACGTCGGCGATGTAGTTCACGTAGCAGAGGCGATCGAACACCGTGGCGAAGTCGAAGCTCGTGCTCACCGAGTAGAAGCGCTCGGGAAAGGTAAACCCCTCGAACTCGATGCCGAGCGCTTCCCGAACGGCGCTGCGTCCGCCGTCGCCGGCGATGAGGTAATCACCGCGCTGGCGCTCGCCGCCTCTGAGCGAAATTTCGACGAAATCGCCGGACTGGCTCACGCCCTCGACCGCGGCGCCGAACACCACCTTCGCGTGCGGAAACGCCTTCAGGCGCTCGTTGACCAGGCGCGTGTAGCGGAACTGCTCGTACTGCATGCGGTAGGGATGGTCGGTCTCGCCGCGCAGCAGCTCCATGTCGAACTCTGCGATGGCGCCCGTGCGCCGGTCGCGGTATTGGGTATGCCTCGCCTTCAGGCCGACCTTGAGGATCTCGTCGACGAGACCGAGCTCCCCCATCATGTCGAGCGTCGGCGGGTGCCAGGTGGAGGCGCGCAGGTCCTCGGCGAGCTCGGGCGCGCGCTCGAACACCGTGACGGGAACGCCGGCGCGCGCGAGAACGAATGCGGCGGTGAGGCCGACCGGGCCCGCGCCCGCGACCAGAACGTGCTTGAGTGCCATCAGTGCTCGAGGAAGAGCGAGCCCCAGCCCGGCATGCGGTCCTTGATGCCGTTCTTGCGCAGGGCGTACCAATAAGTCGCCGTGTTGATCGCGAGCACCGGCTTGTCGAGCCAGAACTCCGCCATCGCCGCCACCTCGGCCATGGCGAGATTGGTGCCGACCTGCACGACGGCGTCCACCTTGCCCTTGTTCACTTCCAGGATCGCGTCACGCAGGCGCTCCTTCGACGTATGCGCGATCTTCATCGGGCTGTCGCACTTCAGCCCGAGCAGGTTCACGACCTTGAAGCCGACGTCGGTGAAGAAGCGGTAGACCTGCTTGTCGCCCACCGGCATGTACGGCGTGATGATGCCGAGGCGCTTGATGTCGCGACCGTAGGCCTTGAGCGCGGCGCGGCAGGCGTCGGAGCCCATCGTCACCTTGTGGCCGCAGATCTTCTGGATGCGCCGCTCGAGCTTCCTCTGCCCTTCGAGGCCGTCCCAGAAGGTCTCGGCCGACATGCCCATGATGATGTGGTCCGGGCTCGAGCTCATCACCGAGCGGATCGCCGGCTCCACCGCGGCGCGGATGTTGTTCAGCATCACCATGAAGTCCGCGTCGCTCTTCACCTTGGTGTCGGGGATGACGCAGCGCGAAAAGTGGTTGGTGACGCCGTACGGACGCATCGCGTCGTACTCGGGCTGCACCGAGGTGTTGGTCGATGGCGCAATGACGCCGAACTTCATGCGATAGCCGAGCGAGTCGGTCATGGACTTTCCGTTTGGATTGACAGGCGAAAAAATTGTACACAATATCGCTGCCTGCCCGGGGACGGAATGGCGTCGCTCAGAGAGCCCGGGGCTTCCACCACGGGGCTATTGTGTACAAAAGAATCGCGCTCGCCGGCGGCTGTGGCGGCATCGGCCGCGCGGTGCTCGACGCGCTGCGCGTCGGAGGGGCCGAGCTCGCCGGGCTCGACCTCGAGCGTTCGATCGAGCGCAACTGCAAGCAGGTGCTGTACGTGAACGGCGGCATGCTGACGCCATGAGCGCCGCCCCGCAGAGGCCGGCGGACCGCGCCTACGCCTGGATCCGCGATCGCATCTTCGCCGGCGATTTTCCGCCGCGCGCGCACCTGAAGGAGGAGGAGCTGGCGCGGCGCATCGGCGTCTCGCGCAGCCCGGTGCGCGACGCGCTGCGGCGCCTCGCGGGCGAAGGGATGGTGGTGGCCGAGCGCGAGCGCGGCACGTACGTCAAGGAGTTCTCGCGCGCGGAGATCGACGAGATCTTCCAGCTGCGCGCCGCGCTCGAGGCGTATTCGGCGGCGCTCGCCGCGCAGCGCATCGAGCGGGCCTCGCTCGAGCGCCTGGAGGCGCTGGCGCTCAAGATGCAGGCGCTACGCCGGTCGGGCGAGGCGGCTTTCGCGCGCTTCTCCGCGCTCAACAACGATTTCCACCGCACCATCCTGGCCGCGGCCAAGTCGCCGCGCCTCGAGTCGCTGCTCGATCCGCTCCTCAGCATTCCGGTGTTTTTGCTCAAGCACTACAACTGGCGCCCGGAGCAGGTCGACATCGAGCGCTCCAACGTCGAGCATCGCGAGCTGCTCGATGCGCTGCGGGCGCGCGACCCGGTCTGGGCCCGCACGCGCATGCACGCGCACATCATTTCGCGGCGCCCGCGCTATGCGAACGGCGAACCGGCCGCCATCGCGCCGCTCGACGTGCTGTAAAAGCAGCTAGGCGGCGCGCGCGAGCTTCGAGAGCTCGGCGATGATCTCGTCGCGATCGATCACGTCGGCGTACTTCTGCGCCATGTCGAAGAGATTCGCTTCGTGCGGACCCATCGCGCGGTCGCCGACGCAGTCGCGCGCGACGACGGTGCGGAAGTTGTTCTGCATCGCGTCGACGACCGTCGCGCGCACGCAGCCGGAAGTAGTGCAGCCGGTCACGACGACGGTATCGGCGCCCTGCTGCACGAGCCACGCCGCGAGGTTGGTGCCGAAGAAAGCGGAAGCCTGGGTCTTGCGCACCATGTACTCGCCGGCGAGCGGCTTCAGCTCCGGCACGACCTGGCCGCCGGGTGAGCGCTCCGTGAGGGTGAGAAGCGGCGGGCACTTCATCGCGAACACGCCGGCGTCCGAGCCGTCGTCGGCATAGACCACCCGCGTGAAGGCGACCGGCAGGCGCCGGTCGCGGAAGAACTGCAGCAGCCCGACCGTGCGCTTGATCGCCGCGTCGATGTTGCCGCCGCCGAACTGGTTCGGGTCGTTGAAGCCGACGGTGAAGTCGACGATGACGAGCGCGGTGCGCCGCCCGAAGCCGATGCGGTTGCCGAAGTTTTGCTTCTTGTAGACGTCGAGGTCGCTCATAGGCCGCCGAGCGTATCAGAATGCCATCGCGATCAGGGGCTTAGACCATAGCCGGCGGATCGCCTGCAAGCGGTGGACCGCAGGCTTGCAGGCGCGTCAGCCGGTTGAACGTTAAGCCCGTCTTAAGATAGCGTCGGTACTTTGCTCGTTTCCGCTTCTGAGGAGGAGTGTTATGTCTGGGCAATCCCAGCGCCGCAAGTTCCTGAAAACGGCCGCGGCGACGTCGGCCGCTCTCGCCTTTCCGTATATCCGTACTTCGTATGCCGCCGGTTCGCTGGCGGTCGCGTTCTGGGACCACTGGGTTCCGGGCGCGAACAACACGCTCACCAAGCTGTGCCAGGACTGGGCGAAGAAGGAGAAGGTCGACATCAAGATCGACTACATCACTTCGCAGGGCAACAAGGACCAGCTGACCATCGTCGCCGAAGCGCAGGCGCGCTCCGGGCACGACATCCTGCAGCACCCGGCCTGGTTCGCGCAGACCTACGCGAAGCAGCTCGAGCCGGTCGACGACGTGATGAACCCGCTCATCAAGAAGTACGGCAAGGTGGCTTCCGCCGCGGAGTTCCTCGCCAAATCCAAGGGCCACTGGATCGCGGTGCCGGCCGTCACCGGCACGCAGGTCAAGCCGCCGCTCGTGCGGCTGGATCTCTTCAAGAAGGTCGGCATCGACATCCTCGAGATGTACCCGGTGAACAAGGAGCCGACCAAGGCGGCCGACAAGTGGAACTGGGAGCTGATGCTGTCGGCGGCCGAGAAGCTGAAGAAGGAAGGCCATCCGATCGGCCTCGGCTTCGGCCAGACCACCGACTCGATCGACTGGGTGGGCGCCATGTTCCACTCGTTCGGCGCCGACATGGTGAACGAGAAGGGCGACATCCTCATCAAGAAGAACGACGCGGTGAAGCAGGTGCTCGAGTACGCGCAGCGCCTCGCCGCCGTCATGCCGCAGGACGTTTTCGCCTGGGACGACGCGTCGAACAACAAGTACATCATCTCGGGCCAGGGCTCGATGATCATGAACCCGCCGTCGGCCTACGCGGTCGCGAAGCGGGACAACCCGGATATCGCGAAGCACCTCTACGAGATCCCGTATCCGACCGGCCCGAAAGGCCGCTTCGCCGGCTACCTGCCGTACCTCTGGGGCACGTGGAACTTCTCGAAGAACAAGTCGGCGGCGAAGAGCCTGCTGTCGCACCTCCTGCAGCGCGAGAGCGTCGAGCAGCTGGTCACGGCGAGCATCGGCTACGACGTGCCGTCCTTCGAGAGCATGCGCGACTTCAAGGTCTGGAGCGAGGTCGAGCCGCCGAAGGGCGTGGTCTACCACTACCCGCCGCGCAAGGACCAGACCACCTGGGTGGCGTGCGCACCGGCGCCCGCCAGCATGGCGCAGCAGATGTACACGCAGGCGATCATGACCAAGATGATCGCCCGCTGCACCACGGGCGGCGATTCGATCAACAAGACGATCGATTGGGCCGCCTCGGAGCTCGAAGGCTACCAACGCTCCTGATCCGCTCGTAATAACTCAGTGGCTGCTGTAATCCCGGCCCAGCCGGCCGCCGTGCGAAGGCACGGCGGCCTGCGCCGTTTCGCGCGGCGCAAGTCGACCATCGCCTTCCTCATGGCGCTGCCGCTCATTGCGCTCATCGCGGCGCTGGTCGTCTATCCGACGCTCTACGCCATCTACCTCGCCATGCTCAACAAGAGCCTGGAGCGGTTCGTGGGCTTCTCCAACTTCACGTTCCTCTTCACCCGCGAGACGTTCTGGATGGTGGTGAAGCAGTCGTGCATCTTCGCGATCAGCGCGGTCATCTTCAAGGCGCTGATCGGCTTCTGCGTCGCGCACTTCGTGCACAACGTGCCGGCCAAGGGCCAGCGCAAGTGGCGCGGCATGCTGCTGATCCCCTGGGTGATCCCGCCGGCGATGAGCACGCTCGGCTGGTTCTGGCTGCTCGACCCGTCCTACAGCGCGTTCAACTGGCTGTTCGTGCGCCTCGGCATCCCGTCGGTGTCCTGGCTCGGCGACCCGAACTGGGCGCGCTTCTCGGTGATCCTGGTGAACGTCTGGTACGGCGCGCCGTTCTTCCTGATCATGTATCTCGCGGCGTTGAAGTCGGTGCCCGAGCAGCTCTACGAGGCCGCCGCCATCGACGGCGCCAACTGGTGGCAGAAGATCTGGTACGTGACGCTGCCCATGATGCGCAACATCATCTCGATCACGGTGCTGTTCTCGCTGATCGTCACCTTCGCCAACTTCGACATCGTGCGCATCCTCACCTCGGGCGGCCCGATCGACCGCACCCACGTCTTCGCCACCTGGGCGTTCCTGGTGGGCATCAACGGCGGCGACATCGCGCTCGGCGCGGCGGTCTCGCTCTTCATGTTCCCGATCCTCGCCGTCGCCGCCTACTTCATCCTGCGCGACATCAGCCGCCGGGGGAACGAAGCATGAGCGCGGTGCTGCAGGCTCCGGTCGTGCCCAAGACGCGCAGCATGAAGCGCGACAAGCGGCGCGCGCTCTTCTGGTCGTACTTCTTCCTCATCGTCTTCGTCATCTTCTTCCTCACGCCGCCGATCTACATGTTCATCACCTCGCTGAAGTCCAGCGCGGAGGTGGGGGCGGTGACGAACCCGTGGTGGGTGTACCACCCGACGCTCGAGAACTACAAGGCGCTGATCTTCTCCGAGGACTACCAGACCTTCTTCTTAAACTCGGCGATGGTCTCGGTGATCGTGGTGATCGTCACCATGCTGATCAGCATCCCGGCCGCTTTCGCGCTGGCGCGGATGAAGTTCTGGGGCTCCTCCACGCTGGCGATGGGCGTCTTCCTGACCTATCTCATCCCGGAGACGCTGCTCTTCATTCCGCTGTTCAAGATCTTCGCCTGGGTGAACGAGACCTTCGACATCCAGCTCATCAACCACTGGTGGGTCTGCGCCATCATCTACCCGACGCTGACGGTGCCGTTCTGCACCTGGATCATGATCGGCTACTTCGCCAGCATCCCGAAGGAGCTCGACGAGGCGGCGCTGATCGATGGGGCCGGTTATCTGCAGATGCTGACGAAGATATTCATACCGGTCGCGCTGCCCGGCATCATCGCGGCGACCATCTTCGCCTTCACCGTGTCGTGGGCCGACTTCCTGTATCCGCTCGCCTTCACCACCTCGGCGGACCAGATGCTCTTGCCGACCGGCATCTACAGCACGCTCATCAAGGGCGACGTCTACGCCTGGGGGCAGATCATGACCGCGTGCCTGCTGGGCGCACTGCCGCCGCTGCTGATCTACGCATTCCTGATGGACTACTACATCGCCGGCCTGACCGCCGGCGCCACCAAAGGTTGACGATGGCGCAGGTGAACCTCCGCAAGCTGGTCAAGCACTACGACGAGACGCCCGCCGTGCGCGGCATCGACCTGGACATCCCGGACAAGGAATTCGTCGTCCTCGTCGGTCCGTCGGGCTGCGGCAAGACGACGACGCTGCGCATGATCGCGGGCCTCGAGGACATCACCGATGGCGAGGTGATCATCGGCGACACGATCGTGAACGACGTGCCGCCCAAGGACCGCAACATCGCGATGGTGTTCCAGAACTACGCGCTCTATCCGCACATGAGCGTGTACGAGAACATGTCGTTCGGCCTGCGCCTGAAGAAGATCGGCAAGGACGAGATCCACCGGCGCGTGCAGGACGCGGCGCGCATCCTCGGCCTGGTCGATCTCCTCAACCGCAAGCCGAA
>DATMIG010000267.1:0-13500 GCA_035554335.1 Burkholderiales bacterium
GGATTGGTGCCGGTGACGCGGTTCAGCGCGACGGCGGAGGCGCTCGGCTGGCTGAAGTTGACCCAGGCATTGGAGCCGATGGAGAAGCCGTCCCACTGCAGGATCGCCTTGTTCGTGCTCTGGTCGATCTGCAGCTTGTTCGGGCTGTACGTGAGCGTCGCGCTGCCCGAGGTGACCTGGCCGCCGGTCGGGAGCGTGTTCGCCGTGGTTTGCGCGAGGGCCGGGCTGAGGAAGGTCCAGGGGAAGAGCGCGGCGCCTACGGCGGCGGCGAGGACGCGGGGACGCGTATTGAGCACGCGGCGTGTGCGCGCCGAAGCTCGCGGCGGGGCCGCCTTCTCGGCAGAGCGTTTCGTGCGTGCGTTCAGTCTTTTCGTCGTTGCCATGGTCCCTCTCCCTCGCAAAGCCCCGCTATCCTTGCCGGCACCCCTTCATGTCAGTGCCGGCGACTGCCTGTCACAAGACTGGGAAGTGGAAAACGCATCCGCTGCCCGCTCAAAACCATTTCACCGCCTGCACCCACACGCGCGGCACGCGACTCGCCGGATCCGACTGTGGCTTGTCGCTGCTCGACGCCCACGCGGCATTGGCGCGCACGATGAAGTTGCCGTCCTGTCCCGCCGAGGCGCCGAAGCCGTAGCCGCCGATCGAGCGGTTGTTTTCCGTATCCGAGGCGAGCGCCGTTTCGTTGATGCGCGCCCAGCCGTGGTCGTAGAAGGCGAGGAAGGTCAGGTCACCGCCGAAGATCTTGAAGTTCGGCACGATGTAACGCCCCTCCGCCGTGGCGATCAGGCCGATGTCCGCCGTCGCTTCGCCGACCGGGTAGGCGCGCACGCCGTTCGGCCCGCCGAGCGAGAACTTCTCCGCCGAGGCCAGGTTCCTCGTCGCGCGCTGGCCGGAGATGGCGAGGAGCAGGCTTGCGCTGTCCGTTATCCGCTGCAGCCGCCTCGCGTCGACGTTGTATTTGGTGAACGTGCCATAGGTGTTGTGGCCGGTCGGGCCGACGTCGAGGGCGAGCACGCTCGGCGGCTCGATGCCGAGGTCGCCGTGCGTATACGTGACGCCGTAGGCGTTCAGACCGCCGCCGAGGAACGCATCGCGAAAGTCGCCCACGAACCCCACCTTGCCCGAGCTGATGTCGCGCTGCTCCACGGAGTTCTGCGACTCGATGCGGTCGATGAGCTTCTTGTCCTCGTATGACACCTGGAGGATGAAGTTCGCGTTGCGGGTCCGCATGATCGGATGGAACGCGTAGATGGTCTTCACTTCACCTTCGCCGTTGCCCTGCAGGCTGGCGAAATCCTTGGCGAGGCGATACTCGAACTTGGAGAAGCTCACGCCGACCCGCGTGCCGCGGTAGCCGACCGGGATGAGGTACGCAAAGCGCGTGTACCACATGCCTTCGTCGGAGACGAAGCCGCGGAACGTCGCCTGATCGCCGTAGCCGAACGGCGTGTTCCAGTTGAGGTTGGCGCCGGTGCGATATTCGCCGGTGAAGCGGTTGCCGTGGTTGTCGGCGTCGACGAAGCCGTTGAAGCGGCCGCCCGTCTGCTCGATGTTCGCCCGAATGTCCGCCGCCCCCATCGTCTTGCTCGGCCGGATTTCCGAAGTGACCTGCGCGCCGGGCAGATCGTTGATGATCAGAAGCGGACGCTCGAGGCCCGTCTCGGTGATCACCTGGCCGGTCTTCAGGTGGCTGCCGAGGATGCCGGCCAGCAAACTCTCCGCGAAGCGCGTGCCCGGCTTGCGGTCGAGCTCGACTTCGCCGACGCGGCCCTCGATCACGCCGATCTCGACGCTGCCGTTGCGGATCGCCTGCTGCGGCAGGTACGCCTGCGCGAGGAAGTAGCCGCGCGAACGGTAATACGCACGGATCTTCGTCGCGGCGTCGTTCAGTCCTTCGAAATCGAGGTTCTTGCCGACGAACTCCTCGACCACCGGCTCGAGTTGCGCATCCGAATAGAGCGTGTTGCCGGTGAAGGTGAATTTCTGGACCGTGACGTGGAGCTGCGGCGACGTCGGCAGCGCGGGCTTGGGCTCCGGCGGCTTCGGCAGCACTGGCTCCTCGGGTGGCGGCAGGCGCAGCGGCTGCCGCGTGGCTTGCTCGAGCACCTGGCCGGCGTCCGGCCGCTGCTGCGCGAGCGCGAAAGCGCTGACGCTGGCAAGCAGGAGCAAAACGAGGGGGCGAAGCAGCGCGTCGCGCGCTTGGCGCGCCACGAAGATAGGAACGGTCATCTCGTCACTCCGGCTTTCTTTTGCGAGTGCGCGGCGCACGACACGTGCGCGCAAGCAACGTTTTTTGGATTTACTGGCGGACGAGAACGCGCGGAAGAACGACGATGAAAGTCGTCGCGACAACGCCACCCCAACCCCCTCGTGCCCCCGATAGGTCAAAGCGCTTCCTAATTCAGATACTTGCTGCGATTTTTTATTCGTCCGCCCGAGAGCTCGAGCGTGCGCAGGGAGAATAGCGTGATTTATTTGGCGTGGCAACGTGAGGATTCACAGCTAAGTCTTTGTTGTCTCAAGGCAACTTGATAGTCGCTGGGGGCCGACGAAAGGGATTAAAAATCGTCAGGGCGCCGGCAATTTTTTCAATCCGCCCCTTCATTTTTTGGCGTGGACCTTTGTAGTCGGGACCCAGGCGTGACGCTCGCCGTGCCATTGCGAGCCCCGACCGGCGCGGGGACCGATATCGGCCTGCTCGATGCGCCGACCATTCACGTAGACCTCCGCCAGGGTTCGCCCATAGCGATCGTGCCCGAGCGGGCGCAGCGTCACTTCGCCCGAAGCGATCAACGCTTGCATTCGACGCTTCGCCGCGTACCCGCGCGTTTCCTTCAGCTCGGCGGCGTACACGTTGGTCAGCCGGACCTTCTGGTGATTGCACACCAGCGTGTCGCCGTCGACGGCGATGCAGCGCTCGCCAGCGAACGCGGGTAGGGCGGTCAACACCAGAACGAAGAAGATCGCGCGCATGCTGCTATAACGCGCGGCATCATGACGCGAATCATCCTGCGCTGCGCGCTGCTGTTGTTCTTTTGCATTCCAGCGGCGCGCGCGCAATGGATAGAGCTTTACTGGGCCGATCCGGCGCTGCGCTGGCGGACGCTGCAGACCGAGCACTTCGAAATCCATTTCGCCGACCCGTCCCGCGACGAGGCACGCCGCGTGGCGGGTATCGCGGAGCGCGTTTATGCTCGCACCACACGCCTGCTCGACTGGGAGCCGCGGCGCCGGACGCAAATCGTGCTTTTCAACTCCGGCGACTTCTCGAACGGCTTCGCCTCGCCCGTCCCGTACAACTTCAGCGGGATCTTCCTATCGCCACCGGACCAGGGCGAGTTGCTGCAGGACCGTGAATGGCTCGAGCTCGTCATCAGCCACGAGTTCTTCCACATCGTGCACCTCGACAAGGCGAGCGGCGCGCCGCTCGACCTGCGAAACGTGCTGGGACGGCTGCTCTTCGCCTTCCCGAACGCGCTCGAGCCGTCGTGGATCATCGAAGGTCTCGCCGTCCTCAACGAGTCGGACGCGCCGCACCGGTACGGCCGGCTCGGAAACACCTTTTTCGAAGGCCAGATGCGCGCGGAAGCGGCACGTGGACTGCGCTCGCTGCGGGAGGTCAACGCGGGTGGCCGCGGCTTTCCGCTGAACCGCGACTATCTCTATGGCAGCTACTTCTTTCTGTACTTGCAGGAGCGCTACGGCGCCGGCGCGGTGCGGGCTTTCATCGACGACTACAGCTGGAACATCGTGCCTTTCAAGATCGACAGCACTGCGCAGCGGGTGACGGGCAAGGGCATGGACGCCCTTTGGGCGGACTACCAGGATTGGCTTCGCGGCCGCTTCGCACGCCAGCAACGGGACTGGGTGCAAGGGCGCGAGCTCCGCCGCGCCTTTTCGATTACGGCACCGGCGCTCAGCGCAACGGGAATTCGGTGGTACGTGGAAGCCGACGGCTACACCCGGCCGCGCTTGATCCGCCAGGCGCCGGATTCACCCCCACGGGTCGTGCGCGAAGTGGAGCGCGATTCCCGCCTCTCCGATGCGCGACCGGACAGCGTGCTGGTCGCGGAGCTCGACATCTGCCGCAATCACAACCTCCTCTATCAGCTTCGCCGGGTGGATGCGAAAGGCCGCGCCCGGGATGTCACGCGCTGCGCCCGGGACCGCTTCGCGGCGTCGTTGGACGACGGCCGCATAGCTTCCGTTCGGGTCGGCGAAGGCAGCGCTGAGGTGGTGCTGCTCGATCCTGGCGGCGACGCGCGCACGCTGTACCGCGCCTCGCCAGGCGACAGCATCAGCGGACTGGCGGCCAAGGGCCGACGCATCGTCATCACGCGCCTGCGCGCGGCCCAGTGGGCCGTGGTCGACATCTCGGACGGCAACGAGCGAGTCCTCGTCTCCGACGAGGCGGTGAAGCATTCGCCCCGCTTCGGCGAGGCGGCCGGCGAGATCTTTTTCGTCGCCGATTACGAGCGGACCTACGACATCTGGTCCTGGCGCGAAGGACGGTCATCCCTTTCGCGCTGGACGCGCACGCCATACGGCGTGCGCGAGATAAGCGCGCCGGTGGGCGGCGAAATTCTGCTGACCACCCTGGAAGCGGACGGCGCGGTCCTCAGGCTGCTGAGTGTCCCCGGCGAGCCGCTCGAGGAAAGCACGCCCGCATCGCCGAAGGAAGCCGTGGCGGCCGTAGAGCAAGCGCCTCAAGGCGAGGAACGTCCCTATTCGGCGTTGCGCACCCTCCGCCCTACGTCATGGCTGCCGCTCATCCAGATAGGCGACGGTGCCGTCGCCGTCGGCGCCCTGACGCTCGGCCAGGACGCGCTCGAGCTGCACCAGTACGTCCTCGCGCCGATGGTGGAGCTCACCCAGGGCGAGCTCCTCGGCCAGGCGCAATACCTCTATGACGGCCGCCATGGCCTCATGGTCAACCGGACCCTTACCGTCCGGGCGAGCGAGCCCGGCCCTTCGCGCACGGAGATCAAGGCGTACAGCATCCGGGAGGACGCGCAATGGGTATCGTTGTGGCGCGACCTGCACGTGAACCGGCGGCTCTACTGGGGCCTGGGCGCTGCGCTCGAGCGGGAGGACCTGCACGACCTCGCGCTCGGCAACGTCCGGACCCAGGACGAACGAGTCGTCGGACTGCTCGCCGGCATCGATTCGCGGCGGCAGCAGCCCCTCTCGGAAGGCCCGAGCCAGGGGCACGAGCTGCGGCTTTTCTATGAAACCTCGCGCGGCCTCGGCGGCGCCTATGACGGCAACGTCTATCGTGCCGACTGGCGCGGACACGTATCGCTCGGGACATCGGTGCTGGCGCTGCGCTGGAACGAAGCCTATGGCCAGACGACGGCCGAGCCGTTCGAGCTGGGCGGCAGCAAGTCCGACGAATACATCCTGCTTCCGGTGCTCAACGAGCGTGACTTCGCGCTGCGCGGTTATACGACCGGCACGCCGGAGCTGATGGGCCATCGCGCGCGCGTGGCGACCGTCGAATGGCGTACGCCGCTGCGCGACATCGACCGCCACCTGGTCGTGCCCCCGCTCGGCATCAACCGGATCTCGCTCAACCTCTTCACGGACATCGGCGCCGCCTGGGAGCATGGCGCCGCGCCGGACTACCACCGCGGCATCGGCGCCGAGCTGATGAGCGAGCCGCGACTGGGCTACGTGTTCGGGCTGCAGGCGCGCCTCGGCATCGCGCGAGGGCTGGACCAGGCCGGATCGACGAAGATCTACCTGCGGGTCGGGCGCTCGTTCTAGGCTATTTGCCCTTCATCAGGCGCCGGTAGTGCGCCATGTGCCGGATCGCTTCGCGCGGCTTGCCCAGCGTTTCGTAGAGCAGCGCGAGGTTGTAGTGTCCGTCGGCGAGCGTGCTGTCCAGGTGCACGGCACCCTCGTACGCCTGGATCGCTTCGGCGCTGCGCCCCATGTCCTCGAGCAGGACACCCAGGTTGTAGAAGAGGAGCGGCTCGTCCCCATGCCGCTCGATCCCTTCGCGGTACGCTCGCTCCGCTTCGGCCAGGAGCCCCGCCTCGTGCAGCTGGCAGCCGCGATTGATGTGCTCGTCCACGTCCGGCGCCGGCGGTTCCGGCGCCGGACGCTCGAGCACGCTGAGCGAACCGTCCGCCGGGCTGCCTTCGAATGCCAGCAGGTACTGGCCGGAATCGGCCTGCCAGCGCCCCGTCCCTTCGCGCACCACCACGCGGTCGGCATCGGCGCCGATGCTGAGCCCGGAAAGCGGCATGGCGGCCGGCAGGTGACGCCGCAGGGCTTTCATCGCACGCGCTATGCGCCGCGGCGGCACCCGGGCCGAGGCCAATGCCTGCGCGGTTCGCAGGACGATGAGGTCCTGGAACGAGAACAGCCACGCGTTGCGCGGCCCGCGAACCGGGGAGACGAAGCCCGCCTTGACGAGCGTACGGATCGTGCTGCGCGGCAGATGCAGCAGCCGCTGCACGTCGCGCACGCCGAACTGATGCACGTTATTTCTTGCCGGCGCTCTTCTTGGCGGGCTTCGACGCCTGCGGGGCCGCCGCCGGCGCGGCGCGCTTGGCCGGCTTCTTGTCCAGGCTCGCGCGCAATGCGTCCATGAGGTCGATCACCTGCGCGCCGGGTTGCGCTTCCTCGGCCATGGTGATTTCCTGTCCCTCGACCTTCTTCTGCACCGCGGCCTCGATGCGCTCGCGCACCTCGTCCTTGTACGCGCTCGGATCGAACCGGTCGGCAGCCTGCTGCTCAATCAGCTGCTGGGCGAGCTTGAGTTCCGCGTCACGCACTTCGGTCTTCGGAATGTCGATGTCCTTGATGGAGCGCACTTCCGCGGCGTAGAGCAGCTGCTGCATGACGAGCCCGTCGTCCGCCGGCCGGATCATCACGATGTACTGCTTGCCGCGCGCGGCCCAGCGACCGAGGGCGCAGCGCTTGGATTCACGCAGTGCACGCGCGAGCAGCGCATACGGCTTCGCGCCGCCTTTGTCGGGCGCGAGGTAGTAGGCCTTGTCGAAGAACACGGGATCGACCGATTCGATCGGCACGAATTCGGTGATGTCGGCCGTGTGCGTGCCCGCCTCTTCCATCGCCTTGAGCTCTTCGGGCGTGAACATCACGTACTGATCCTTCGCGAATTCGTAGCCCTTGACGATGTCTTCTCGCCCGACCGGGATCTCTTCCTTCTGGCAGATGTACTGCTGCCGCAGGCGCGAGCCGCACGCCTTGTGCAGCATGTTGAACGAGATGGCTTTGCTCGTTTCCGTGGCGGAATAGAGCTTGACCGGGATGGATACCAATCCGAAAGACACGGTCAGCGACGCAATCGATCGTGCAGCCATGACTTCACTCCCGGCTCTAGGTTTGCGGGGGAACGGATTGTAATACAAAGGGATTTTTCAGGCTTTGCCCGCCTTCAAGGCCTTCTCCAGGCTCTGCTTCCGAGTCAACGCCTCGCTCCATCGATCGCCGGTGCCGACCGTCCTGGCCGCCGCATTCGAGAGGCGGAAATCGAGCGGATGCGCATTGGCGAGCTCGTCCCAGGTGAGCGGCATGGAGACCGGCGCGCCGGCCGCGCCGCGCGGCGAATAGGCCACGTTCAGGGTCTTGCCCCGCACGTTCATGTTGTAGTCCATGAAGATCTTGCCGGTGCGCTTCGGCACGCTCCACTCGACCGTGATGTCGTTGGGATGGAGCCGCACGAGATGGCGCCCGACGGACTCGGACACCTGCCGCGCGGCATCGAAGTCGATGGTGCGACGGATCGGCAGGAAGACGTGCAGTCCCGTCTTGCCGGACGTCTTCACGATCGGTTCGAGCCCCATGCTGTTCAGGAGCTCGCGCACGCGAAACGCGACCTCCTTCCCCTTCTCGAAGGCGACGTTGTTCAGCTCCGGCTCGTCGCCGGGCGCCTCCTTGCCCGAGTAGATGTAGGGGTCGATGTCGAACACCACGTAGTCCGGGTAGTTCAACACCGAGTCCTCCAGCGCTTCGAGCGAGCTCGCATAGTCCGTTTCCTGGCTGACCGCATCGGCTTCCACCTTGGCGCGCGAGTGCCAGACGTGGAATTCGAGCGTCCCGGACTGCGCCAGCCAAAGCAAGGTCGGCAGGTTGTTGCAGAGCAGATATTCGTGCGACTCGTCCTTGTGGTCGGAGAACACGGTGATCGTGTCGACGTACGGCGGCCGCTCGCCATGCCAGTGCTTCTGGTAGAAGCGCTGGCCGTGGATGCCGTCGGGCATGCGGATCATGGTGAGCGGCCGGTCGGCGAGATGCGGCAGCATGTACGGCGAAACCTGCGCGAGGTAGCGCAGCAGGTCGCGCTTGGTCAGCGCGGGCTGCTTGAACGCCGCATCGGCCGGCCAGTAGACGCGATCGAGATGCGTCAGCCGCACCGGCTCCTTGCCGACCGCCAGCGTGAGAGACGACTTCGGGCTTTCGAGCTGCCGCACGATAGAGTCGATCTCACTATCGTCGTCCCGGCGAACGGCGGTCCTCGGGCGCTCGACCTCGGCAGCATCGATGTCATCGCGAAAGCGCAGGAAAACGGGCGCGCGCAGAAAGCCGTCGTCGGTCCAGTTCTGGAACTTCACCTCCGCCACGACTTCCGGCTCGACCCAGGTGGTCGGACTGTGCAGCTCCGGCTTTTCGGCGAACGGGTGCGATTCGCGCTGGAGCGGCTGCAGGCGCTTCTTCGCCTCGGCCAGCGTGGCATCGTCGAAACCGGATCCGACGTGGGATGCGTAGCGGAGCTTCGCTCCGTCCCAATAGCCGACCAGCAGCGCGCCGAGCGGCGAGCGGGCGCCTTTGCCGCGGGTATAGCCGCCGACGATGAAATCCGCGCTCTGGGTCGACTTCACCTTCACCCAGGACGAGGAGCGCTTGCCGGATTCGTAGGTGCTTCGTTTGTGCTTGCCGATCACGCCCTCGAGGCCGCTGTCGAGCGCTGCCTTCAGCAGCGCCTTGCCATCGGCGGAGACGTGCACGAGCTGCACCAGCGGCGAGGGCAGCAGGCACTGCGCGAGCCAGCGGCGGCGATCCTCGTAGCGCGCCTTGCGCAGGTTGAAGCCGGCGAAATGCAGCAGATCGAAACAATAGAAAACGACGGCTGTGTTCGCCTGCACGTTCTGCATGGCGTTGAACGAAGGCTTACCTTCGGCATCGAAGGCGACCAGCTCGCCGTCGAGAACCATCGCATTCACCGCCTGTCGTGCGAGGTCGGCCTGGAGCCGGGGAAAGGCGCCCAGGTCCAGCCCGCGGCGCGATTTCAGCGTCACGCCCTGCTCGCTCACGAAGGCCAGCGCGCGGTAGCCGTCGAGCTTCGGCTCCCACATCCAGTCGGGATGATCAAAGGAAGCGTCGGCCAGCTCGGCATGCATCGGTGCAAGCGACGCCGGCAGCTTCTCCGAAGGGCCGGACGGCACGAGCCGGTCCATGGAAAAGCGCTCGAGCGGAACCGCGTTGACCTCGTCCAGCGTGGCTCCGGAGAGGACCGAGCGCTCGTGCTGCGTCGGGTCGGCCTTCGACACGAAGCGGTCCTTGTGCTTGATGAGAAGCCAGTTCTTCTTGTCCGCCATGCGAACCAGGGCGAACGAGCCTTTCACTTTCTCGCCCCGCAGGAAAAACCCGAGCTTGCCGTTGGCGAGCGACTCGGCCACCCGGCGCTCGGCTTCGGCGTGGTCGTGGAACCAGTACTCCTCGCCTTCGTCCGGGCTGTATACGCCACAGTCCCACACGATCATCTCGCCGGCGCCGTACTGACCGGCGGGGATGATGCCTTCGAACGACGCATAGTCGAACGGATGGTCTTCGGTCTGTGCCGCAAGGCGCTTTTCGCCAGGGTCGAGGGATGGTCCTTTGGGTACTGCCCAGGACTTCAGCACCCCATCGCACTCGAGTCGCAGGTCGTAGTGCCGGCGCCGCGCCGCGTGCTGCTGGATGACGAAGACGAGCGGCCCGCGCCGCTCGCCCGGGGGACGGGGCGCCGGCTCGGGGGTGGCGTCGAAGCGGCGCTTGGCGGAATATTCCGCCAGTTTTTCCTTCGCCATGGGCAAATTCTAGGATGCGGATCTTCGCCGGCGCGAGCGGCTATTCGTTCAAGGAGTGGAAGGGGACGTTCTATCCGCCCGAGCTCAGGGCCGACGGCATGCTCGCCTATTACAGTGCGCGGCTTCCGACCGTCGAGATCAACAACACGTTCTATCGCATGCCGCGCACCGAGATGCTGGACAATTGGGAGCGCACGGTCCCCGCATCGTTCCGTTTCGCCATCAAGGCGTCTCGCCGCATCACCCATTTCGCCCAGCTCAAGCCGGACGCGGCGGCCGATTCGGTCGCCTTCCTCTATCGCGCGCTCGCCTCGCTCCGGGAGAAACGCGGGCCGGTGCTCTTCCAGCTGCCACCCTTCCTCAAGAAGGACCTGCCGCGCCTCAGGGACTTCCTGGCACTCCTGCCGGCCGATCATGCGGCTGCGTTCGAGTTCCGGAATGAAAGCTGGTTCGCCGACGACGTGTACGAGGCGCTTACGGCGAAGGGCGCTTCCCTTTGCCTCTCCGAGCGCGAGGACAACGCGCCGCCGCCGCTCGTCGAGACCGCGCCGTGGGGCTACGTGCGCCTGAGGCTCGAGCAGTATTCGGACGCGGATCTGGCGCAATGGGCTCGCCGGCTCGGCGAGACCGGCTGGAAAGAGATTTACGTCTACTTCATGCATGAGCCGACGGCGCCGGCGTATGCACAGACGCTCATGCGCTTCGCCACTCTTCCCGCTTCGCCGCCATCGCGCGGGTGAGCGTTTCGCGCTGCGTGCTCATCGGCAGCCCCTTTCAGGGCAGCCATTGGACCAAAGTCCTACTTCCGCGAGAATTTCCAGAACCACGCCATGCCGGCGATTCCGGCCGCGATCCAGGCCGCAAGGAGGCACCACGCGCGCACCTCTTCCCAAGGCGCCAGCGCGACGCGTCGCCAGGGCACGAGCGGCTGCCATTCGCTCGGCGCGCGGGGGGCGCGCGCGGGGCCCGAATAATAGGCGGTGACTCGGACTGCGGCGCGAGGTGGAAAAGCGACCGGCGGCGTGCCGACGAAAAAGGTCACCGGCAGGGAAACGTCCTCGGGCCATCCCGAGGCGTTCGTCTGCCGGCGGATCACGGCGAAATGCAGATGCGGTGCCACAACATCCCCGGAGGCGCCTGAGCGGCCGAGTAGCTGACCGGTCTGCACGGGATCGCCCGATTTCACCGCGAGGCCATATGGCGCGAGGTGCGCATAGATCGCCGCCGTTCCATCGCCATGCCGAATGCGGACGAAATTGCCCTCGTACGACGACGGCTCGTCTTCCGGGTGCTCGCCCTGGTGTTCTTCGAGGGCTTCGACAATGCCCGCCCGGGCGGCGACGACCGGCACGCCCACCGGCATCTCAATATCGACGGCATGGAAGGTGGCCTTCGTGATGTGAGTCGTGATGCGGCCGTCGGACGCCTGGATGATCATGAAGGGCCGGCTGTCGTCCCACGGCAGGCGATAAAGCGGGTCGGCGGCGGCGATCGCCGTCGCCCAAAGGAGGAGGCCGATCGCGCCAGCAGGCCTCATGGACGCAAAGCCTACGCCTGGATGCGAGAACGGGAAAGGCGGCTTGCGCCGCTAGGCTGCTCCGCGAGCGATATCGACTATTTGCTGCGCATTCTCGACCCTGCTTCCGCGGCAGGCGACGTCGCCGTCGGGGCGCCTAGATCCGTGACGGGCACCACGGAGAGCGGAACCTCGTGTCGCCCGCAGCGTTGGAGTGATGCGACGATCTGCGCGTCCGCGTCGGCCGCGAGCGCCCATCAGGGACCCACGCGTGCGGCGCACGCGCCCGCGCATGGATCCGTAAAAGATCCGCTTGGATGGGGGTGCGGGCGAAGCGAATTCAGGCTCTCAGCCGCGCGCTCCAGCCGCCAAATAGGAATTCGCCTTCGCCCGGCTTGGGCAGTGCATCGCCCGCACCGATCGTGCGCATCAACGACCAGGCTAGGCATAGATTCGAGGAAAGCACCGGCTTCCCGGACCGCGCCGCGACCGCCGTAATTGCCCGCAGCGTAGGTACGCCGGTCCCCGTCATCAGGATCACGTCGGCGCTGCGCCAATCCAGGTTCGCAATGCTGTCCAGGACCATGGGAGTGCGCACGCGATACACGTGCCGCGTGTCCGACGTGTCGAGCGAGACCGTGGCTGTATCGGTGATCGCCAGGCCGCACTTCTTCCAGTAGCCGAGGCTAGCTTCGATGAGCCACGAGGGATACGGCGCGAAGAGCGCAATGCGGCGCGCGCCGAGGTGCGCCAGCGACTCGCGAATGGCGCGCGCGGTGCTGACGATGGGATAGCCGAAGCGGCGCGAGTAATCCGCCAGCCGACCTTCCTCTTCTTCGGGACCGATCAGGTAGGACGTCGCCGTACAGGCGTAACCCACGGCATCGAGCGGAGCCGTGTCGAAGGCCTCGAGGCTCGCGCCAAAGTTGTCGAGGTACTCGACCAGCCGGTTCTTCGAGCTCTGGCGGCTGCCCTGCAGCCGCGTCACCAGCATCGTCACCTTGTCCGGCAATAAGGCCGCCATTTCGGGCTCGACGGTCGTGTTGGCCTGCGGCGTCGCGATGCCGATCGTCGCCAGCGCGCCGTACTCTCTGTCATGCATGCGGGCGCCTAACTGCGGAGGTGATTCAACGGATCGCGAGGCTACGGGCCGTCGCAACATGTGTCAAATCAACGTAGTTCGTAATTGATCATCTCGGGCGCAGCGCGAGATGCGCAAGATGGCGCGCGCGTAAAAGCGCGTTGAAAACAAAAAAGCCCGGTGCTCTGACGAGCCCGGGCTTTTTCGCTTGAAGATGGCCTGGCGGTAACCTACTTTCGCATGCGCAAACGGCACACTATCATCGGCGCAAACCCGTTTCACGGTCCTGTTCGGGATGGGAAGGCGTGGTTCCAGGCTGCTGTAGCCGCCAGATAGAAGGTTGAAGAAGTGAACGCGTTACGAAAATTCGTAACGGCTGGAATGGGATTGCTGACCAAGCGCCCATAACTGCGCGAGCGATGCTCACGGTTATAGGGTCAAGCCGCACGGGCAATTAGTACGGGTTAGCTCAAGAGCTCACGCTCCTTGCACATCCCGCCTATCAACGTCCTGGTCTAGGACGACCCTTCAGGGGGGTCAAGCCCCCGGGAAGTCTCATCTCGAGGCAAGTTTCCCGCTTAGATGCTTTCAGCGGTTATCTCTTCCGCACATAGCTACCCGGCAATGCCACTGGCGTGACAACCGGTACACCAGGGGTGCGTCCACTCCGGTCCTCTCGTACTAGGAGTAGCCCCTCTCAAACTTCCAGCGCCCACGGTAGATAGGGACCAAACTGTCTCACGACGTTTTAAACCCAGCTCACGTACCACTTTAAATGGCGAACAGCCATACCCTTGGGACCGGCTACAGCCCCAGGATGTGATGAGCCGACATCGAGGTGCCAAACTCCCCCGTCGATA
>DATMIG010000268.1:0-8956 GCA_035554335.1 Burkholderiales bacterium
TGATGCGCGATCAGGCGCCGGCGCGCGATGCCCAGCCGTCGGCCCGGCCCCAGCGCCTGAGCGAGGCGCTGCGCGCGGCATCGCGCCATCGCGGGTTCATGCAGATGACCGCGGCGTACTTCGCCTGCGGCTTCCAGCTCATCTTCATCACCACGCACCTGCCGAAGTACCTCGATCTCTGCGGCGTGGCGCCCGGCGTGGGCGCGACCGCGCTGGGGCTGATCGGCTTCTTCAACACCATCGGCACCTACCTCTTCGGCCTGCTCGGCTCGCGCTACAGCCAGAAGAAGCTGCTGGCGCTCATCTACGGGTTGCGCACCGTCTTCATCTGCCTCTTCCTGGCGGTGCCGGTGACGGCAACGACGACGCTCATCTTCGCCGCGGCGATGGGTTTCCTCTGGCTCGGCGTCGCGCCGCTGATCTCGGGCCTGATCAGCCGCATCTTCGGCCTCGCGCATTTCAATGCGCTGTACGGGCTCGCGTTCTTCAGCCACCAGCTCGGCTCGTTCGCGGGCGCGTGGATGGGCGGCGTGGTGTACACGCTCACCGGCAACTACACCGTGGCGTGGAGCGCGCTGATCACGATCGGGGTCATCGCCTTTACGCTGCAGTGGCGCGCCGACGACCGCCCGGTCGAGCTCGTGCTGCGACCTGCTGCGGCGTAGCAACGTCTTCCGCATTCTCTTATTGACGCGCGCCGACGCGCAGTGCAATGTGCGAGTGTCCTCGGGGAGGGACACCGTGCACCACGAAATTCACAGGCGCGCCCTGCGGCGCGCGGCGGAAATTCTCGGTGGTAACGAGCAGCTACGAACGCATCTGGGTGTTACGGAAGCCGATTTCGCGACGTGGAAGGACCTTCACGAGCTGCCGCGGACCGTCTTCCTGCGTCTCGTGGACATCATCACCGACGAAGAAGTGAGGCAGGTCCAGCGCGCCGCACGCACCTAGACGGTGCAGCTTGTCCACAGGCACCTGTGGACAAGCTGTGCAGCAAGTGTGGAGAAGCTGTGTGCGCGAGGCGTTGCTAGTGAAGCTCCAGCGTCTTGCCGTTCATCTTGCCGTGCAGCGTCTGGCCGCCGGCCGTCAGCTCGACTTCCTCGCCGCGCACCCGGCCTTCGACCGGGACGGCCCTGCCGCCGGCGGTCAGCGTGCCGGTGACCATCTGGAAGGATTGCTTGAGCGTGAGATCGCCCTGCGGCACCTTCCAGTTCCCCGCGACCTTGGCGGGCACGATCCAGAAAAGCGCGTTGCACCACGAGCCGTCGCAGCCCTTCTCCACCGTCGCCGTTTCGTCCGGCTGCCACTCGCCCATCGTGAACGTGTTGGACACGACGCGCGTGCCCGGCTTGAGGTTGAGGATCTTCGGCCGCAGGCGCAGGTTGATGTCCGGCAGCAGGAACATCGTGATCACCGTCGCCTTCGAGAAATCGGTCTGGAAGAGGTCCGCCTTCTGGAACTGCGCGCGCGAGCTCACGCCGGCCGCTTGCGCATTGCGCTTCGAGAGCTCGACCATCTCCGGGTTGTACTCGATGCCGAGCGCACGCGCGCCGCGCTTGGCAGCGGTGATCACGGTGCGGCCGTCGCCGGAGCCGAGGTCCATCAGGAAGTCGTCCTTCGTCACCTTGGCCATGTCGAGCATCTTGTCGACCACCGCCTGCGGCGTCGGCACCCACACCACGTCCTTGCCGGCCTGGCCGACCTCGGGCTCGAACGGCTTCGGCGCGCGCTGCGCTTGACCGAACGCGAACGTGGCGGAGAGTGAAAGCGCGAGCGCGACGGTGCTCGAGCGGAGTAAGGCGGTTGCAAGCATTGGTGGCTCCAGTACGGTGGGGAGGCGAGCCTAGCATGCCGCGATTCGGAGAAGCTCCGTCGCCGCCTTCGCCGCGCCGTCCATTTCGCGAAGCTCGGCGGCAACCACCTCCGCGCGCTCGTCGTATGCCGCATCGGAGAGCAGGATGCGCAGCTCGCGCTCCAGGGCGCGGGCGCTGCTCTTCGCGGCCGGCAGCACGCGGCCGACGCCGAGCGCGGCGGCGCGCCGCGCGTTGTCCGGCTGGTCGAAGGCGAAGGGCACGATGAGCTGCGGGCGGCCGCTGCGCAGCGCCTGCGACAGCGTGCCGATGCCGGCCTGGTGGATCACGACCCGCGCGCGCGGAAAGACCCTGGAGTAGGGCAGGTAGGCGAAGGCGCGCATGCCCACCGGCAAGGCGCCGAGCTGCGCCGGCCCGGCGATGAAGACGGCGCGGCGTCCGAGTGCGCGGGACGCTTCGATCGCCTGCTGCCAGAAGTCGCCGGCGACCCACACGGCGGACGAGCCGAGCGCGAAGACGAGGGGCGGCTCGCCTTCATCCGGGAACGTGCCCGTGCCATCGTGCAAAGGCGCGCCCGTGACGCAGACATTGCGCGGCCAGTCGCGCTGCGGGCGCGCGAGCAGGGGATCGAACAGCGCGAGGTTGAGGTAAGGCGAGAACTGACCTTCCAGCATGGCGAGGCCCGGCTTGCGCGGCAGGCCGAGCCGGCGCCGGAAGGCGCGCAGCGGCGCTTCCCATCGCCAGCCGACGAGGCGGAAGAGCTTGAACACCGCGGTATACGGCGCGCGCCCGAGCCTGCGCAGCGAGCGCAGCCATTGCGCGTTCGGAATGAGCGGCGGATCGTCGGCGGACATGAGACTGAGCGGCGACAGGATCGTCGCAACCCACGGCAGCGCGCGTGTCTCGGCAACGAGGGGCATCGCCACGGTGAGCGGATGCGAGACGAGCAGGTCGGCGCCTTGCGTCGCCTGCATCAGCCCGGCATAGGTCTGCGCGAGGTACGGCATCGCCATCTCGCGCCAGATGAATTCGACGCCGCGGCGCGGATCGAAGACCTTCTCGAGGAGCTTGCGGTAGTCGCCGAACACGCCGAACGCCGGCCCGACCGGCGCGAACTCGATGCCTTCGCGCTCCACGTCGCCGCGATAGTCGGGCACGCTCGCCACGACCGGTTGTGCGCCGCGCTCCTTCAGCGCGCGCGCGATCGCGATGTACGGATGGAGATCGCCCAGCGAGCCGACGGTCGCGAGGACGACGCGCAAATCTATTTGCGCTGCTTCAGGCGCATGACCAGCGCGGCGAATCCGCAGGCGAGCGCAACGAGCAGCGCTACCGCAATACCCTTCTCCAACAGGGTGGGCGGGTAAGCGATCGCAAACGGCAGGAAGAGCGCCGTTGAGGCGCCGGCGATGATCAGGAACTTCGCGTCGCGTGGCTTCGGGTCGGACATGTTCGCTACCGTAAGTGTCGCAATGGGACGACAAGCGGATTGTGGGCGAGAAACAAGCGGGTGCGGGACGTGACGTTATTCTCGTTCGCCCCACGCCCCCGTCAAACGCGCTCAGTATGATCGATCGCGATGGATTACGACGCAGTTGCCCTCGAGCCGCGTGCGCCGAGCAATGCCCAGCTCCACACGTTCGCCGCGCTGACGCTGGTCTACGTCGCGATCACCATCGCGGTCATTCCGTTCGCGCACGAACCCGGCCCGGCCGACCCGCACATCGCCGTCGCATACGGCAGCGGCATCCTGATGGCGGACCTGTGCACCGCGCTCCTCCTTGGCACGCTGTACCGCGCGACGGGGCGCGCGCCGCTTCTCATCCTCACCTGCGCCTATTTCTACGGCGCGCTGATGGCGGCGCTGCACATGGCCGCCTTCCCGGGTGCGCTGCCCTCGCAGGTCGCCTTTCACAGTGCGCAGGCGGTGGGCTGGCTGTACATCGCGTGGCGCCTGGGCATGGCGCTGCTGTTCCTCGCCGCGGTGCTGCGCGCGGGCCGGCCGGAGCTGCCGGCGGCGGCGCGCAAGAAAGCGCGCCGTGGCATGCGCCTCCTCGCGGCGTGCCTGCTGACGCTCGCCGTGGCCGCGCTCATCGCCGCCTTCGTGAACGAGATGCCCGCCGGCAGCATCGTCGGCGAGCGCTTCACCGACGCGAGTCTCGCCCTGCAATGGGCGGCCATCGCGCTCCTGTCGGTCTCCTTCGTGCTCATCTGGTGGAAGCGCGGCTTCGACGACGTGCTCTACCTGTGGATCGGCCTCGTGCTGATCGCGTCCATCGCCGACCTGACGCTCTCGGCGGTGGCGGGCGCGCGCTTCACCATCGGCTGGCACGCGGCGCGCGCGAGCTTCGTCGTGTCCGCCTGCCTGCTGCTCGCGTTCCTGCTCGGCGACCTCGCCAATGCCGGGCGGCGCCTGTCGCGCACGTCGCTTGCCGCGGCCTATGGCGGCGCCGTGGCGGTGACGCTGGCGGCGTCGTTCCTGCGCTGGTTCCTCGACCCATGGCTCGGCGTGTCGATCCCGTTCGTCACGCTTTACGGCGCGGTGGCGATTGCGGTCTGGTTCGGCGGCGTCGGCCCGGCGGCGCTCGCCATGACGCTCGGCTATATCGTCGCGAACGTGCGCTACATCACGCCGGTCGAGCATTTCGCCGTGCACGGGCCCACCGACGCCATCTCGCTCGTGCTCTTCGCCGTCTCCTGCTCGCTGATCATCGTGCTCGGCGAGGCGATGCGGCGCGCGCGCGACCGCTACCGCGCCTCCGAGCTCGAGCTCACCGAGCGGGCGCGCGAGCTGGGCGAGGCGAACGCGAGCAAGAGCCAGTTCCTCGCCATGCTCTCGCACGAGCTGCGCAACCCGCTCGCGCCGCTGCGCACCGGGCTCGCGCTGCTGCGGCTGAAGCCGTCGCCCGATCCCGCCGTCACCGAGACGCACCGCATGATGGAGCGGCAGATCGCGCAGCTCGCGCGCCTGATCGACGATCTGCTCGACCTCTCGCGCATCGACCGCGGCAAGATGGAGATGCGCACCGACCGCGTCGCGCTCGCCGACGCCCTGCGCGCGGGCGTCGACACCGCGCGGCCGAATATCGCGGCCAAGGGCCACAGCCTCGACGTGCGCTATCCCGCCGCGCCGCTGTATGTCGACGGCGATCCCGTGCGCCTCGCGCAGGTGGTGTCCAACCTGCTCAACAACGCCGCCAAGTTCACGCCGCCGAACGGCCGCATCGAGCTCGCGGCGTGGCCGGTGGACGGCAGCGTCGTCGTGCGGGTCGGCGACAACGGCATCGGCATCCCGGCCGACAAGCTGAACGAGGTGTTCGGCATGTTCGTGCAGCTCGACGCCGCGCATGTCGCCGCGGGCGGCCTGGGCCTCGGCCTCACGCTCGCGCGCTCGATCGTCGAGCGCCACCGCGGCCGCATCGAGGCGAGGAGCGGCGGAGCCGGCCAGGGCAGCGAGTTCCTGGTGACGCTGCCGCTCGCCGCGCCGCCCAAGCCGGCGGCGGCGAACGAGGACACCGCTCCGGCGCCGGAGCGGCGCCGCGTGCTGGTGGTGGACGACAACGTCGACGCGGCGCAGACCCTCGCCGAATACCTTCGCCTCGAGGGCCATCGGGTGGAAAGCGCGCTCGACGGCGAGTCGGCGCTGCGCATCGCCGAGATGCTGCATCCCGAAGTCGCCTTCATCGACCTCAACATGCCGGGCATGGACGGCGCCGAGGTGGCGCGGCGGTTGCGCAAGACGCCGTGGGGCCGCCACACGCGCCTCGTCGCCTTGACCGGCATGGGTCAGCTCGCCGACATCGCGCGCACGCGCGCCGCCGGCTTCGACGAGCACATCACCAAGCCCGCCGAGCTGTCGCGCGTGTCGCGGCTCGCCGCCGCCTAGCTCGCCAGCAGGATGCGCGGATCGACCGCCGTGGCGTTCAGGTACACGGCGAAATGCAGGTGCGGGCCGCTCGCCCGTCCGCTCGCGCCCACTTCGCCGATGGCCGCGCCCGCGGCGACGACGTCACCGGCGTGCACGTCCTTGCGGCGCAGATGAGCATAGAGCGACATCAGCCCCTGCCCATGGTCGAGCAGGATCGTCTCGCCGAGGAAGAGGTAATTGCCGGCGTCGACGGTGCGACCCGCCGCGGCAGCCGCGACGCGCGTACCGGCGGGCGCGGCGATATCGAGGCCGGCGTGCGGAGCGCGCGGCGAGCCGTTGATGGTGCGCCGCCGGCCGAAGCTGCCGGTCCGGCGTCCGCGGACCGGCGCGACGAGATGGAGCGATGCCGGCGCGGTGTCCGAAAAGGTGCGCAGCAGCTTCGACAGGTGCTCGCGCTCGCGTTCGAACTGCTCCATCTGCGCGGGGGAAAGATCGTCGCGCTCGGGCGGAATGGTCAGGTGCTGCTCGGGGTAGGTCTTGGCGGCTACGCGGATCTGCGCCGAATCGCGGCGGCCATCGGCGTGCTCGATGTCGAGCGTCAGGACCGCTCCGGCCTCGGCGAGGAGCGGCACGCCGACGATGGCCGACCATTGCGCGCCCTCGCGCATCACGAGTACGCGCGTGTCGCCCAGGCGGGCGACGGGAGCCTTGTCATCGGTTCCGAGGCGGATGCGGGCGATGCCGCCGGGAACCGCGCCGGTCTCATCGGCGCGCGCGCTGCCGAGCAGCACGCTGCCCGCGAGCAGCGCGAGAAGCTGGCGACGCTTGACTAGCGGCCCTTCCAGACGGGCTTGCGCTTGTTGAGGAAGGCGTCCATGCCCTCGCGGAAGTCCTGGCTCATGTAGCACATGAGGACGAGGTCGTTGCCCTCGCCGTGCGGGATCTTCGGGCGCAGGCGCAGCAGCGCCTCCTTCGTCGCCTGCAGCGTGAGCGGCGCCATGCCGGCGACCGTGCGCGCGAGCTCCTCGCCGCGCTTCATGAGCGCCGCCTGGTCGTCGTGCAGCTCCATGACGAGGCCCTTGGCGAGCGCTTCATCGGCTTCGATCAGGCGGGCCTGGAACACGATGTCCTTCACGAGCGAGGGCCCGACGAGGTAGACGAGCCGGTTGTAGCTCGCGAGCGAGAGGCAGTTGCCGAGCGTGCGCGCCACCGGGAAGCCGTACTTCATCGACTTCGAGGCGATGCGCAGGTCGCAGCACGCGGCGATGCTCGCGCCGCCGCCGGTGCAGGCGCCGTGGATCGCGGCGATGGTCGGCACCTTGCAGCCCTCGATGGCGTTCATCACCCGGTCGATGCGCTCCTCGTACTTGAGCGCGTCTTCCTCCTTGTCGAAGGTGCGGAACTGGGAGATGTCGGTGCCGGCGGCGAAGGCCTTGTCGCCGCCGCCGGTCACCAGGATCGCGCGTACGGAGCCGGGAGAAAGGCAAATCTCCGCCAGGCGCTCGTACATCGCGAAGGTGAGGGCATTGCGCGCCTGCGGCCGGTTGAAGGTGACGTAGCCGACGCCGTCGCGAACTTCGTAGAGGAGCTCGTCCATCATGGGTCCCGGAAAAATTTCCCGGATGCTACCTCACGGCGGCGGCGCCGGCGGGCTGAAGGTATCGTCCAGCACCATCTTGCGCAGCGTCTCGAGGGCCACGTCCTCGCCGTACTCGGCGCGCAGCTGGGAGAGATCCGCGAAGCGCTCGACGCCCAGCGCCTCGAGGGCGTTGCGGATGGCGCTGCGCGTGCTCTGCGTGAGCGCGTTGCGCTCGACGCGGAAGGCGACGATGCGCACGGCGCGCTTTCGCTCCATGATGGCCTGCAGGAACTCGAACATGCGCGATTCGTCGAAGCGCACGCTGCAGACGATGGTGTCGAACGAGCCGCGCTGCAGCTCGGTGAGCGCTTCCTTGAGCGAGCGCGCGGCAACAACGTCGGCCTCGCCACCGAGCGCCTGGGACAGCGCGTCGATCGCGTCGTACGTCCCGGCCACGAGGACCCGGGGGCGGCTCACGGCGCGATGGTACGGCGTCCATCATTGCAGCAATGAGAATTACCGCCCCTGCTGCACTGCGGCGGCCGCTATTTTTTTTGCGGCGCGTCCGGCTGCCCGGGGTGCTGCGCGCTCGATGGGTCCATATGGGCCCAGTTGCGCGCGCTCCGGGTCCAGATGTGCGCCGTGATCTCCATGTCCGGCGCGTTATCGAAAGTACCGGCGCGCACCACGACCATCTCGGGACTCGCTTCGCGCTGGCTGAACACGCCCGAGCCGCAGTCGCCGCAGAAGTAGCGGTGCAGCGTGCGCCCGCTATCCGCTACGGCCGTGAACCGCTTGGGCGTGCCCTGCGTGAGCTTGAACGCCGCGCTCGGCAGCACGGCATTCACCGTGCCCTGCGCGCCGCTCTGCTTCTGGCAGTTCCGGCAGTGGCAGGCGCGCAGCTCCTTCACGTCGGCGTCGATCGAGTAGCGGATGGCTCCGCAAAGACAACTGCCGGTCAACATAGGACTCCTTGATTAATTTCCGAACCCATCGGCGACCCGCATATCGACGAGGTTCGGCTTGCCGCTCGCGAACCCCTCGCGCAGCGCCGGCGCGATGTCCTGCGGGTCGGTGACGCGCCGCGCGGCGAGGCCGAAGGATTTCGCCACCGAGACGAAGTCGATGTCGGGCTCGCGGATGTCCATGCCGGTGAACTTGTCGGTCTTGCGGAAGGAGACGAGCCGCTCCTTGATGATGCGATAGCCGCGGTTGTTGGCGATCACGTAGGTGATCGGCAGCTGGTGGTGCGCGGCGGTCCACAGGCCCTGGATGGCGTACATCGCGCTGCCGTCGCCCACCATCGCGGCAATCGGGCGGCCGGGCAGGGCGAGGCTGATGCCGACGGCGCCGGGAACGGCGAAGCCGAGACCGCCGCTCGCGAGGCCGTAGTAGTCGCGCGGCCCGCGGTTCACCAGGAACTTCGGCAGGCTATTCGTGCTGACGAGGCCTTCGTCCACCACCACCGCGTCGCGCGGCAGCGACTCGGTGAAGCGCAGCATGAGGTAAGCGGGATCGATCGGCTTCGTCTCGGCCGCCATCATCGCGTCGAGGCGCGCCTTGTCGCGCTGCGCGGTCCAGTTGTGGGGCTTCAGCTCGGCGAGCCGCTGCCGGGCGGCATCCGAGCTCCTGATCAGGGGCAGCAGCGCGGCGAGCGTCTGCTTCACATCGGCGTGCACCGCGACGTCCGTGCGGTCG
>DATMIG010000269.1:0-10698 GCA_035554335.1 Burkholderiales bacterium
AGCAGCTGCCGTCCTGGTCGCTGCTCACTTCAGCGTATCTCTTCCGCTACGCGGCACACCTCGATCATTTCTGGTCGGGGGATCTCGGCGCGCAGTTCAAGAAGGAAGCCGAGTCCCAGCTCAAGGTGAAGATCCTCGGGCCGACGTTCTTCGGCACGCGCCAGGTGGGCCTCAAGCCCAGCAAGAAGATCGCCACGCCCGCCGATCTCGCCGGCATCAAGCTGCGCATGCCGCCGGGCGACGCCTGGCAGCTCCTCGGTCGCTCGCTCGGCGCCAATCCGACGCCCATGGCATACGCGGAGGTTTACACCGGGCTGCAGACCGGCGCGATCGACGGCCAGGACAACCCGCTGCCCAACGTGCAGAACATGAAGTTCTACGAGGTCATGTCGCAGATCGTGCTGACCTCGCACCTCGTCGGCTACGACCTCCTGACGATGAACCTCAAGGCCTGGAATGCGCTCGGCGCGGCGAAGCAGAAGTCCTTCCAGGCGGCCGCCGACAAGGCGATGCGCTGGAGCGCGGCGGAGCACGGCAAGCGCGAGCAGGAGCTGGCCGAGGGCTTCAGGAAGCAGGGCCTGCAGGTGTACGTGCCCGACCAGAACGCGTTCCGCGCGCATGCCCAGAAGGTCTACCTCGCCTCCGACGAGGCGAAGGAATGGCCGAAGGGCATGCTCGAGAAGATCAACGCCCTCAAATAGTCATGTTGCGCTGGCTGCAACGCCGCGCGGAGAACATCGCCGCCCTGATGCTGGCGGTGATGTTCGCCGCGTTCGTGCTGCAGATCGTGTTCCGCTATTTCTTCAACTTCCCGATCGGCTGGACCTCCGAGCTGACGGTGGTGATGTGGCTGTGGATCGTGCTGTGGGGCGCGGCCTTCGTGCTGAGGGAGAACGAGGAAGTACGCTTCGATCTCCTCGCCGGCGCGGTCGGCCGCCGCGGGCGCATCGCCATGGGCATCGTCGCGGCGGGCGCGCTCCTCGTCCTTTATGGGAAATCGCTGCCCGCGAGCTGGAGCTACGTGACCTTCATGAAGGTCGAGAAGAGCTCGTACCTCAAGATCCGCATGGACTGGCTGTTCTCGATCTACCTCGTCTTCCTGGTCGCGATCCTCGCGCGCTACCTCTGGATCCTCTGGCACCTGGTGCGCGGGCGCGAGCCCGAGGAAGCCGACGTTAGCGCGAAAGCGGGCTCCGGGCTTTGACTCCCTTCGGCTGGGCGATTGCCGCCATCGTCGTGCTGTCGCTGCTCGGCCTGCCGGTGGGCCACGCGATGATTGCGGGCTCGCTCCTTTACTTCTGGGTAAAGGGCGTCGACATGGGCACGGCGGCGGAGCAGCTGCTGAACGGCATGTACACGAGCTACCTGCTGCTCGCCATCCCGCTCTTCATCCTCGCCGCCGAGTTCATGAACTCGGGCAGCATCATGGATCGCCTGCTGCGCTTCTGTAATGCGCTCGTCGGCCGCTGGCGGGGGGGAATGGCGCAAGTGAACGTGGTGCAGAGCATCGTCTTCGCCGGCATGTCGGGCTCGGCGCTCGCCGACGCCGCCGGCAGCGGCAAGATCATGCAGACGCTGATGACGAAGGACGGCAAGTACACGCCCGCCTTCGCCGCCGCGCTCACCGCCGTGTCCTCGGTCATCGGGCCGATCATCCCGCCGTCGATCCCGCTCGTGATCTTCGCGCTGATCTCGGACACGTCGATCGGCTATCTCTTCCTCGGCGGCGTGATACCGGGACTGCTGCTCGGCATCGTGCAGATGGCACTCATCGCGGCGATGGCCAAGCGGCGCCATTTCCCGGTCGAGGCGCCGGTGCCGGTACGCGAGTGGCCGCGCATCACCTGGGAGGCATTTCCCGCGCTGATGATGCCGGTGATCTTGTTCGGCTGCCTCTACAGCGGCATCACCACCCCGACGGAAGCCGCGGCGGCCGCGGCGGCCTATGCGCTCGCCGCCTCCGCGATCCTCTATCGCAGCATCGGCTGGCGCGACGTGTACCAGTCGCTGGTCACGAGCGCGCGCGTCACCATCTCGATCGGCATGCTGATCGCTGGCGCGCTGGTGTTCAACTACGTGATCACGGTCGAGAACATCCCGAAAACGGTAGCGGCCATGCTGTACGCGTACCAGCTCTCGCCCATCGGCTTCCTCGTCTTCGCCAACGTGGTGCTGCTCGTCCTCGGCTGCTTCCTCGAAGGCACCACCATCCTGCTGGTAATCGTGCCGGTGATGCTGCCGACCGCCAGGGCGCTGGGCATCGACCCGGTGCACTTCGGCGTCGTCGCGGTGGTGAACATCATGATCGGGCTGGTGACGCCGCCGTACGGGCTGCTGCTGTTCATGATGAGCAAGATCGCCGACATCCCGCTGAAGGATTTGGTGCGCGAGGTGCTGCCCTTCCTCTGGGTGATGATTGCCGCGCTCGCCATCATCACCTTCGTGCCCGACACGGTGCTCTTCCTGCCGCGCCTCCTGGGCTACAAAGGCTGACCATGACGCAAGTAATGGCGACGCTGCTGCTCGGCCTCATCGGGGCGGGCATCCAGTCATCGCGCTCGCCTCGCCTGCACATGGAGGAGGGCAGCGCGCACGGCTTGAAGTGCGAGTACCGGCTGATCGACCTCGACCGGCTTGGCGTCGGCGTCGAGGCGCTGCCGGCGCTTCTCGCGAATGCCAAGCGCGAAGGCTTCAATGGGCTGAACGTCACCTTTCCCTGCAAGCAGTCGATCATCCCGCTCCTCGACGAGCTGTCGCCCGACGCGCGCGCCATCAACGCCGTCAACACGATCGTGATGCGCGATGACCGGCTCATCGGCCACAACACGGACGCCTCTGGCTTCGCGGAAGGTTTTCGGCGCGGGCTGCCCGATGCGCCGCTCGACCGCGTCGTGCTCCTCGGCGCCGGCGGCGCCGGGGCGGCGGTCGCGCATGCGGCGCTCGAGCTCGGCGTGCGCCGGCTCGCCATCTTCGACGTCGACCCGGCCCGCGCGCGCGAGCTGGCGAAAAAGCTGGGAGCCGAAGCGACCTCCGATCTCGGCTCGGCGATGGCCACCGCCGATGGGCTCATCCATTGCACGCCGACCGGCATGGCGAAGATGCCCGGACTGCCGCTCGACGCGCGTCTCATCGAGCCCAGACACTGGGTGGCGGAGATCGTCTACTTTCCGCTCGAGACGGAGCTCCTGCGCGTGGCGCGCGCCAAGGGCTGCCGCACGCTCGACGGCAGCGGCATGGCCGTATTCCAGGCCGCGCGAGCGTTTCGCCTCTTCACTGGCATCGAGCCGGATGCCGAGCGCATGATGCGCACTTTCCAGTCGATGGGCTGATGCTCGGAAGCGCGGCGGTCACGATGTGGTGGGACATCCCGGCGGACGTGCGCGCCGGCTGGGAGGAATGGCATACGGTCGAGCACATGCCCGAGCGCGTCGGCATCCCCGGCTTCCTGCGCGGCACGCGGTGGGTCGGCGTGCGCGACGAGGGCACCTACTTCGTGCTGTACGAGACGGCCGAGCTCGCCACGATCACGAGCGGTCCCTATCTCGAGCGCCTCAACAACCCGACGCCGTGGTCGCAACGCATGATGCCGCACCATAAGAACATGGTGCGCAGCCTGTGCGTCGCGCGCGGCGGCTATGGCGAGGGCCTGCCCTATGCGATGGCCACCGTGCGCTTCTCGCCGGACAAGGCGCCGCCCGAGCCGCCGCGGCGCAAAGGCGTCACCTGCGCGTATCTGCTGCAATCGCCTTTGGCCGCGCCGGCGACCGCCGAGCAGAAGATGCGCGGCGCCGCGGACAAGACGGTCGACTGGGCGCTCCTCGTCGGCGGCTACGACGTCGCGGCCGTGGAGGCGGCCGCGCGCGAGGCCGCTCCGCCGAACGCGATCGTCGGCCTGTACCGCCTCGGTTTTTCGCTGGCCGCACGATGAAGCGCGCCATCGGCCTCGCCGCGCTCAGCGTGCTCGAGTGCCCGCACGACTCGCAGGTGCGTATCGCGGCGCAGGCGGGGTATACGCACGTCGGCCTGCGCCTGGTCCCGGTTGCCGGGCAGCCGTATCAACACCCGCTGGACGTCCCTCTGCTGGAGGCGTGCCTGCGCGAGACCGGCGTGCGCGTGCTCGACGTCGAAGTCTTCCGGCTCACGCCGCAGACCAAGGTCGCCGATTGGGAGAACATCTTCGCCATCTCGCAGCGCCTCGGCGCGAGCGACATCCTCGTGCATGGCGCCGACGCCGATGAGTCGCGCCTCATCCAGACCTTCGGCGAGCTGTGCGAGCGAGCCGGCCACTACCGGCTGCGCGCGAACCTGGAGCCGATGCCCTGGGTCGATGTCTCGAACATTTCCAAGGCGCTGCGCATCCTGCGCGGCGCCGGCAAATCCAATAGCGGACTGCTGGTCGATGCGATCCACTTCTCCCGCGCCCGGGATTCGCTCGCCGAGCTGAAGAAAGTGCCGCGCGAGTACCTGCATTACGCGCAGCTCTGCGATGCGCGGCCGGAGATTCCGGCCGATCCGCAGGAGATCATCCGCCAGGCGCGCGCCGATCGTCTGTTCCCGGGCGAGGGCGGCCTCGACCTGCGCGGGCTGCTCGGCGCGCTGCCGGCCGATCTTGCGCTCAGCCTCGAGGTGCCGGTGGTCGAGCCGCTCGAACCCCTCGAGCGGGCGCGCCGGGCCCGGGTCGGGACCGAAGCTATACTCCGCGGCTCGGAGGTTTCATGATTTTCGATCTGCGCATCTACACGCTGCACAACAACAAATTCGCGGCGTGGCTGAAGCTCTACGAGGAATACGGCCATCCCACGCAGGTGAAGCACTGCGGCGAGCCGGTGTTCTACGCCACCACCGAAGTCGGTCCGCTGAACCAGGTGGTGCACGTCTGGAAGTACGCGAGCCAGGCCGACCGCGAGAAGAAGCGCGATGCGCTGATGGCCGACCCCGCGTTCAAGGAATACCTTGCGAAGAGCCGCGAGCTCGGCGCGCACCAGAGCCAGGAGTGCCGCATCCTCAAGTCGACGTCGTTCTCTCCGCTCTGATGAAAAAGGCGTGCGTGATGGGCCATCCGGTGGCGCACTCGCGCTCGCCGATGATCCACGGCTACTGGCTGAAGACGCTCGGCATCCCGGGCGCGTATGAGCTCAAGGATCTGCAGCCGCAGGATTTCGTGCCGTTCATCAGCAATCTGGCCGGCAACGGCTTCGTCGGCGGCAACGTCACCATCCCGCACAAGGAAGCCGCCTACAAGACGGTCGCGCAGCGCGACACGGCGGCCGAGGCGGTGGGCGCCGTGAATACGCTGTGGCTGGAAAACGGCAAGCTGATGGGCGGAAATTCCGACGTCCATGGCTTCATCGCCAACCTCGACGATCGCGCGCCCGGCTGGAACGTCCCGGGATGCAAGGTGGTCATCCTCGGCGCAGGCGGCGCATCGCGCTCGGCGGTGTACGCATTCCGCCAGCGCGGCGTCGAAGTCCATGTCGTCAACCGGACGCTGCCGCGCGCGCAGGAGCTCGCGCAGAACTTCGGCGCCAAGGCGCACGGCTGGGACGAGGTGCCGAAGCTCCTGGCGCAGGCCGACGTGCTGGTGAACTGCACCTCGCTCGGCATGCAGGGGAAGGACCCGCTGGTCATCGACCTCGGGCCATTGAAAAAGAGCGCGGTCGTCTACGACATCATCTACGTCCCGCTCGAGACGGCGATCCTCGCGCAGGCGAGGAAGCGCGGCCATCGCACGGTCGACGGCCTCGGCATGCTGCTGCAGCAGGCGGGATTCGGTTTTCGCAAATGGTTCGGCGGGGAGCCGAAGGTCACGCCGGAGCTGCGCAAGATCGTCGAGGCGGACATCATCGCCAAGACGCCGAAGTGATTCACTAAGGGAGGAGGGAAGATGAAACGCAGTCTTGTTGGATTGGCGCTCGCGGCGGGGACCATGGGTGCCTATGCGCAGCAGACGGTCAACATGCCGATCGTGATCGAGCTCTCGGGCGCCGGCGCAGTGTCGGGCACCAACTTCCGCGACGGCGCCGTGCTCGCCATCGAGGAGATCAACGCGAAGGGCGGCATCCTCGGCCGCAAGATCAACGCGCCGCAGTCCGACACGCAGAGCAACCCCGGCACGTCGCGCGCCCAGGTGCAGAAGGCGATCGACAGCGATCCGTACGTGATCCTCGGGCCGGTATTCTCCGGCTCGGTGAAGGTCAACATGATCCTCTGCCAGCAGGCCGAGGTGCCGCAGATCACCGGCGCCGAGGCTGCCGACATCACGCAGACGGGCAACCCGTACATCTTCCGCACCTCGTTCGGCCAGCAGATGAGCATGCCGAAGATCGCCAACTACATCCGCGACGGCCTGAAGGCGAAAACCGTGGCGGTGCTCTGGGTGAACAACGACTTCGGCAAGGGCGGCCGCGACACGTTCATGAAGGAGATGGCCGCGCGCAACATCAAGGTGGTGAGCGACATCTCGACCGAGTCGGGCCAGGTCGACTTCGCCGCCGACGTGGTGAAGCTGAAAGGCGCCAACGCCGACGCGATCTTCGTCTATACGAACGAGGAGGAGAGCGCGCGGTTCCTGCGCGAGGCGCGCAAGCAGGGCATCGCGAAGCCGCTCATCGGCGAGACCACGCTCCTCGGCCAGAAGGTGATCGACATGGCCGGGTCGTCGGCGAACGGCGCCAAGGGTCACGTCGGCCTCAGCGCCGATGCGCCGGTGCCCGCGGTGCAGGCGTGGAAAGAGAAGTTCGTGAAGCGCTTCGGCTACGTCCCGGACCACAACGGCATCAAGGGCTACACCGGGGTCTACGCGGTCAAGTACGCGACGCAGAAGATCGGCAAGTTCGACCGCAAGGCGCTCGCCAAGGCGCTGCACGGCATGACGATCACGCCGCAGGAAGAACCCGGCATCCTGATGGAAACCACCTGGGATGCGAACGGCGACATCGACCGCATCAGCTTCCTCGCCGAGGTGGTCGACGGCAAGCAGAAGATCGTCCAGACGCTGCCGAAGCTGGGTAACAAATAGGCAAACAAGCCTGTCCGACGTACTGCAGCTGCTCCTAGCCGGCCTGGCGACCGGCGGCATCTACGCGCTGGTCGCCGTCGGCTTCGTGCTGCTCTGGCAGACGTCGCAGACCATCAACTTCGCGCAGGGCGAGTTCGTGATGGTCCCTGCGTTCTTTGTGCTGGCGGCGATGAAGTTCGGCGGGCTGTCGTTCCCGCTCGCCATGGCGCTCGCGCTCGTCATCTCGCTCGTCGTGCTGGGCGTGCTCTTCAAGCGGCTGGTGGTGGATCCGATCCTGCCGCACGGCATGCTGCCGCTCGTCATCTCGACCATCGCGCTCGCGATCCTGATGAAGGAGAGCGTGAAGGAGTTCTACGCCGCCGACGCGCAGCCGTTCCCCGCGGCGTGGGCGACGACCAACCTCGAGGTCGCGGGCGCCGTGGTCTCGGTGCAGAACCTGGTGATCATCGGCGTGGCGGTGGTTGCCGTCGTCCTCCTGCAATGGTTTCTGGGCGGCACCAAGACCGGACGCCAGATGCAGGCCACTGCCCAGAACCCGACGCTCGCGCGAGTGCTCGGCATCCCGGTCGGCCGCATGGTGCTCTATACGTTCCTCATCAACGCCGCGCTCGTGGCGCTGGCGTCGTTCCTCGTCAGCCCCATTTACCTCGCCAAGTTCACCAACGGCGAGACGCTCGGCCTGGTGGCCTTCGTCGCCGCGATCGTCGGTGGCTTCAACCAGGTGCGCGGCGCCATCGCCGGCGGGCTGCTCCTCGGCATCGTCGATAACTTCGTCGCCGCCTATTGGTCCGCGCAATACCGGGCGGCGATTCCGCTCTTCCTGCTGATCGCGGTGATCCTGTGGCGGCCGCAGGGCCTCTTCGGGCGCGCGGAGGAGCGGACCGTATGAAGAAACGTGGTCTGTCCCTGATTCTGGTTGCTTTGCTGGTGGCAGCGCCCTTCGGGCTGAAACCGTACGGGATCTACCTGCTGTCGCTGTGGGCGGTGATGACCATTGCCGCCATCGGGCTCAACCTCACGCTCGGCTACGCCGGCCAGATCTCGCTCGCGCAGGCGTCGTTCGTCGGCATCGGCGCGTACACGGCGGCGCTCCTCACGACGCACGGCTGGCCGCTCGCGGTGGCGTTCGGGCTGGCGGCGCTGCTGAGCTTCGCCGTCGGCTGGGCGCTCGGCTACCCGGCGCTGCGCGTGGCGCACCACTATCTCGCCTTCGTCACGCTTTCCTTCGGCACGCTGGTGTTCCTGATCCTGCGCAACGAGGAGTGGCTGACGAAGGGCGTCTACGGCATCAGCGGCATTCCGCGCCCGGTGATCCTCGGCTGGTCGACGAAGGCGCCGCTCGACTTCTATTTTTTCTGCCTCGGCGTGCTGCTCGTCGTCTCCATCGGCGCGTGGTGGCTGATCCATTCGCCCTGGGGCCGCGCCTTCACCGCGCTGCGCGAGAACCCGGTGCGCGCGAACTCGCTCGGCATAGACGTGCGGCGGTACACGCTGATGGCGTTCGCGCTGGGCTCGGCGGTCGGCGGCATCGCCGGCGTGCTCTATGCGCCACTCGTGCAATTCATCGAGCCGACGGCCTTTGCGCTCGGCCTTTCGTTCAACCTGCTGCTGATGGTGATCGTGGGCGGCTCCGGGCGCTTCTATGGACCGTTCCTCGGCGCGGCCGTCTCGGTGCTGCTGCCGGAGTGGCTGCGCTTCAGCGAAGGCCTGTACCTGATGGTCTACGCCATCTTCGTGATGGCGCTGCTCGCCTTCTTTCCATCCGGCCTTCTCGGTCTTGCCGAGCGACTATGGCTGCGGTCCTCGAAGTCGAAAGCCTGACGAAGTCGTTCGGCGGCATTCGTGCCGTCGACGGCGTCTCGTTCGCCGTGAACGAGGGCGAGATCCTCGGCCTCATCGGACCCAACGGCTCCGGCAAGTCGACGCTCTTCAACTGCATCCTCGGTCAGCTCGCGCCGAGCTCCGGCGAGGTGCGGCTCGACGGCCGCGGCATCACGGGACTGCGGCCGTGCGACCTGAACCGACTCGGCGTCGGCCGCACGTTCCAGCTCCTGCAGGTGTTCTCGCAGCTCTCGGTGCGCGAGAACCTGATCCTCGCCGGCCAGGAGCACCAGGGCGGCATGTGGTCGCGCCTCTTCGGGCGCCGCGACGCCGGTCTCGGCGCCGCGGCCGAGCGCATGATGGCGTTCTTCCGCCTCGGCAAGCTCGCCGACGAGCGCGCCGGCTCGCTCTCGTACGGCCAGCAGAAGCTCCTCGACGTGGCGATGGCCTTCATGGCCGGGCCGCGCCTCGTGCTGCTCGACGAGCCGGCGGGCGGCGTGAACCTCACCATGCTCGGCGACCTGCGCGAGCGGCTGCGCGCGATCAGCGCCGAGGGCCGCTCCACTTTCGTGGTGATCGAGCACAACATGGAATTCGTCATGTCGCTCTGCACGCGGATCCTGGTGCTCGCGGAGGGACGCATCATCGCCGCAGGGTCGCCCGAGGCGATCCGCCATGATCCGAAAGTGATCGACGCCTACCTTGGCCAGTGAACTTCTCTCGGTCGAAGGCGTGGTCGGCGGCTACGGCAAGCTCACGGTGCTGAACGGCACCACCTTCAAGGTCGCGCGCGGCGCGCTCACCACGGTCATCGGGCCCAACGGCGCCGGCAAGTCGACCGTCTTCAAGGCGGTCTTCGGCCTGCTGCGCGTCGCGAGCGGGCGCATCGTGTTCGACGGCCGCGACATCACCAACCTCGACTCGCGCGCGCTGCTCGAGCTCGGCATCTCCTACGTGCCGCAGGGACGCAACGTCTTTCCGGAGCTCAGCGTGCGGCACAACCTCGAGCTCGGCGCGACGGCCGCGCCGGCACGGGCGGCGCACATCGACCGGCTCATGGACCGGTTTCCCATGCTGCGCCGAAAGCGCGACGCCCAGGCTTCGACGCTCTCCGGCGGCGAGCAGAAGCTGCTCGAGATCGCGCGCGGCCTGCTGCTCGAGCCGAAGCTGATGCTGATCGACGAGCCGTCGATTGGCCTCTCGCCGCTGCTCGTGAAGGACATCTTCCGGATACTCCAGGAGCTGCGCGCCGGCGGCATGTCGATCCTGATGGTGGAGCAGAACGCGAAGCGCGCGCTCGAGATTTCCGACTACGGTGTGGTGCTCGAGCTCGGCCGCACCCGCATGGCGGCAGCGGCGGGCGAGATTCTTGCCGACCCGCGCATCGGCCAGCTTTTCCTCGGCGGCGCGCTACTCTAGGAGCCACCATGCAAGACGATCGCGACGCGCGCCTGAGGCGCATGAAGTTCAGGGCCACCGGCCTGCTGGTACTGGCCGGCGCGGTCTATTTCGCAGCCGAGAGCCTGCGCGGCCAGCACGCCTGGCTCTACTGGGTGAGCGTCACGGCGGAGGCGTCGATGGTGGGCGCGATCGCCGACTGGTTCGCGGTGACCGCCATCTTCCACCATCCGCTGGGCCTGCGCTTCATCCCGCACACCGCGATCGTGCCGCGCAACCGCCAGCGCATCGCGCGCGGCCTGTCGCAGTTCATCCAGTCGAACTTCCTCGCCACGGCGGCGGTCGTGCAGCGCATCCAGGAATTCCGTCCGGCGCGCACGCTGTATGGCTGGCTGCTGCGGTCCGAGAACGCGGAGGCGGTCGCCAACTACGTGGTGCGGCTGACGGCGTATGGATTGAAG
>DATMIG010000270.1:0-3289 GCA_035554335.1 Burkholderiales bacterium
GGATGTTCGAGTCCGTGGAGTACGCCTTCTCGGCGCTCATCTTGTAATCGTGCCCGGCCTTGGCGAGGTACTCGGACATCTCCTTGCGGCCGCCGAGCTCGTCGATGAAGCGCTGGTCAAGCCACGGCTTGTAGATGCGCAACGAGGGATTGGCGAGCAGGCCGTAGCGGTAGAAGCGCTCTATGTCGTTTCCCTTGTACGTGCTGCCGTCGCTCCAGATGCCGACGCCGTCGTCGCGCATCGCGACGACGAGCATCGTCCCGGTCACCGCCCGGCCGAGCGGCGTGGTGTTGAAGTAGGTGGCGCCGCCGGTCGAGATGTGGAACGCGCCGCACTGGATGGCCGCGAGGCCCTCGGCGACCAGCTGCGGCCGGCACTCGACGAGGCGCGCCTTCTCCGCGCCGTAAGCGAGCGCCTTCTTCGGGATCTCGTTGTAGTCCGACTCGTCGGGCTGGCCGAGGTTGGCGGTGTACGCGTACGGGCGCGCGCCGTTCGCGCGCATCCAGTGCACGGCGGCGCTCGTGTCCAGGCCGCCCGAGAACGCGATGCCGATCTTCTCGCCCTTGGGCAGCGTGCCGAGAATGGTTGCCAAGCTGGCTCCGAATGAGAAAGGCGAATGATAAGTCATGGGGCTAGAATGCCGCCGCGTGCGCATCCTCGCCTTACTGGCTGCCTTGGTCGTCCAGTCCGCTGCGGCGTCTCCCTTCGCCGTGCAGCTGGGCGACACGCGCGTCGCGCTCGATGCGCCGCCGGGCTTCTCCGATGTGCAATCCACCGGCTCGCCCCGCCTGCTCGAGCTCGCCGAGCAGCTCACCTCCGCCTCGAACCGGATCCTCCTCTTCGCGCTCGAGGACATCGACGTGCGCCGCTTCACGGTCGGCGACACGCCGGAGTTTCGCCGCTACTGCCTGGTGGTGACGCCCAAGCCCTTCGAGGGCGCGCGCGTCTCGCAGGCCGCCTTCCGCCAGCTCGTCGCCGACGCGATGCGCGACGTCGGCCAGCCGATCCCGTCCGGCGCCGACGTGCGCGAGCATCTCGACAGCATGCGCGGCAAGCCCGCGCTCCTGGTCGAGCTGCGGCACGACCAGGACGTGGAGTCGGTCCTGCAGGGCGCCCGCATGCCCGAGCAGCGCGGGCGCGACGGTCCGAAGTACCTGCTGTCGAGCACCACGCTTCTCCTCGTGCGCGGCCGTGCGCTCAACCTCTCCCTCTACGCCATGTACGACACGCCGGCCGACCTCGACTGGATCCGCAACGTCACCCTGCGCTGGATCGAGGATATCCAGCGCCTCAACAATCGATAGCCATGCCGTCCTTCGATATCGTCTCGCAGGTGAACCAGCAGGAGGTCAAGAACGCGGTCGAGCAGGCCAACAAGGAGATCGCCAACCGCTTCGACTTCAAGGGCTCCGACGCCCGCATCGAGCAGGGCGAGAATCTCCTCACGGTCTACGCCGACGACGAGTTCAAGCTCGGCCAGGTGACCGATGTGCTGCGCGGGAGATTGGCAAAAAGAAATGTCGACGTTCGCGCCCTTGAGCCCGGCGCGCTGGAGAAGATCTCCGGCGACAAGGTGAAGCGGCCGATCACGGTCAAGGTCGGCGTGAGCCAGGACAAGGCGAAGCAGATCCAGAAGCTCATCAAGGACTCGAAGCTCAAGGTCAACGCTTCCATCCAGGGCGACGCGGTGCGTGTGTCCGGCGTGAAGAAGGACGACCTGCAGGCCGCGATCCAGCTGGTGCGCGGGCAGGTGACGGACCTGCCGCTGCAGTACATCAACTTCCGCGACTGAGGCCTTCCGTCCAGCGGTCGTAGATCCGGTTCGCCACGTCGTTCAGGCGCGAGAGCCGGTCGCGCACGTCGCGCTGGATCTCGTCCACGTCCTGCACCGCGGGGCTCGCGCAGCTCGCCTTCATCTCGTCGGCGCCGCTCGACAGCCACGAGTTGATCAGCTCCTCGGTCATCTCGACGTGGCACTGCATGCCGAAGTGCTTGCCGAGCGCATAGCCCTGGTTCAGGCAGTGCGCGTTCTGCATGACGCGCGTCGCGCCCGGCGGGATGCTGAAGGTCTCGCCATGCCACTGGAAAGACTCGAAGGCCTGCAGGCCGCCGAACCAGTCGCGCGCCACCTCGTTGTCGGACACGCGCACCTCGCCCCAGCCGATCTCCTTCACCGGGTTGGCGCGCACCGCGCCGCCGAGCGCCTTGGAGATGAGCTGGCCGCCCAGGCAGTGCCCGAGCAGCGGCACGTCCTTGCGCACCGCGTCGCGGATCAGCTCGAGGGCGGGAATAATCCACGGCAGCTCGTCGTTGACGCTCATGGGGCCGCCCATGAAGACGAGGCCGCTGAACTTGCGCGCATCGCGCGGCAAGGCGTCGCCGCCGTCGACGCTGACGAGCTTCCAGGGGATCGAGCGCCGCTCGAGATAGGTGGCAAAATAGCCGGGACCTTCCGTCGACGACATCCTGAAAATAGCGACGGGCTTCATGACACGTCATTTTATTTGGCTTTTCGTCCTCGCCTTGGCGCTTCCCAGCCTGCGGGCTGCGGCGGCTGACGTCGCGCTGATCGGCGTCATCGGCGACAAGGCGGCCGTGCTCGCCGTCGACGGCGGCGACCCGAAGACGGTGAAAGTCGGGCAGAGCTGGCGCGGCATCACCGTGCTCACTGTGGAGCACGACCAGGCCACCGTCGACGTCGAGGGCAAGAAGCGCGTCCTGCAGCGCGGCGTGCACTACCGCAACGCCGGGGCGAGCGCGAGCGGCCACAGTAAGGTCACGCTCGCCGCCGATCCGCGCGGCCACTTCTACATCGAGGGCGCCGTGAACCGCGTGCCCGTGCGCTTCATGGTCGACACCGGGGCCAGCATGGTCTCGCTTCCGCAGCGCGACGCCGACCGCCTCGGCATCGACTACCGCTCCGGCCGGCGCGCCTCGACGCGCACGGCGAACGGTATCGCCACCGTCTACGTCGTCAAGCTCGACACGGTGCGCATCGGCGACATCGAGCTTCACGGCATTGAAGGGCTGGTGCACGAAGGCGGCGGCCTGGAGCAGGCGCTGCTCGGCATGACCTTCCTCAACCGCGTCAGCATGCAGCGCGATGGCGCGACGATGACGCTGATCCAGCGCTTCTAGCTATTTTTTCCCCGGCACCAGGGGGACGAAGCGCACCGGCAGGACCTCGCGCTCGTCCACGCCGCCGTCGGGCCGCTTGGTGAGCACCTTCAGGTATTGCACGACGCCTTCGCTGCCGACCGGAATCACCATGCGCCCGCCGGGCTTCAGC
>DATMIG010000271.1:0-5945 GCA_035554335.1 Burkholderiales bacterium
CTCAACATCATCAACTTCACGCACGGCGCCCAGTACATGATGGGCGCCTTCTGCGCCTATCTGCTGCTGAACAAGGCCGGTATCGGTTACTGGCCCTCGCTCGTCATCGCGCCGCTGATCGTCGGCTTCACCGGGGTGGTGATCGAGCGCACCATGCTCAAGCGCCTGTACAACCTCGATCACCTGTACGGGCTGCTCCTCACCTTCGGCCTGGCGCTCATCATCCAGGGCCTGTTCCGCAACGAGTACGGCACTTCGGGACAGCCGTACGCCATGCCCTCGCAGCTGACCGGCGGGCACAACCTCGGCTTCATGTTCCTGCCGATCTACCGGGCCTGGGTCATCGTCTTCTCGCTCGTCATCTGCTTCACGACCTGGTTCGTGATCGAGCGGACCAAGCTCGGCTCGTACCTGCGCGCGGCGACCGAGAACCCGGCGCTGGTGCAGGCCTTCGGCATCAACGTGCCGCGCATGATCACGCTGACCTACGGCGCCGGCGTCGGCCTCGCGGCGCTCGCCGGCGTGATGGCGGGGCCGATCTACCAGGTCAGCCCGCAGATGGGCGCGGATCTGATCATCGTCGTGTTCGCCGTGGTGGTGATCGGCGGCATGGGCTCCATCATGGGCTCCATCCTCACCGGCTTCGGCCTCGGCGTCATCGAGGGCCTCACCAAGGTGTTCTATCCCGAGGCGTCGAACACGGTGATTTTCGTCGTCATGGTGATCGTCCTGCTCTTCAAGCCGGCCGGCCTCTTCGGGAAGGAACGATGAACGCGCACCGCATCGCGTTCGCCATCATGGTGCTGGCGCTCCTCATCGCGCCGACCATCGTCTACCCCGTGTTCCTGATGAAGGTGATGTGCTTCGCGCTCTTCGCAAGCGCGTTCAACCTGCTCATCGGCTACGGCGGCCTGCTCTCGTTCGGCCACGCCATGTTCCTCGGCACCGCGGGATACGCCTCGGCGCACTCGGCCAAGGTGTGGGGCTTTTCGCCCGAGCTCGCCATCCTCTTCGGCACGTTTTGCGCCGCCGTGCTCGGCATCGTCACGGGGCTGCTCGCCATCCGCCGCCAGGGCATCTACTTCGCCATGATCACGCTCGCGCTGGCGCAGATGATCTTCTTCTTCTACATCCAGGCGCCCTTCACGCACGGCGAGGACGGCATCCAGGCGGTGCCGCGCGGCACGCTCTTCGGCCTGGTCGACCTCAACAACATCTGGGCGATGTACGGCACGGTGTTCGTCGTCTTCATCGCCGGCTTCCTCATCGTCCACCGCTCGATCCATTCGCCGTTCGGCCAGGTGCTGAAGGCGATCCGCGAGAACGAGCCGCGCGCCATCTCGCTCGGCTACGACACCGCGCGCTACAAGCTGCAGGCCTACGTGCTCTCCGCGACGCTCGCCGGCCTCGCCGGTGCCACCAAGGCCATCGTGTTCCAGCTCGCCTCGCTCACCGACGCGCACTGGTCGATGTCCGGCGAGGTGGTGCTCATGACGCTGCTTGGCGGCCTCGGCACCATCTTCGGGCCGGCGGTCGGCGCGCTCGTCATCGTCTCGATGGAGAACTACCTCGCGCAGCTCGGCGCCTGGGTCACCGTCGTGCAGGGCGTGATCTTCGTCGTCTGCGTGCTCGCCTTCCGGCGCGGCATCGTCGGCGAGCTCGCTCGCCTCATCCGCAAGCCGCTCTGAGAGTCACCGACCGGTCGGCTTCGCCGGCTTGATCTTCGGCTCGGCCGCACGCTCTGCCGACGGTTGTTCCGGACCGATGGGCGTCGACGGCTTGCCAGCCATATGCGTCGATTCGCCGGCCGCCGAGGATGGCTTCGGGCCGGTGTGACCGAGCGCCGCGAGGGTCGGCTGGTCGAGCTCGCCGGTCGGCTGGAGGCCCTTAGCCCGCTGGAACTCCTTCAGCGCCGCCTCTGTACTCGGACCCATCTTGCCATCGGCCGGAACGACGCCGAGCTGCGCCTGCACGGAAGTAATGAGCTTCGCTTGCTCCGCCTCCTTGGCGGCACCGGCGAAGGCGGAAGAGGAAAGCGCCGTCACAAGGGCGGCGGCGATGAATGTGCGGTTCATGACAGCCTCCTTACATCCAGGGAGATGCAATCACCGTTCCGCATGTTTCTTGCTACGCGCCGAGATTCAGCACCACTCCCGAAAGCTGTCCCGCGCGGGCCGAGGCGAGGAAGCACACGGTATCGCCGACCTGCTCGGGCTCGATGACGTTGCCCATCAGCTCCTCGAAGCGGTTCTCGTCGCCGAACTTCGCCTTGGCCTGCGTCTTCATCAGGTTGATGATGCGGTCGGTACGCGTCGATGGCGGATGCACACCGACCACGCGCACGCCGTGCTGCGCGTAGCCCCGCCCGAGCGCCTTGGTGAAATTCGCCAGCCCGGCGTTCGCCGTGGCGCCGCAGATGTACTCGAAGGTGCCGTGCTCGGCCGCCATGCCGATCACGTTGACGATCACGCCCTTGCGCTGCTTGAGATGCGGATAGAGCTCGCGCGTGAGGTTGATGAAGCCGAACACCTTGAGCTCCCACGCGTGGCGCCATTTCGCGTCGTCGAGGGCTTCCAGCGTGCCGCCGGGGATGTCGCCCGCGTTGTTGACGAGGATGTCGACGTCGGCGCAGTCGGCGGCGAGCTTCTTCAGCTGCGCGGCGTCGCGCAGGTCCACCGCGTGCGTCTTGGCGCCGCCGAGCTCGCGCGCCGCCTGGGCCAGCTTGTCGGCGCTGCGCGAGGCGAGGTGCAGGCGGCAGCCTTCGGCGGCGAACGCGCGGGCGCACGCGAGGCCGATGCCTTTCGAGCCGCCGGTGACGAGAACTGATTTACCCTTGAGGCCGAGATCCATTTCCTACCTTTCGAGGAGACGCGAATGCCGGCTTATATCATCGCCATGGCCAACATCAAGGACCCCGCCAAGTACGGTGAGTATGCGAAACGGGCAGGCCCGGCCAACGTCAAGCATGGCAGCAAGTTCCTGGTGCGCGGCGGCAAGAAGACCACGCTCGAGGGCGACATCCCGTTCGATCGCATCGTGGTGAGCGAATTCCCGGACGTCGAGACGGCGAAGAAGTTCTACAACTCCCCGGAATACCAGGAAGCGCGCAAGCACCGCCTCGGCGCCGCCGACTTCCACATGATCATCGTCGAGGGCGCAGCCTAGACCCGGTCCATCAAAGCCAGTCGGGCGCGGGAAGGCCCTTGCCCTGCAGGAAGTCGCGGTTGAAGAGCTTCGACTGGTAGCGCGTGCCCGAGTCCGCGAGGATGGTGACGACCGTGTGGCCGGGACCGAGGTCGCGCGCGAGGCGGATGGCGCCGGCGACGTTGATGCCGCTCGAGCCGCCGAGCACCAGGCCTTCTTTCTTCGCCAGGTCGAAGATGACGGGCAGCGCTTCCGCGTCGGGGATCCGGTACGCATCGTCCACCTTCGCCATGGCCACGTTCTTCGTCACGCGCCCCTGGCCGATGCCTTCGGTGATCGACGACCCCTCGGACTTCAGGTCGCCGTGCTTGAACCAGCTGTACATCGCCGCGCCGGCGGGGTCCGCGACCGCGATGCGGATGGTCGGGTTCTTCTCCTTCAGATAGCGGCTCACGCCGGCCAGCGTGCCGCCGGTGCCGATGGCGCAGGTGAAGCCGTGCACGGTGCCGCCGGTCTGCGCCCAGATCTCGGGGCCGGTACTCTGGTAGTGGCCATCCGCGTTCGCCGTGTTGTCCCACTGGTTGGCCCAGAAGGCGCCGCGCTCCTTGGCCACGCGTTCCGAGACGTGCACATAGTTGTTCGGATCCTTGTACGGCACGGCCGCGACTTCCATCAACTCCGCGCCGCAAAGCCTCAGCATGTCCTTCTTCTCCTGGCTCTGTGTCTTCGGAATGACGATCAGCGTCTTGTAGCCGCGCGCGTTGCCGACGACCGCGAGGCCGATGCCCGTATTCCCGGCGGTGCCTTCGACGATCAGGCCGCCGGGCTCGAGCACGCCTCGCTTCTCGGCGTCGAGGATGAGGTACAGGCCGGCGCGATCCTTCACCGAGCCGCCCGGGTTGAGGAACTCCGCCTTGCCGAGGATCTCGCAGCCGGTCGCTTCGGACGGGCCGCGCAGGCGGATGAGCGGCGTGTTGCCGATGGCCTCGACGAGTCCGTTACGGATCCCTTCAGCCATGGACCGGCGTCTTTTCCCGTGCCAGCGCCTGACGCTTGGCAATGCGTCCGGCCAGGCGGGCGAGGCGGGAATCTTCCGAAGGCGGCGAGCCATGCTCGGCCTCGCGCTTGGCCCGCAGATAAGCGGGGTCGCCGTGCTCGGCCAACAGCTTCTGGAAGCGAGCGTGGTGCGTCTCGGAAAACGGCTTGCGCCGGCCGAAGCGGTCAACGAGGGGACTTTCCGGATACATGAGCAAGCCGGCGGTGCAGCCATCCGGCAGCGGCACATTCGCCGATGTCACCGCATCGGGGCGAAGCAAGCGGGGGATGAGATGGGTGTGGGGACCGTCGGGCGTCTTCTCCGAGCCGATCGGCTGATACACCTCGATACGGCCGCGGATCGACATGACGACACGGTGAGGCTGCCAGGAGAGGAGCGCATCCATCACGTGCGCATCAAACGCCGAGCGCCCAAGCAATTCCCGCATCGCCGCGATCTGGTCATCGAGGGCGAGCCGAACGCAGAACCGGCAGGCCGTCGAGCCGAGGCCGAGGTCGAATAGGACTTCCCGTTGATGCTCGACGCGGATGGCGCCGGTGTCAGGCCCGAGCTCGGTAATGCGTCGGTTGGGCGCGCCCGCAGCCGCCACGCCGGGGTAACAGATGGCCACGCCGTGCGACCACGACTCGGCATGCGCGCTGGGTTCCTCGTATGCGCGCAGCGTAGCGTCCGGCACGGGCGTTACCCGGATGGCGCCCAGGTCGGAGGCGACCGTCCACTCGTCGAGCCGGCGGCTCGGCGCATCGGTATGCATGAACTCCGCCAGCGCACCCTGCACGCCGATGCTCCAGCTGGTGCCGGGGTTACCGAGGTGCTCGGCGATGACCTCCCACACCCGGTCAGCGTTATGCGGCCGCATCCGCTTACTTGGCGGCGGCGCTTTTGAGCGTCTGCGACCCCGCGAGCGCCCATTCGTGGCTCTTCACGTCGGGCGTCAGCACGACGGCCGGCACATAGCCGTCGCCGGTATCGCGCATGCGCGTGCTGTTGAGGCCGGCGAACGTCTTAAGCTTCACGAACTCGTCCTTGATCACCGCGCGGGCCTTCTTCGGGTCGGTGGTGCCATCGATGCCGTTGCGCCGCATGATGTCCGCGAGAAGCAGGAAGGCGTCGTACGACACCGACCAGTTCGCCATGTTGGCCGGCTGGCCGAGCGACGGGTCCAGCCGCTCCTTGAAGCGCTTCATGACCGAGGCGTAGAGGGCGGCATCGCCGGTCGCCTGGTGATTGGTGGAAAAGCCGATCGTGTGCCAGTTGCGCCCTTCCTCGCCCACCGTCGTGACGAAGGGGCCGGGCCAGATGATGGAGTTGGCGAGCACCGGTGCATTCATGTTCTGCTCCTTGAAGCCCTTGGCGAGCATGAGCGCCGAGTGCGCCAGCGCGACGACGAACACCGCGTCGGGATTGTGGCCCTTGACCTGGATCGCCGCCGGCGAGAGGTCTGTGGCGCGCGTAGAAAACTCTACCGTGTCGACGATCTGCATGCCGGCCTTCTTGGCGAGCATCTCGAACACTTGCGCGCCCGCTTTGCCGGAGGCCTCGCGCACGTCGGCCACGATGGCCACGCGCTTGATGTTCGGATAGAGGCGGCGAAAGGCGTCGAAGCCTTCCGGGATCAGGGTGTCGTCCGCGGGCACGAGCCGGATGGTCCACGGCCGCTTGGTTATGCCGGGCTTGCTCGCGTTGGGCGCGATGGCAGGCAGGCCGATCTGGTTGGCAAGCGGGCTCACCGTCTCCCATTGCG
>DATMIG010000272.1:0-4165 GCA_035554335.1 Burkholderiales bacterium
ATCCAGAGCACCACGAGCGCGGCGAGCGATACGCCCGCAATCGGCAAGCGGCCGGTCCAGTTCGGAATGGCGGTGAGCAGGAAGCCGGTCACCACCGCCAGGCCGTAACCGTAGATCATCTCGTGCGCGTGCCAGAGCATCGCCGGCAGCACGCCCGGCACGGCATAGCCGTGGGTATAAGCCGCCAGCCACACCGGCACCGCCGCGGCGGCGAACAACGCGGCCAGAAGAAAGAAAGGACGAAAGCCCGCCGAGAGGACGGCAGGTCCGGCATAGTCGGCACGGCGCGGCGCGGGCGCCGAGTGGATTGAGATCGTCGTCACGATTCCAATCTACCGGCGAGCCGGGCGGCGCTTTTGACGCAGATCAATCCGGCCCGAAACTCGCCCGCCAGGGCAGCCCGCAGTGAACCGCGGAGCCTTTGACCTGCGTCAATAACCGCCGCCGCCACCCGCCTAGGCTGAAAAGCCTGACCTAAGGAGAGCCCGACATGTTCAAGCACATCCTGATTCCCACCGACGGCTCGCCGCTCGCCGAAAAGGCGATCGGCGCCGGCGTGGCGCTCGCCAAGGAAATGGGCGCGCGCGTGACCGCTTTCTACGCCATTGAGCCGCCGCCGACGCACCTCTACGGCGAGGGCTATCTCGCCGACCGGCGCCTGGTCGACGAGCTCGAGCGCCGCGCGCGCGACAACGCGCAGAAGGCGGTCGACGAGGTAGCGGCCACGGCGAACGGCGCCCGCGTGCCGTGCGAAACCGTGGTCGCGAAGTCCATGGTTCCCTACAAGGGCATCATCGAGGCAGCAGAGAAGAACGGCTGCGACGCGGTGTTCATGGCCTCCAACGGCCACCGCGGCCTGACCGGGCTACTTCTCGGCAGCGTGACGCAGAAGGTGCTCACGCACTCGAAGCTGCCGGTGCTCGTGTTCCGCTAGGTCTTGTCGCGCGGCTTCGCCTTGCCCTGCTGCAGCCCTTCGGTGAGGCCGATAAGGATGCCGCTCGCCAGCGTGGCGAAGTTTTCCGTCATCGCCTCGCCCGCCTTCACCGCCATGCGCCGCTGCTGGCGCATCGCGTCGCGCATGCGCTCGCCGAAGGCTTCCAGCGTCTGCTCGATCTGCGCCTGCGTCGCGGTGCCGGCGTCTTCCTTCTGCTGCAGGAGCTTCGCCCACTGCGCGCGCAGCTGCTCGTTGCCCTTCTTCGCCGCATCCTTCACGGTATTCAGGAACTCATCCTCGAGCCGCTCGAGGTCGTCGAGCGCCTTTTGCATGCGCGAGCCGCCCTCGCCCTGCGACGAGAGCTGCTGCAGCGCGAGATGGTTGGCCTGCACCGCCTTCAGCACCGCCTCGTCTATCCCGGAGAACGCCTCGCCGAGGACGCGGTCCGGATCGACGCCGGAGGTCGTGGCGCCGAGGTTCACCCCCTCCGTGACCGAGCGCACCACGCGCTTGATCTGCTCGACCGTAAGCTCCCGGCTGCGCAGCGCGTTCAGGGTCAGCTCGCGCACCGCCGTGCGCAGGTTCTCGCCCTGCTTCACCGATTCCCTCGCCAGGCCCTTCAGCACCTCATCCGCATCCATGGCAGCTCCTTCAATTCGGGGTCAGGGCGCTAATTCTATTCGTCGTATTCGTCCGAGCCCTGCACCCAGATGAATGACTGCAGGTCGATCATGTCCCGCGGGCGCAGCTCGCGCACGTCGCGGCGCACGCGCGCGGCGAACTCGAGCAGGCTGGCGTACGTTCCCCAGTTCGGCCGCGACGAGTAGCGGAAATCGAAGCCGTATGCCTGCGCCGCCGCGCGCGTCACGTTCGGCTTGAGGAAGATGTGCGTGTCCGGCTGCGCGATGAAGCCGAACACGGTGACGAGCGGCCAGGTCAGCACCCGCGTCTGTCGCCTCGGTAGCGCCGCCACGGTATCGACCCAGCGCTCGAAACGGCGCTCGACGCGGCCGCGGCCATGCAGGAACTCATACAGGCCTTCGGCGAACGCCTCGGCCCCTGCCGAGGACTTGACGGCATCGCGCAGCGCCATCTTCTCGAAGGAGAAGATCATGCTGTGGCGCGATCGCTGCTCGACGCGCACGGCTCTCGACGCAACCTCTTGGAACTGACGCTCTCGCAACAGGCGGCGGAACTCGTCCCGTCCGAGCGCCTCCTGCCAGCGCTCGTGGGTCTCCCACTTGTAGCTGCGCTCCCAGTCGAGGTAGGTCTCGTCGCGGAAGCCGCCGGGGAAGAAGCGCAGGAACTTGCGCCGGGCGCGGCGCGCGCGGTCCGGGCGCGGGGCGGGCGAAGCAGGGGCCGGCAGAATGAGCTGCATGCCTTGCAGTGGCAAGCGCCGTACCCGACACTTCGGCCCAAGGAGGCAGCGATGATCGACATGACTCTCGAAACGGCGGAACGGGCCGTGCGCGCAGCGCAGGCCAAGGCGCGCGAGCTCGGCGCGCCGATGACCGTCACCGTAGTCGACGAAGCCGGCCGGCTCGTGCTCTGCGCGCGCGCCGATGGCACCGGCTTCTTCACGCCGGAAACTTCGCGCGCCAAGGCGGTCGCGGCCGCGGCGTTCCGCAAGCCGACCGCCTGGATGGCGGAGCAGCGCACGACGCACGAGCCGTTCTGGGCCAACATGCCGATCGTCGTCGGCGGGCAGGCGCTGCCCAGTCCCGGCGGCACGCCGATCGTGCGCAACGGCCGCGTCATCGGCGGCATTGGCTGCGGCGGCGGCACCGGCGAGCAGGACCAGATCTGCTCCGACGCCGGAGCGCAGGCGGTCGCGGAGACGAAGTCCTGAAGATGAAGCCGCCCCATCCCGTCGCGATCGTCGCCGCCGAGGCGCCGCCGCGCACCAAGCCGTCGAACTATCCCGAGCCCTTCTTCTCGCGCATGAAGGGGCGGTTGAAGCGGCCGCTCGGCGATCTCTTCGGCCTCACCAACTTCGGCGTGAACCTGACGACGCTCTCGCCCGGCGCCGTGTCCGCGCTGCGCCATGCGCACTCGAAGCAGGACGAGTTCGTCTACATCCTGCGCGGCCATCCGACGCTGGTCACCGACGAGGGCCGCACCAACCTCTCGCCCGGCATGTGCGCCGGTTTCAAGGCGGGCACCGGCAACGGCCACCACCTCGTCAACGAGACCGCCGAGGACGTGGTGTACCTCGAAGCCGGCGACCGCACGCCCGGCGACGAAGGCAGCTATCCCGACGACGACCTGAAGGCGAAGCTCGTCGACGGGAAGTGGGCCTTCGTGCACAAGGACGGCCGGCCCTACTAGGAGCCGGAGACCACCTCCAGGCGGTTGTCGACCGCCTTCACGCCTTCGACGCGCAGGGCGATCTCGCCGGCACGGTGGCGGTCCTTGTCGCTCACGGTGGTGCCCCACAGCGTGACGACGCCGTCGGTGCTCACCGCCTCGATGCCGTTCAGCTTCGCCTCGTCGAACGCGCGCATGACGCGGCGCCCGAGGTCCTGGTCGGCGTCGTTCACCGGCTCGGTGGCGACGGCGATGGCTTTGGGCGCGGCCGCCTCGGCGAGCGGCGCGAGCGAAGGCTTGTCGCCGCAGGCGGCGAGCCCGGCGACGAGTGCAATGGCGAGTGTTTTCTTCATGGCAACCTCCTTGGTTGAATGCCAGGAGCAGGTTGCCCGCGCGGCATGGCGCGCCGCAGGCGCAATGATGGCGAAGCGGCGGCGGATTGTTACCGGGTGGAGACGGCCGCCTCGACGGCGGCCCGCAGCTCGGCGTCGGAGCCGGCGACCTTCGGATGCCCCTTGCCTTCCTTCATGCGCGCGACGATGTCGGAGGCCTTCGACTTGTCGCCCTTGTACTTCGCGCCGATCTCGCGCAACGACGGACCGACCTTGCGCTTGTCGGCGTCATGGCAGCTCGTGCAGCCCCGCGCCCGCAGGATTTCCTGCCCCGTCGCGGCGCTGCTCGCGAAGAGGGCCAGCACGAGGCACAGGATCTTCATAGCGCGGCGACGCTCGCCGGCTGGCGCGGCAGCGTAAGCCTGACCATCGTCGCGCCGTCGGACGAGTCGACCTCAAGGCCGCCGCCGTGCGCGCGCGCAATGGCGTTGGCGATGAACAGGCCGAGCCCGAGGCCGTCGCCGCGGCTCGCATGGTGGCGGCCGGAATGGAACGGCTCGAACAGGCGCGGCAGCATCTCCCGCGGGATGGT
>DATMIG010000273.1:0-10491 GCA_035554335.1 Burkholderiales bacterium
GGCGGTTTTCGGCGCGCTGGGCGCGCCGCTCCACGACGAATCCCTGAATCCGCAGATCGCCGTCTCCCCGGGCATGGACCGGCTGGACCTCTCGGCGCTCGTCGACCTCGGCCGCCTCGCATCGGAGTACGTTCACGCGCCGCTCGCGCTCGGCCTGGCCGTGGTCGCCGAGGACGAGGACGGCGCGCTTTCGTACTGGGCGCTGCGTCACGCGCCCGGGCAGCCCGATTTCCACCACGCTGAATCCTTCGCACTCGAGCTGAATGAAATTCGGGCTTGAGCGCCTGATCGAGGACGCCGCGCTGCGCCGGCCGCTCGCCGGGCGGCGCGTCGCGCTTCTCGCGCATCCCGCGTCCGTGACGCGGGAGCTTGAGCATTCGCTCGACGCGCTGGCGCGCCTGCCGGAGGTGAAGCTCTCGGCCGCGTTCGGCCCGCAGCACGGCCTGCGCGGCGACAAGCAGGACAACATGATCGAGTCGCCGGACTTCGCCGATCCCGTGCACGGCATTCCGGTGTTCAGCCTGTATGGCGAGGTGCGCCGCCCGACCGACGAGATGATGAGCAGCTTCGACGTTCTGCTCGTCGATCTGCAGGATGTCGGCTGCCGTGTCTATACCTTCATCACCACGCTTCGCTACGTGCTCGAGGCGGCCGCGCGGCATCGGAAGGCGGTGTGGGTGCTCGACCGGCCGAATCCGGCCGGCCGCCCGGTGGAAGGGCTGCGCCTGCGCGCCGGCTGGGAAAGCTTCGTCGGCGCGGGCAGCCTGCCCATGCGCCATGGCCTGACGATGGGCGAGCTCGCCGAATGGTTCCGCCGAACCCTGAAGCTCGACGTGGACCTGCAGGTCGTCGCCATGGAAGGCTGGCACCCCGCCGAGGCGCCCGGCTACGGCTGGCCGCTCGGCGAGCGCGCCTGGGTGAACCCGAGCCCGAACGCGCCGACGCTTGCCATGGCGCGCTGCTATGCGGGCACGGTGATGCTCGAAGGCACCACGTTGTCCGAGGGACGCGGCACCTCGCGGCCGCTAGAAGTGGTGGCAGCGCCGGACATCGAGGCGCGGGCGCTTCTCGCGGCAATGGCCAAGCTCGCGCCGCAGTGGCTCGCCGGCTGCCGGCTGCGCGAATGCTGGTTCGAGCCGACGTTCCACAAGCATGCCGGCAAGCTCTGCGGCGGGTTCCAGATCCATGCCGAGGCGCCGGTCTATGGCCATGACGCCTTCCGCCCCTGGCGGCTGGTCGCGGCGGCGTTCAAGGCGCTGCGCCAGCTGCGGCCCGATTACGCCCTCTGGCGCGACTTTGCCTACGAATACGAGCGCGACCGGCTGGCGATCGATCTCATCAACGGCGGGCAGCTCTTCCGCAAATGGGTTGACGATGCCGCCGCGCTTCCCGGCGACCTCGACGCGGCGGCGGCGGCGGACGAAAAATCCTGGCTTGCCGAGCGTGCAAGCTTCCTCCTCTACCGCTGATTTGTCGCGTGCGTCTCCTTAGGCTACAGTCGAACGCATGGATTCGGCCCTGCACGGCCTTCTCATCGGCCTCGCCATCGGCGCGGCCCTGCTCATTTTCGAGTACATGATGATCAACAAGTCGGTCAACGAGCGCGCGAAGAAATACAATCGCAAGCCCGAGTTCGACGTCACTGACAGGCGGCGCATGCACTCCATGCTGCGTTTCGCCATCCTTCTGCCGTTTGGCTTCGCCATCGGCTTCTGGATCATTTCCTTCGCCCGATGACCAAACCCCCGCCCAAGCGTCGCGCCGACGACATGACGGCCGACGAGGTGAAGCAGTTCTGGCACGGCTTCTGCGAGCGCAAGAAGGTCGATCCCAAGATCCGCGCCCGCGGCGACGCGAAGATCGACGAGGACCCGGATTACTGGGCCGACCAGACGATGATGAAGCTGCTGGAGGCCGTCTCGACGTAGTACCGGCTACTTCCAGTCGTCTTCGTCGGGCGGCAGCGGAGCGACCTTCGGCATCTTGTCCTTGCGGCGCGACCAGCCGAACAGGAACATGCCGCCGATCCCGGCGACAACCAGGAGGAGGAAGATGGCCAGCCACAAGGTGCTCGTCGTCACGGCGTTGGTCCTGTTGGCGTCGTGCGCCGCGCCGGACTCCCGGGCGCAGGACGACTACCCGAATAGACCGCTGCGCATCGTCGTGGGTTTCACGCCGGGTGGCGGTCCGGACATCACCGCGCGCCACATTGCCCAGCGCTTGTCCGAACGGCTCAGGCAGCAGGTGATCGTCGAGAACCGGCCGGGCGCGGGCGGCACCGTCGCCGCCGGGCAGGTCGCCCGCTCGGCCTCCGATGGCTATACCTTGCTTTCGGTTTCGACGGCTCACGCCGCGGCCGCCGCCATCTACTCCAAGCTGCCCTACGACACGCTGAAGGACCTCACCGGCATCACGCAGACCGCGAGCTCCAAGTACCTGCTCGTCGTGCCGCCGTCGCTCGGCGTGAAGAACGTGGGCGAGCTGGTCGCCGCCGCCAAGGCGCGCCCCGGCCGGATCAACTTCGCGTCGGCCGGCGTCGGCAGCGGCACGCACTTCGCCGCGGAGCTCTTCAAGAGCATGGCGGCAATCGACGTCGTGCACGTGCCGAACAAGGGCATCCCGGAAGCGATGAACGAAACCGTGTCCGGCCGCGTACAGTTTTTCATGGCGCCGATCGCGAACGGCATGAACCTGGTGCGCGACGGCCGCCTCGTCGGCCTGGGCGTTTCCTCGCGCACGCGCGATGCGCTGCTGCCCCAGGTGCCGACGATCGAGGAAGTCGGCGTGCCTGGCTACCAGCAGGAGCTGTGGTTCGGTCTTCTCGGCCCGGCGGGACTGCCGCGCCCGATTCTCACGCGGCTCAACAGCGAGATCGGCCGCGTCCTCGCCGACGAGGAGACGAAGAGTCGCTGGGCGCCGATCGGCATGGAGCCGCGGCCGACCTCGCCCGAAGACTTCGACCGCCTGATTCGCAGCGAGATCGAGCTCTACACGCGCATCGCGCGCGCGGCCAACATCACTTCCCAGTAGTTCCCAGGCCCATCCGCTTGCCGGACTCGGTATAGGCGCGCACGCGTTCTTTCATGAACGCGTCCATGCGGTCCATGCCGACGTCGACCAGCTCGAAGCCACTCTTCGCCGCCAGCTCCTTCATTTCCGGATCGGCATTGAGCGCCGCCCACAGCTCGGACAGGCGCTTCTTCGCCTGGGCGGGCGTCGACTTCGGCACGCCGATGCCGCGATACGCGCCATCGACCCACTCGGTGCCGAGCTCGCGGAAGGTGGGCACGTCGGGCAGTAGCGGATGGCGCTTCTCCATCGCTACCGCCAGCGCGCGCACCTTGCCCTTGTTGTTGACAGCGAACGCCGTGTAGGACATCGCACCCTGCACATGCCCGCCCACCACCGCGGTCGTCATGTCGCCGGTGCCCTTGAACGGCACGTAAGTCGTCTTGAAGCCGAATGTCGAGTTGAGGCGCTCGTGCGCCATGTGGTTCGCGGAATTGAGGCCCGAGCCGCCGAGGCTGATCTTCTCCGGCTGCGCCTTCGCCGCCTTCACGAAGTCCTGAAACGTCTTGTAGGGACTCGACTCCGGCACGACGAGCGCGTCGGGCGTGTAATGGAACCAGTACACCGGCGTCACGTCCTCGGTCTTGTATTGCACGGTGCCTTCCATCGGCTGCAGCACGATGTGCGGCAGGTTCACGCCGACGATGTTCAGGCCGTCGGGCGGGAGCTGGTTGATCTGCGTCCACAGCAGGCCGCCGCCGGCGCCGGGCTTGTACTGGATGATGGTCTCGATCGCCGGGCACTTCTTCTTGAGCACGAGCTGCTGGTGCCGCGCCGACAGGTCGGACTCGCCGCCGGCCGGAAAGGCCTGCCAGTAGAGGACGTTCTTCTCCGGGCACGGCTGCGCGAGCGCCGACGAAGCGGCGCCCATCAGCGCGATGGCTATCCATTTCCGCATGTCAGTCCACCTTCATGCCGGTGTCTTTGACGAGCTTCGACCACTTCGCGATGTCCTCGCGCAGGAATTTGCCGAACTCGTCGGGCGTCATGCCCATCGGCAAGGCGCCTTGCCTGGCCCAATTGTTCTTCACGTCGGGCGCGTTGATGATCTTGTTCACCGCCGTGCTCAGCTGCTCGAGGATCGGCTTCGGCGTCGCCGCGGGCGCCATCAGGCCGAGCCAGATGGTCGCTTCGTAGCCGGGAACGCCGGCCTCGGCGACGGTCGGTATGTTGGGCGTCACCGGCGAGCGGTGCTTGCCGGTCGTGCCGAGCGCCTTGAGCTTCCCGGCGTTGACCTGGCCGACGATGGTGCTGATCGCGTCGAACATGAGGTCCACCTGCCCGCCGAGCACCGCCGTGCGCGCCTGGTCCGAGCCCTTGTGCGGCACGTGCACGATGTCGACGCCGGCCATGTGCTTGAAGAGCTCGCCGGCCATGTGGTACGGCGTACCCGGGCCGGACGAGGCGTAGTTCAGCTTGCCCGGCTCCTTTTTCGCGAGGGCGAGCAGCTCCTTCAGGTTGTTCGCCTTGAGGGTCGGCGCGCCGACGAGGAGCAGGTCCTGCGAGTTGATGCCGGTTACCGGCGCGAGGTCGCGCATCAGGTCGTAGGGCTTCTTCGGGATCAGCGTCTCGTTCACGGTGTGCGTGTTCGACATGACCAGCACGGTGTAGCCGTCGGGCGCGGACTTCGCCACGGCGTCGGTGCCGATCACCGCGCCGCCGCCCGGGCGGTTCTCGATCACGAACGGCTGCCCCATCGACTCGGAAAGCTTCGCCGCGAGCACGCGCCCGTAGACGTCGGCCGAGCCGCCGACGGCGTAGGGCACGACCACCTTCACCGGATGGGACGGATAGTTCTGCGCGAGCGCCGGCGAAAGCGCCAGCGCGAGCGTCAAGGCAACGACGCCTCGAAGCATCATCTCCTCCTAATTAGAATACTGCGGGCCATGAGAATACTCGTCACGGGAGCGGCGGGCTATATCGGTTCCGCACTCGTGCGCTCGTTCGCCGGTGCGGACGTCGTCGCGACCGACCAGAGCGCCATGCCCTTCGAGCAGGCGGTGGTCGGCAACATCGCGTATCCGCCGTTCGCCCGTTCCCTCGTTACACCGGAAGTGGACGTCGTATTCCATCTCGCGTCGCTCGTGTCCGGCGGCGCCGAGCAGAACTTCGAGCTCGGCACCAAGGTGAACCTCGATGCGACGCGCGATCTCCTGGAAGCGTGCCGGCTGGCGGGCCACCGCCCCAAGTTCGTCTTTGCCTCCTCGGTGGCGGTCTACGGCGGCCGGCTGCCGGACCCAGTCACGGACGACACGGCGCCGCTGCCGCGCCTGTCCTACGGCGCGCAGAAGCTCGTGTGCGAAGTGCTGATCGACGACTACAGCCGGCGCGGCTTCGTCGACGGCCGCGCGCTTCGCCTGCCGGCGGTGCTGGTGCGCCCCGGGACGGCGAATACCGCGGTGTCCGGCTGGTCGAGCGCGATTATTCGCGAGCCGCTCGCCGGGCGCGACTATGCTTGCCCTGTGGCACCGGAGACGCGCCTCGCCTGCATATCGCTCGCCAACGTGGTGCACGCTTTCCGCCGCATCGCCGAGGTCGAAGACCTCGGCTCCCGGCGCACGGTGCTCCTGACCGGCATCAGCGTCAGCGCGCAGCAGATGTGGGACGCCGTGCGGCCACGGGCGAAGGGCAAGGTCCGCTTCCAGTCCGATCCGGCGCTGCAGAAGATCATCGACGCGGCGCCAAAGGCCACGCTATCGCAGCGCGCGGCCGAGCTCGGCCTGCCGCACAGCCAGTCCATCGAAGAGATCGTTCGTGAGTACGAAGAAACTGCCCTCGCGCATCACCGTTGAAGGCCTCGACCGCGCGCCGCACCGCGCATTCCTGCGCGGCCTCGGCCTGTCGGATGCGGATCTTGCCAAGCCTTTCATCGGCGTCGCATCGACCGACGGCCGCGTCACCCCATGCAACGCGCTCCTCGGCGCCTTTGCGCAGGAAGCGGCGGGCGCGGTGCGCGAGCATGGCGGCGTGCCGTTCGACTTCGCCTCCATCTCGGTGGCGGACTCGATGTCGATGAACCACGGTGGCATGCGCTATTCGCTGGTGTCGCGCGAGATCATCGCCGACGGCGTCGAGGCGGTGGCGCGCGGCCACGCCTACGACGGCCTGGTGTGCTTCGCCGGCTGCGACAAGACGCTGCCCGGAATGATGATGGCGATGGTGCGGCTCAACCTGCCGTCCGTCTTCGTCTATGGCGGCGCCGCGCTTCCCGGCCAGTGGAAGGGCCGCGACGTCACCGTGCTCGACACCTACGAAGCGGTCGGCGCCGTCATGGCCGGCGACATGCGCCGCGAGGAGCTCGACCAGCTCGAGCGCGTCTGTCTTCCCACGCTCGGCTCGTGCCCCGGGCAGTTCACCGCGAACACCATGGCGATGGTCGGCGAAACGCTCGGCCTCGCGCTTCCCGGCTCGGCCACGCTGCCCGCCGTAGCCGCCGGCCGCAACGCGCTCGCGCAACGCGCGGGGGCGATGGTGATGCGATTGCTGAAGGATGGACCGCTGCCCCGGGAGCTGGTGACGAAAAAAAGCCTCGAGAACGCCTGCGCCGCGGTCGCCGCGACCGGCGGCTCGACCAACGCCGCGCTCCACATCCCCGCGATCGCGCACGAGGCCGGCATCCGCTTCTCGATGGACGACTTCGCCCGCGTGGCGAAGCGCACCCCGCTCATCGCCGACCTCAAGCCCGGCGGCCGTTTTCTCGCCAAGGATCTGCACGCCGCTGGCGGCGTCTACTCAGTGCTGAAGGCGCTGCTCACGCACGGTGCCCTCCACGCCGACTGCCTTACGCTCAACGGGCAGACGCTGGCGCAGGCGCTGGCCGACCATGCCGGCGCCGACGGTGAAGTAGTGCGCCGCGAGCCGATCATGAAGACCGGCGGTGTGGTGGTCCTGAAAGGCAATCTCGCGCCCGAGGGCGCGCTCATCAAGGTGGCGGGATTGAAGTCGCTGGTGTTCGAGGGCGCGGCGCGCGTGTTCGATTCCGAGGAGGCCTGCGCCGACGTGGTCAAGCGTCGCGCGTACAAGGCGGGCGAGGTGCTGGTCATCCGCTACGAAGGCCCCAAGGGCGGGCCGGGCATGCGCGAGATGCTCGGCGTGACGGCGCTCATCTACGGGCAGGGCATGGGAGAGAAGGTCGCGCTGCTGACCGACGGGCGTTTCTCGGGCGCGACGCGCGGGATGATGATCGGCTACGTATCGCCCGAGGCCGCGGCCGGCGGGCCCATCGCGCTGGTGAAGAACGGCGACCGCATCCGCATCGATGGCAGGCGTGGCGTACTCGAACTCCTGGTGCCGAAGGCCGAGCTGAAACGCCGGTCGGCAAAGGCGCCAAGGCGCGCGCCGGTGACGGGTGTGCTGGAAAAGTACGCCGCGCAGGTGGGCTCGGCGGTCCGCGGCGCGGTGACGCACCGGGGGGCGCGATGAACCTCGGATACATCGGCATCGGACTCATGGGCGCGCCGATGACGCTGCGGCTCCTCGCCGCGGGTCACGAGGTGACGGTATGGAATCGCAGCCGCGAAAAGCTCGCCCCGGTCCTGGCGAAGGGCGCTCGCGCCGCCGAGTCACCCGCGGACGTCGCGCGCAACGCCGAGATCGTGATGATGTGCGTCACCGACCAGCGCGCCGCGGAGGAAGTGCTCTTCGGGCCGCGCGGCGTTGCGGAAGGTGCGAAGGCGGGGCTGGTCGTCGTCGATTTCTCGAGCCTCGCTCCGCCGTCCGCGCGCGCCTTTCACGAAAAGCTGGCTGGGAAAGGCGTTGGCCTGGTGGACGCGCCGGTTTCCGGCGGCGTGGCGGGCGCCGAGAAGGGCACGCTCGCCATCATGGCGGGCGGCCGCGAGCACGACGTCGAGCGCGCGCGGCCGGTCGTAATGCAGCTCGCCGCGCGCTTCACGCGCATGGGCGAATCGGGCGCCGGGCAGACGACGAAGCTCTGCAACCAGATCATCGTCGGCTCGCTGCTGCCGATCCTCGCCGAGGCGGTGCGGCTCGCGGAGGCGGGCGGCGTGGATGCCAGGCGGCTGCCGGAGGCGCTCAAGGGCGGCTTCGCGGATTCGCTGCCGCTGCAGATCTTCGGCGCGCGCATGGCCTCTCGCACGTTCGAGCCGTCGATCGGAGCGGCATCGCTGATGCTGAAGGACCTCGGCAACGCGCGCGATCTCGCGGCGGCGCTCGGCGTCAGCCTGCCGATGGTCGAGCGCGCGATCGAGCGCTACCGGCGGCTGGAAGCGGCGGGTGGCATCGGCCGCGACCCGTCGGTGCTGGTCGACCTCGACCAATAAGCGAACGTCGCGCGGACGATCGACGGCTGCAGCAGGAACGCGCGTGCCTCTTCGGCCAGTTCTTTTCGAACTTCCTTAAAACCACCGGCGGCCATCGCGCGCAGCTGCATGCGCGCCGCTCGCTCGAAGAATACGGCGAGATAGGTCGCTTCCTCGACGCTGGCGCCGCAGGTGAGCAGCCCATGGTTGGCGAGCAGGATGGTCTTCGCCTCGCCAAGGGCGCCGGAAATGATGCGGCCCTCATCGTCGGCGAGCGGCACGCCGGGCCATTCCGCGAGGTGCGCCGTGCCATGCAGCATCGCGCTGTCCATATGGATGGTCTTCAGCGGCTGCCCGGTGGCGGCGAGCGCGGAAGCGTAGGGCGCGTGCGTGTGGACGATGGCTTTCACGTCCGGACGCTTGCCGTAGATCCAGACGTGGAAGCGCACGCCGGGATTCGGGCGTCCGCCGGACAGCGGGTTGAGGTCGTCGTCGACGAGGACCATGCGCTCGGGCGTGGCTTCGTCGAAGCCGTAACCGAACTGCAGCGTCCACCAGGTCTTGGCATCCGCCTGCGCGGTGACCTGGCCCGCCAGGCCCGATTCGTGTCCTTCGCGCGCCAGGATGCGACAGGCCTGCGCGAGCGCCTCGCGCGGCGGCAGGTCGGCGGTCGGAAAATCCGCCGCCATCTCGCGGTTCACGCGATCGACATAGGCCTGCTTCATTGCCATCAGCTCATTTCATCAAACTGGGCAGATAGGTGGAGATGATGGGGAAGGCGACCAGGATGGCGAGCCGCACGCAGTCGATCGTCATGAACGGCAGCACGCCGCGGAAGATCGTCCGTGTGGGCACCTGCGGCAACAGGGTGTTCAGAACGAAGAGGTTCATGCCGACCGGCGGGCTGATGAGGCCGATCTCCACCACCACCACGATCAGCACCCCGAACCAGATCGGGTCGACGCCGAGGTGCACGATGAGCGGGAAGAAGACCGGCACGGTGAGGAGAATCATCGACAGCTCTTCCATCGCCGTGCCGAGCAGCACGTAGATGATCATGATCACCGCCACCACCACGACCGGGCTCACCTGCATGCGCTCGATGAAGTTCTTCAGGTCCGTCGGCATGGTGGTGATGTTGACGAACTCCGCGAACATCAGCGCGCCGATCAGGATCAGGAACAGCATCGAGGTCGTGCGCGCGCTTTCCACCAGCGCCGCGTAGAGCGCCTGCCAGGTGAGGGTCCTTCTCGCGATGGCGAAGATCAGGGCGCCGAACGCGCCGACGCCGGCGCCCTCCACGGCGGTGAACACGCCGCCATAGATGCCCCCCATGACCAGCGTGAAGAGCGCGATGACGCTCGTCACCCCCTTGTAGAAGAGCGAGAGGATGAACACGGCGATGGCGCCGAGGACGGCGGCGTCGTCCGAGGGCAGCCAGCCCATCTGCGCGCTGCCGATGACGGCGACGCCGACAGCGACGAACCACCAGAGGCCTTGCAACGTGGCAAAGCGCTCCTTCCATGACAGCCGCTCGCCGCGCGGGCCGGCGTTGGGGTCGCGCCAGGTCACGTACTGCACGCCCGCGCAGAGCAGCACCGTGGCGAGGATTCCGGGAAGGATGCCCGCGGCGAAGAGCTTGCCAATGCTCGTGCCGGTCATGATGCCGTAGATCACCATGATGGTGGAGGGCGGGATCAGGATGCCGAGCGTGCCGCCCGAGGCGATGGCGCCGGTGGCGAGCGTGTCGGAATAGCCGAACTTCTTCATCGACGGATACGCCACCTTGGCGAAGGTGGCGGCGGTGGCGATCGACGAGCCGCAGATGGCGCCGAACCCTCCGCAGCCCACGACGGTGGCCATCGCAAGGCCGCCGCGGAAGTGGCCGATGAACGCGTAGGCAGTGCGGAAGAGCTCCTGCGACATGCCGGCCCGGGTGACGAAGTTGCCCATCAGGATGAAGAGCGGGATGACCGACAGCGTGTAGTTGCGGCCGGTCTCGTAGACCTTGGTCTGCACCGTCGCGAAGGCCGCCGTCCAGCTCCAGTCGCGCATGTAGGCGTAGCCGACGATGCCGATCACGCCCATCGCCAGCGCGATCGGCATGCGCAGGAACGCGAGCAGCATCATCGCCAGCAGGCCGATGAGCGCTTCGGTCACGTGG
>DATMIG010000274.1:0-14665 GCA_035554335.1 Burkholderiales bacterium
GACGTGCGCATCATCGGCGGCGACACCGGGATGACGGCGGTCGGCGGCGGCACGTTCGCCTCGCGCGGTCTCACCATCGCGGGCGAAGCGGTGCTCACGGCGGCGCGTGCCATGGCCGAGCGCGTGCAGAAGGTGCGCGAGGTGATGAAGCTGGGGGATGCGCCGCTCGCGGATGTCGCCGCGCTGATGAACTACAAGCAGCACATACTGCCGCCGGGCCTGGAAGCGGGCCCCGCCGTGACGGCGCACGTCACCATGCGCGTGCCGTTCCTGCTCGCCAATGGAATTCAGGCCAGCCTGGTCGAAGTCGATGTACAGACCGGTTTCGTGAAACTGCTCAAGCACTGGGTGGTGGAGGACTGCGGCCAGGTCATCAATCCGCTGCTCGCCGACGAGCAGATCCGCGGCGGCGTGGTGCAGGGCATCGGCGCCGCGCTGTATGAAGAGTGCCTGTACGACGAGTCGAGCCAGCTCCTCAACGGCTCGATGGCCGACTACCTCGTACCGATGGCGGGCGAGATGCCCGACATTGTCGTCGCGCACGTCGAGACGCCGGTCGCCGGCACCGCGCTCGGCGCCAAGGGTATCGGCGAGGCGGGCACGATCGGGGCCGCGGCGGCGGTCGGCAACGCGATCAACGACGCGCTCGCGCCGTTCGGCGCCGAAGTGCTCCAGCAACCCTACACGCCGCAGCGCATCCTCGACGCCCTTGAAAATCGCTGAGCTCCGCGAGCGCACCGTCTCCATCGCCGCGCCGATGCGCAACGCGGCGATCGCGTTCGGCGAGATGACGGCGTCCGCGGTGGCCATGGTCTCCGACACCGGCGTCACGGGTTACGCCTTCGACTCGATCGGCCGCTACGGCAAAGGTGCGCTGCTGCGCGAGCGGTTTTTCCCGCGGGTGCTCGGTCGATCGTTCGATGGCCTGATCGACCCGCCTGCGGTCGCGCGCGCAGCGATGGCCAACGAGAAATCCGGCGGCCACGGCGAGCGGCCCGGCGCCGTCGCGCTGATCGAAGCCGCCGCCTGGGACCTGCGCGCGAAAAGCCAGGGCGTGCCGCTCTGGCGCTGCCTGGCCGACTATTACCGGACGAAAGGGAGCGGCACGATCTCGGCGTACGCCTCGTGCGGGCACTTCCGCACCGACGACGTCCTCACCGACGAGGTGAAGCGAGCAGTGGATGCCGGCTATCGCTGCGTGAAGATCAAGGTCGCCGGCGAGGTGGACCCGGATCTGAAGCGACTCGAGCGCGCCTCGGCCGCGCTGCCCGCCGGCACGCAATGGGCGGTCGACGCGAACGGCGCAGCCGTCAGCGAGGCCTGGTTCGACGCCATGTCGCCTTTCAAGCTGGCCTGGATCGAGGAGCCGGCACCGCCGCTCGATTTCGAGCGGCTGGCCGCGCTGGCGCGCCTCGATCAGCCCATCGCGACCGGCGAGAACCTCTTTTCCTTCGACGACGCACGCAACCTCGTGCGCTACGGCGGGCTGCGGCGGGAACGCGACTTCATCCAGGTGGATCCCTTGCTGGCGTACGGCGTGGACGAGTACGCGCGCATGCTCGAGCTCTGGCCGCGGGCGCAGTTCATGCCGCATGCCGGACACCTTTTCAACGCGCATTGCGTGGCGGCCTTCGGCCTCGGCATGGCCGAGGCGGCGCCCGATGCGTCGCTCGTCTACGGCGGCTACTGGGACGGCGCGCGCGTCGAGGCCGGACGCGTGAAAATCCCGGACGTTCCCGGCGCCGGATTCGAAGCCAAAGCCAATCTTTTCGCGGTACTGGAGAAAACATGACTGCCAAGCTGCGCCACATCGCCATCTCGGTCCCGGAGCTCAAGCCCGCGGCCGAGTTCTACAAGAAGACCTTCGGCCTCGAGGAAGTGAACTACGTCGAGACGCCCTACGGCGACGGGCTTTCGCTCACCGACGGCGTGATCAACCTGACGCTCCTCAAGTTCCACACCGACGACGCCGCGGGCGACGAGCGCGGCAAGGACTTCCACGGCATTCACCACATGGGCTTCATCGTGGACGATCTCGAGAAGTACAGCGAGGCGGTGAAGAAGAACGGCGGCCGATTCCACCGCGAGCTGAAGGGCGGTGGCGGGGTCGACTTCGAGCGCAAGTTCCGCGATCCGAACGGCGTGGTGTTCGACATCTCTCACAAAGGCTGGGTCGGCATCAAAGAATGAAAATAGCTGTCATTGGCGGCGGCAACGGCGCCTACGCCGCCGCGGCCGACCTCACGCAGAAGGGTCACGAAGTTCGTCTTTGGCGACGCAACGTCGAGGCGCTCGCCGCATCTCGCAGCCTCGTCCTGAAAGACGCGGACGGGGAACGCAAGGTAACCCTTGCCTCCGTGTCGCCGGACATCGCCGACGCCGTGCGCGGCGCCGAGCTCATCTTCCTGCCCGATCCCGCATTCACGCAGGTCGACAATGCCAAGCGCCTGGCGCCGCACCTGTCCGACGGGCAGGTGGTGTTCCTCGCGCCGGGCACGTTCGGCTCGTGGATCATGGCGCAGGGCGTGAAAGCGGACGTCGCCTTCGCCGAGACCGGCACGCTGCCGTGGCTCACGCGCAAGCACGGCCCGACCACGGCCGCCATCACCGCGCGGGCGACGCGCCTGCCCACCGGCGTGTACCCGGCGTCGGCGGCCCCGCGTGCCTTCTCGGTGCTGAAGGAGGTGTTTCCCGTCGAGCCGGTCGAGGACGCGCTATCGGCGGCGCTGATGAACGCCGGCCCCGTCATCCATCCGCCGCTCATCCTGATGAACGCCGGGCCGCTCGAGCACTTCGAGCGCTGGGACATCCACAAGGAAGGCACGCAGCCTTCGATCCGCCGCGTCACCGATATGCTGGATGCGGAACGGATCGCGGCGCGCGTGGCGCTGGGCTACCGGCCGCCCCACTTTCCACTCGCCGACCACTACAGCGCCGACGGCGACGAGTGGATGTATGGCCGCAAGGTGCACAAGAAGCTGACCGACTCGAACGACTGGCGCGAGCGCATTGTGCTCACCGAGCACCGCTACATGCGCGAGGACGTCGAGCATGGCCTCGCCTTCCTCGTCTCGGTCTGTGACTGGGCGCATGTACCTTGCCCGGTGGCGTCCGGGTTGCTCGCGCTCGGCTCGGCCGTGGTCGGCAAGGACCTGCGCCGCGAGGGACGCACGCTCGAGAAGCTCGGCCTCGCCGGCTTCTCGCGCGAGGAGATGAGGGCGCGCCTGGCGTGAAGGTCGCCGCGCTCGGCGCCGGCCGCATGGGCCGCGGCATCGGCCACGTGTTCGCCTATGCCGGGTTCGAGGTCGACGTGATCGACTTCAAGCCGCGCGCTGACTTTGCGCGGCTCGCAAGCGAGGCGATGGCGGAGATCCGCGGCAACCTGCGCCTGCTCGCCGAGCTCGGCCTGGTCGGCGACGTCGAGAAGATCGCGCGGCGCGTCAATGTGGTCGCCAACGAGGACGCGCCGGCAGCGCTGCGCGCGGCCGATATCGTTTTCGAGGGAGTGACGGAGACCGAGGACGCCAAGCGCGATGCCTTCGCGCGCGCTTGCACGCACCTGCGCCCGGACGCGATCATCGCGTCGACCACCTCGTCGATGCTCGCCGACAAGCTGGCGGCGATGGTCACGCATCCCGAGCGGTTTCTGAACGCGCACTTCCTCAATCCGGCCTACCTCATTCCGCTGGTGGAAGTGAGCCCGGCAAAGGTCACGGCCGAGCGGGTTTTTTTGAAAACGAAAAGCCTCCTCGAGGACGCCGGCAAGGTGGTGGTGCGCTGCGCCGCGTCTCCCGGCTTCATCGTGCCGCGCCTGCAGGCGGCGGCGATGAACGAAGCCGCGCGCCTGGTGGAGGAGGGCGTGGCGACGCCGGAAGACATCGACCGCGCGGTTCGCGCAGGCTTCGGGCCGCGCTATACCGCCATGGGTCTGTGCGAGTTCATCGACTACGGCGGGCTCGACATCCTGTTCTATGCCGCGACGTCGATGCAGCGCGCGCTGAATGCGCCGCGCTACGAGCCGCCGGCGATCGTGAAGCGGCTGATGGAAGAAGGAAAGCGCGGCACGCGCGAGGGTGAGGGCCTCTACGACTGGCGCGGGAAAGACCTGGCGGCCTATCAGGGTGACCTCGTCGCCCGCTACGTGGCACTCTTCCGTCATCTGGGACTCCTCCGGCCTCCGGCCTGACCACCATGGGCTACGTCGAATCCGTATTGGCGCCCGGCGAACGCGTCGTGCATCGTGCGGCGCTCTCGCATTGGAATTTTGTGCTTTCGTACTTTCTCGGCGCCCTGTGCATCGTCGGCGCCGGGGCGGCGGTCTACCTCGACCGGCAGCGCGGCCCGCTCATCGCGGCGGTGGCGACGATCGTCGGTCTTCTCTTCATCGGGGTGGCGCTCGTGCGGCGCGGCACGTCGGAGCTCGTGCTCACGGACCGGCGCATCATCGCGAAGCGCGGCTTCATCGCCCGCACCACGGTGGAGATGCAGCTCGCCAAGGTGGAAAGCCTGCACGTCCACCAGGGCCTGCTCGCTCGAATGTTGGACTACGGCGATGTCACGGTGGTCGGCACCGGCTCGTCGCTCGAGCCCCTGCGCGGCATTTGCGCCCCGCTCGAACTGCGCCGTAAGCTGGGCGAAATCGCCGTTACGCCCAGACCTCCCGCGCCACCTGCATGACCAGCTCCAGCTTCCGGCGCGTGTCGTCCTGCGTGATCATCTGGCCGGAGCCGCCGCCGCTCGAGAAGCCGCACTGGGGCGAAAGCCCGAGCTGCTCGAGCGGGACGAATTTCGCCGCCTCGTCGATGCGGCGCTTGAGCGCGTCCTTGCTTTCGAGCACCGGCGTTTTCGTGGAGACCAGGCCGAGGATCACCCGCTTGCCCTTCGGTACGTGCTTGAGCGGCGAGAAGTCGCCGGCGCGATGGGTGTCGTACTCCAGGCAGTAGACGTCGGCGTTCATCCGGTTGAAGAGCACCTCCGCCACCGGCTCGTAGCCGCCCTCGGCCATCCAGGCGCCTTTGAGGTTGCCGCGGCACAGGTGCATCGCGACGGTCATGCCGGCGGGCTTGGCAGAGATGCAGTCGTTGAACAGCCGGGCGTAACGAGCGGTGAGCTCGTCCGGGTCCTCGCCGCGCGCGACGACGTCGGCGCGTGCATTCGGGTCGCAGTTGCAGGGAAGTGCCGTGTCGTCGAGCTGCAGGTACGTGCAGCCTTCCTTTGCCAGCTCGGCGATCTCCGATCGATAGATGGCGGCGAGGTCGGCGAAGAAAGCTTCGCGGTCCTTGTACACGCTGGAGTCGTACGCCTTGGGTCCGAGGAACCAGTGCATGACATCCGGCGCAGCGATGGTGACCTTGGGCACGCCGCGCTTCACCACGCTCTTCAGGAAGCGGTAGTCGTCGGCGACGATGCGACGCTTGCGCCGTAGCGGCGCCTTGGCGTAGGGTGAGGCGGCCACGCCTTTCACGCCGCTCTCGTCCTTGAAGCCGAGCGTGCCGTCGCGCAGGCCGAAGCCGTCCACCGCGTCGATGAAGCCCGCCGACCAGCTGCGGCGGCGGAACTCGCCGTCGGTGATGCTCGGCAGGCCGATCGATTCCTGGAAGGCGACGATGTCGCGGATGGCGGCATCCTGGGCGGCGGTGAAGTCGGCGTCGGCAATCTGGTTGGCCTTGCGGGCGCGCGCCGCCTCGATCAGGCGAGTAGGCCGCACGAAGCTGCCGATGTGCTCGGCGTGGAAGGGCGGTTTCATGCCGCCGAATGTACCCGCCCGAGGTAAGCCTCGACTACCCGAGGATCGCGCAGCACGTCATTGGGCGCGCCGTGCGCGATCACGCGTCCCGATTCGAGCACCCACAGGCGGTCGGCCAGGTCCGCCACCATCTGCATGTCGTGCTCGACCCACACCAGGGCGACCGGCAGCTCGTGGCGCACGCGCAGGATGAAGCGCGCCAGGTCTTCGCGTTCCTCCCGGTTGAGGCCGGCGGACGGCTCGTCGAGCAGCAGCACCTTCGGCTCCATCGCTAGCGCCCGGGCGAAGCCGACGAGCTTCTGCAGCCCGAAGGGCAGCGCGTCCACTGCTCGATGGCGAAAGCGCTCGAGCTCCACGAACTCGAGGATCTCCTCGACGCGGCGCCGATGCTCCATCTCCGCGCGGCGCACGCCCGGCAGGAAGAGCAGCTCGCCGACGATTCCCGTCGCGAGGCGCGAGTGCCGCGCGACGAGCAGGTTGTCCACGACGCTCATGTGCGGAAAAAGCTCGCCATGCTGGAAGGTGCGCGCCACGCCGAGGCCGGCAATGTGATGCGCCTTGTGCCGCGTGATATCGCGGCCCTCCAGCCGGATCGCGCCGCTCGTCACGCGATAGATGCCGCTCACGGCGTTGAGGACGGAGGTCTTGCCGGCGCCGTTCGGACCGATGAGCGCGAGCAGCTCGCCGGCGCGTGCCTCGAACGACACGCGCTCGAGCACGGACAGTCCGCCGAAGGCGAGGGAGATCGCGTCGACGAACAGCAGGGCGCTCATCCGAACCAGCGGCGGCTGCGCCGGTATTGCTTGACGTCCCGGTAGCTGCGGCGAGCGCTTCCGCCGATGCCCAGATAGAACTCGCGGATGTCCTCGTGCGCGCGAAGCCGCTCGGGCGTGCCGTCGAGCACGATGCGCCCGTTCTCCATGACGTAGCCGTAGTCGGCCACGTCGAGCGCCACCTGCGCGTTCTGCTCGACGAGCAGCATCGTCGTGCCGAGCGCCTGGCGCACCGCGCGCAGGCGGGCGGCGAGCTCCTGCACCATGAGTGGCGAAAGGCCGAGCGACAGCTCGTCGACGAGGAGAAGCCGTGGGGCGCACATCAGCGCCGAGCCGATGGCGAGCATCTGCCGTTCGCCGCCGGACAGCAGGCCCGCTTCCCGGGCGCGCAACCGCGCGAGCGCGGGAAAGTATTCGTAGATGGCGGCCTCCGCGACGCCCTTGCCGACCGACACGCGCAGGTTCTCCGCCACCGTGAGATTCTCGAATACCTTGTTGCGCTCGGGCACCAGTGCGATGCCCATGCGGGCGATGCGATGCGGCGCCTGGTTGGCGAGCTCCCGGCCTTGGTAGTCGATGGAGCCTTCGGTGACCCGCGCGTCGTCCACGCCGAGAAAGCCGGAGATGGCGCGCAGCGTGGTCGTCTTTCCGGCGCCGTTGCTGCCGAGCAGCGCGACGATTCTGCCTTTCGGCACATCGAGCGAGACGCCCTGCACGGCGGTCACGACGCGGTCATAGGTCACCTCGAGCTTGCGCACCGTGAGCATCAGAGCGGCTTCTGCCGGAACGGCCAGAGGAGGAGCCAGTTTTGCACGCGGCGCCAGATGCCGACCAGGCCGAGCGGCTCGAGGACGAGGAACAGGATCATCACCAGCCCGAACGCCGCGTAATTCACGGCGAAGAGAAGCGACGACAGCTGCTCGGCGAGGCCCGCCGCCTTCATCGCTGCCTCGATGGCATACGGAAAGAGCACGACGAAGACGCTGCCGAGCAGCGCGCCGAGGATGGAGCCCATGCCGCCGATGATGATCATCGCGACGTACTGGATGGTGAGGTAGAGCGAGAACGCTTCCGCCGAGACGAAGCCGCGGTAGTAGGCGAAAAGGCAGCCGGAGAGCGCGGTCAGCGCGGACGAGATGACGAACGCGGAGAGCTTCGCGCGATGCACGCTGATGCCGAGCGCGCCGGCCACCGTGTCGCGCGTGCGGATCGCGCGCCAGGCGCGTCCGGTGCGCGAGCGCAGCAAATTCAGGCTGACGAGGACCGTCGCCGCGGCAAACGCGAGCAGGACGTAATACCAGGCGCGGGCGTCCGTGATCGGCGAGTCGATCACCACGCCGGTCGAGAATCCGCGCTTCGTCTCGTACTCGGAGCCGGCGTAGGCGACGATGAAGTGCAGCGCGAGGGTCGACACGGCGAGGTACAGGCCGCGCAGGCGAAGGCTCGGCAATCCGAAGACCAGTCCCAGCACCGCGCCCACGGCCGCCGAGGCGGGCAGCGTCACCCAGAACGGCGCCGCCAGCTCCTTGAAGAGGATGCCGGCGGTGAAGGCCCCGGCGGCCATCAGGCCGGCGTGCCCGAGCGAGATCTGGCCTGCGTAGCCGGTGAGGAGCATCAGCGCCACGGCTCCGATGCAGGCCAGCAGCACCTGGTTCGCAAGGTCCAGCGCGAACGTGCCGGCGAGGAATGGGAAGCCCAGCATCGCCAGGGCGAAGGCGGCGAACCAGGCGCGCTGCGTCCGAGTGTCGAGGAGCCGCAAATCCTCCTTATAGGAGGTGCGGAAGTAGCCGCTGGCGCGCGGGACGCTCATACGCGGTCCAGCTCCTCGCGCGTGCCGAAGAGTCCCCACGGCCGCAGCACCAGCATGGCGAGCAGCACCACGAAGGGCGCGACGTCGGACACCAGCGGATCGACGTAATGGATGAGCAGCACCTCGGCCGCGGCGACGATCAGCGAGCCGGCGAGCGCACCGAGCAGGCTGTCGAGACCGCCGACGAGCGCGGCCGGGAAGGCCTTGAGCCCGATCACCACCATCGTCTGCTCGAGCGCGGCATCGGAGGCGATCAGCATGCCGGCGAGGCCGCCGCTGAAGGTGGCGAGCGCCCAGGCGAGGGCATACACGCCGTGCAGCGCCACGCCGCGCTGCGCGGCGAGGAGCGGGTTCTGCCCGGCGGCGCGCATGCGGATGCCCCAGGCCGTGAAGCGCAGGAACGCCCACAGGCCCGCGTACACCGCGGCCGTGCACAGCACGAGCGCAAGCGCGATGGCGGAGATACGCGCGCTGCCGAGCGGCAGGGAAGGATTCGGGAGCGCGAGCGCCCGCAGCGGGTGGTATTCCTGCGCGCCCCAGACGAGCAGCATCGCGCCGCGCAGCAGGATGCCGAGCGCGATGGTGGTGAGCACGGCGGCAAGCACCGCCTCGCCGGTCATGCGGCGCATCAGCACGCCATAGACCAGCAGGCCGACGAGCGCGGCGAGGACGCCGCTCATCACGATGGCGACGAGAGGATGGCCACGGAACAGCGACGCGGTCATGACCAGCCCGTAGGCGCCGAGCATCATCAGCTCGCCGTGCGCGAGGCTGAGCACCCGGCTCGTGCGGTAGATGAGCACGTAGCCGCAGCTGATCAGCGCATAGATCGACGCCAGCACCATCACGTTGACCGCGAGCTGCACGTTCAGGAAGCCGGGTTCAATGCGCCGCCGACGCCGCCCTGCAGCAGGCGCTCCTCCCGATCGTCGTACATCGACTCGACGAGATCGCGGAAGCGCTCGACCAGCAGCGCGCGTTTCACCTTGCGCGTCGGCGTGACCGGCTCGCCCTCGGTCTCGGGGTCCAGTGCCTTCGGCAGGATGCGGAACGCCTTGACCTGCTCGACGCGGGCCAGCTCGGCGTTGGCGCGCGCCACCTCGCCGGCGATGAGCTTTTCGACCGCGGCGCTCGTCGCGAGGCCCGTGAAGCCGGTGTAGGCGACGTTCTGCGCGCGCGCCCAGTCGGCCACGGTGTCGAAGTCGATCTCGATCAGCGCCGTGACGTACTTGCGCGCATGGCCGACGACCACCGCCTCCGCGACGTACGGGCTCGCGCGCAATGCGTTCTCGATCACGGAAGGCGAGAGCGTCTTGCCGCCCGCGGTCACGATGAAATCGCGCGTGCGGTCGACGAGGCGCAGCACGCCGTCCTTTAGCTCGCCGACGTCGCCCGTGCGCAGCCAGCCGTCGGCGCCCTTCACGCCGGCGGTGGCTTCGTCGTTGTTCCAGTAGCGATCGAAGACATGGGCGCCGGCGAGCTGTATCTCGCCGTCCGCGGCGAGCCGCAGGTCCCAGCCGGCGGCGAGCGTGCCGACGTTGCCCGGACGCGGAAACGGTCCCTTCTGGCCGGTAATGATGGCGCCCGCCTGCTCCGTCTGGCCGTAGATCTCGACCACGTTCACGCCCCAGATGTGCCAGAGCGCCATCGTCTCGCGCGGCAGCGGGGCGCCGCCGCAGACGACGAGCTCGAGCCGGTCCATGCCGAGCTTCTCCAGCAGCGGCTTGAACACCAGGGCTCGCGCCAGGCGGTAGCTCATGCTCGTATTCCGCTCGGCGGCCCAGCGACGCTGCGCCTCGCGCCGTCCCGGGCGCAGCGCGGCCTCGTAGGCCCAGCGCTTCGCCGCCGTGCTGGCGTTCATGCCGATCATCACCTGCGCGGCGAACTTCTGCAGGTAGCGCGGCACGGTGAAGAGGGTGGTCGGCGCCACTTCGAAGAAGGTCGTGGCGAGGTCCTCGATGTCCTCGCCGAAGTGCGGCACTACGCGGCCGAGGAGCGGCAGCGTGATGGCGACGTCGCGGCCGAGGACATGGCAGAGCGGCAGGTAGACGACGGTGCGGTGCTCTTTCTCGGCCAGCGTCGGATAGTGCTGCAGCAGGTTAGCGGCGGCGGCGAGGTGAACGCCATGCGACACGAGCGCGCCCTTCGGCGCGCCGGTGGTGCCCGACGTATAGACGATGAACGCCGGCGCAGACGGGTCGAGCTTCGCGGCCAGCTCCTCGAGCGAGCCATCCTTGGCCAGCATGTCCCGCCAGGAAACGAGCCGCTCGTTGCGGTACGCGAACATGGCCGAGTCGTCGATCACCACGATCGAGCGCAGCGCCGGCAGGCGATCGACGAGCGGCAGGACCTTGTCGACGTACTCCTGGTTCTCGGCGACGAAGATCGTTGCGCCGCCGTCGCGCAGCTGGTACTCGACCTCGGTGGCGGACGAGGTCGGATAGACGCCGTAGGTGATGGCGCCCGCCGCCTGCGCGCCGAGGTCGGCGATCATCCATTCCTCGCCGGCGTCGCCCATGATCGCGACGCGCTCGCCGGCGGCGAGGCCGAGCGCCTGCAGGCCGCGGGCGCAGCGCGCGACCAGCGCCGCGTAATCGCGCCAGGTGCGGCTGCGGTAGAGGCCGAGGTGCTTGGAGCGGAAGGCGACCGCGTCGGGCGTGGCGCGGGCGCGCTCGGCGAGCACGCCCGGCGCCGTCTTCTCCCGCAGCGTCATCGCTTCACGTCGATGGCCTGCCAGTCCTGCACCCTGACGATGGCGTTCTTGCCCGAATCCCAATGCCAGACGCGGTAGTACTGCTTGGTGCGGAAGTGATTGTCTTTCGTCCACTCGAGCGGCCCGCCGCGCAGCCCCTTGAGATCGACCTTCAGGTTGTTCATCGCCGCCAGCACTTTCTGCGGCGTCGGCGGCCACGGCGTCGCCTTGAGCGCGGCCTCGATCACCATCCCGGAGATGAAGCCCTCGGTGAGGAAGGTCACCGGATACTTGATGTTGGCGCGATGCGTCACGGCGCGGATTTCGGCGTGGATCGGCACGTTGTCCTCGAAGAGGGCGTTAGTGCCGAGCACATACAGGTTTGGATCGCGCAGGCGCGCGAGCTCGTCTTCCGCGTTGAGATGCGACCACGTGATGTAGCGGCCTTCCCAGCCGAGCCGGCGCAGCGCCTCGAAGGTGCGCACCTGCGACACCCACGGCGACCACGAGTACACCCAGTTCGGGTTCGCTTCCTTGAGCTTGGTGGCGAAGGGCGTGTAGTCCGGCGCGGGCGGCGGGCTGATCTGCTTCTCGACCGGCGTCATGCCCAGCGTCTTGGAGAGGCCCTCGGCGTAGTCGATCTCGGCGCGCGCGATCGGGATCGCCATCGCGGCGAAGCCGAGCCTCACGGCTTCCTTGCTGTTCGCCTTGACGAAGGCGAGCGCGGCCTGCGAGTCGAGGTTCGCGCCGAACGCGGTGGAGCAGAACTGCATCGGATCGGCCGGCGGATACGTGTCCTTCGGACACACGCTGCCGGCGAAGTAGAGCGGCACGTTCGCGCGCTTCGCCTCCGCCACCGTCGGCGCGTAGGTCGACGACAGGCTCGAATTCAGGAGCATCACCACCTTGTCTTCGGACAGCAATCGCTTGGCATTCGCCGCGGCCTTGGACGGCTCGGCAGAGTCGTCCAGCACGATGAGCTGCACCGGGTGGCCATTCACGCCACCCTTGCCGTTCACGTGGTCGACGTAGGCCTTCATGGCTTCGATCACCGGCGCGTAAGTTGCCGCCGCGGGGCCGGTCATGGCCGCGGTAACGCCGATTACGTAGGCCTTCTGTCCTTGCGCCTGCGCGCCGAAAGCGGCCAGCGCCAGGGCGAAGATCATCGCTGCTCGTTTCATGCTCTCCTCCTCGATGGTTCAAGCGAATAGACCGGCGCCGCCCCCTTGCGGAAGGCGCGCACCAGAAGATCGACATAGTCGCGCGTAATGCGCTCGAGCGTGACGCCCGGCTCGCGGCCGTACCACGCGGCGGCCGAGTTGCCGAGGCCGAGGAGCGCGAGCGTCGCCAAGCGCGCATCGAGGTCGGCGCGGAACTCGCCGCCGTCGATGCCCTGCCGGATGATGCGCTCGATCAGGCGCTCGTAGCGCCGCTCGATGGCGCGGATGCGCTCGCGCGCGGGCGGCGGCAAAAAGCGGCGCTCGCGCAGGAAGACGATGGTGTAGTCCTGCCGCTCGGCGAGCGGCGCGAGGTGGCGGAAGACGAGCTGCGCCACCTTGTCCGCGGCGCTCACGCGCTGGCCGGCGATGGCCTGCGCATGCTTGGCGTAGTCCTCGACGCCGACCGTGCAGACCGCCTCGAGCGCCGCTTCCTTCGAGTGGAAGTAGTAATAGAGGCTCGCCTGCCGGATGCCCAGCACGTCGGCGATGTCCTGCGTCGAGGCGCCGTGGTAGCCGCGCCTGGCGAACACCTTCGCCGCCGCCGCCAGCATCTCGACATGGCGCCGCTTGGGCTTTGCAGCCGGGAGCATACCGGGGTTCCCCTCCTCGGCTACCATTCTATAGATCAATAGAGAGGAGTCCAGATGGCCCTGCCCGCCCGCGCCGACCATATCGGCAGCCTGCTGCGTCCGAAGAAGCTGCGCGAAGCGTTCCGCGCCCGCGCCGAAAACCGGATCGACGACGCCGCATTGCGTGCAGCACAGGACGAGGCCATCCGCGACGCCATCCGGCTGCAGGAGGACTGCGGGCTGCAGGTCGCGACCGACGGCGAGTTCCGGCGCACCTCCTACTGGGAGAAGTTCGTGCGCCTCGCCGGCTTCTCCATCAAGCCGGCCGTGCTCAAGTTCCACGACGCCGCGGGGCACGAGAGCGAGTTCACGGCGCCCTACGCCGATCAAAAGGTGAAGCGCGCGGCAGCCATCACACTGGACGAATACCGCTTCGTGAAGGCGAATACGAAAGCGACCGGCAAGATCACGATGCCGGCGCCATCGACGATGCACTTCTACCGCTTCACCGACTGGGCATCGGCCTACGGCGACGCCGAGGCCTTTTTCGCCGACCTGGGGAAGGTCTACCAGGCGGAGATCGCCGAGCTGGCCGCGGCCGGCTGCCGCTACGTGCAGATCGACGAAGTAGCCGTGGCCATCCTCTGCGATCCGGCGGCGCGCGAGAAAGTGAAGTCGGCCGGCGAGGATCCGGACCGCCTCGTCGAGCTCTACATCGGCGCGATCAACGAGGCGGTGAAGGGCAAGCCGAAGGACATGACCATCGGCGTCCACGTCTGCCGCGGCAACTACAAGGGCATGTACCTCTCGGAAGGCGGCTACGACTCGGTGGCGGAGAAATTCTTCGGCCGCACGAACGTCGATCATTTTCTGCTGGAGTTCGACACGCCGCGCGCCGGCGGTTTCGCGCCTCTTAAATACCTGCCCAAGGGGAAAGGCGCGGTGCTCGGCCTCGTCAGCTCGAAGACGCCCCAGCTCGAGAAAGTGGATGAGCTGCGCCGGCGCGCCGACGAAGCGGCGAAGTACGTCGACGCCTCCCGCCTCGCCATCAGCCCGCAGTGCGGGTTCGCGAGCACGATGGGCGGCAATCCGGTGACGGAGGCGGATGAGCGCGCGAAGCTGAAGCTCTGCGTCGACGCCGCGCGGGCGATCTGGGGATAACATTCCCCGATGAGCTCCACACCGGACGGACCAGGCGTCGGATTCATGATCCTCTCCGACGCGGACTTCGAGCGCCTGTCGCTCGCCGAACGTGTCGAATACATGAAGACCGCGGTCAACGCCGTGCAGCGCCTGCAGAAGCAGATCCAGAAGATCGTCGAGCAGGTCAACAAGCCACCCGCATCCTGAAGTGAACGTCCTCGTGGTCGGCGCCGGGCCGGCCGGCGTCTATTTCGCCTATCTCGCGAAGCGCGCGCAGCCGGCGTGGCGCATCCGCGTCGTCGAACAGAACCCGGCCGACGCGGTGTTCGGCTTCGGCCTCGTCTTCTCCGACAAGGCCCTCGAGTTCCTGCGCGCCGACGATCCGACGACGTACGAGCTCATCACGCCGCAGATGGAGCAGTGGACCGATCTCACGGTCGTGCATCGCGGCGAGCGCGTGGTGATCGACGGCATCGGCTTCTCGGCGATCGGCCGGCTGCATCTCCTGCGGCTCCTGCGCCAGCAGCTCGCCACCGTAGGCATCGAGCCGGAATACGAGACCACGCTCGCGAGCTTCGACGGCTACGACCTCGTCGTCGGCGCCGACGGCGCGAACTCGGCCGTACGGCGCTCCGCCGATTTCGGCACGACGCAGTCGCAGTGCTCCAACAAGTTCGCCTGGTATGGCACGCGGCGGCCGTTTCCGACGCTC